>VBJI01000139.1 GCA_005880875.1 Chloroflexota bacterium
GGCGTTCAGCTGACGCCCTACCGACAGATCTACGGGCGCTCGGCGCAAAACACCGGCGATCGCCCGCAACGACCGAGCCGAGCCGGCATCGTCCCTGGGGCGCTGGCGGTCGTCGTCGCCGTGGTGCTCGCGTATGGCCTGCTCAACGCACCCGTCGAGCGTCCGCCGTCGGCACAGTCTGACCTGCCGACTATCGGCAAGATCACGCAAAAGCAGCTGCCCGTGACCGGGCCGACACCTACTGCCACGCCCACCACGAGCGCGACGCCATCGTCGAGTGCCACCGCGACGCCGAGCGCGTCGGTCAGCGCAACCGCGAGTCCCTGACCCGCTAGGGGCGGCCGATGCGCGCCAGTAGGGACAGCCCATCGAGGTCGTCGAGGTTGTACCACTGCAGCATCACCCGCTCAACGCCGACCGCCGACCAGGCGTCCACTTGGCCGGCGACCTCATCCGGGGTGCCTACCAGCCAGTGTCGTTGCCGAAGCACTTCCGGCACCGCGGCCGGCGACCCGCCGGCCGGCGGCCCGAGAAACGAGTGGAACCAGCGTCCTTTCTCTAAGACCTCGCTCCGGTCGCGCCCGATCAGGATGCCACCCATCCAGGAGCGGTGAATCGCGTTGGGATCCCGACCGACAGCCCGGCAGTGCTCCTCCAGGCGGGCCCGCTTCGCCCGATACACGTCCGGTCCCGGCGCGTGGCTGTTCCACTCGTCGGCGTGTTGGGCCACGATCCGGAGCAGCCGGAGCTCGCCATCACCGCCAATCAGCAATGGCGGCGCCGGTTTTTGGATGGGACGCGGCAACGCGCTCGCGCCGCGGAGTGGGTAGTAACGGCCGTCGAAGTCGACCGTTCCGCCAGACCAGAGCGCCTTGATGACGGCGATGCCCTCCTCGAGTCGGTCGAACCGCTCCTTGAGGGCCGGTAGCGTGATGCCGAACGCCGCATGCTCGCTGTCGTTCCAGCCAGCGCCCACGCCGAGCACCAGACGGCCATCGGACAGCCCGTCGACGGCGGCCGCCATCCGGGCCAGCAGCGCTGGATGCCGAAACGTCATCGGACTCACCAGTGGACCGAACCGGATCCGTTGGCTCCGCTGCGCCAGCGCGGTCAGTGACGTCCAGCACTCCAGCGCCGGGCGGTCGTGGTGTCCACTCAGACTGAAAAAATGATCCGAGCGCCAGAGGGAGTCGAGGCCGAGCGACTCGACCCGCTCCGCGAGCCGAAACCATCGCTCCCAGGTAAGACCCTCCTGGGCTTCGATCATCACCCCGATCCGCATGGCAGTTGACCTTAGCGGAAAGCCGGAGCGGTCGCTCGATGTTACGCTCCATGCCGTCTGGAGCTTGTTGTGGAAGTCGCTGGGTTTCGCCGCACACTGGGGTTCGCACTCGGGATGCTCATCATCAACTTGAGCTCAATGCTGATGGCGGGGGGCTTCGCCCTGGCCATGTCAGCCTACGCGGCGCTGCTGTACGGCTCAGCGGGGGAATACCAGGCGGCGCCGGACGGTTAGCGTTGTTGTAATGCCTGCTGTCACCGTCGAGAACATCCTGACGCTTCCGCGGATCCCGGACCCCGACCGGGCCGTGTGCCTCGATCGCCCCGTGCTTGCCATCACGACCGCGCCGAAGGGCGTGGAAGGCGAAGGCTTTCCGGTGCGCCGCGCCTTTTATGGCCTCGACCCGCAGGTCCTCGATCCCTTCATTCACATGGATCAGATGGGTGAGGTCGAGTACGGCCCGGGTGAGCCCAAAGGCACCGCCTGGCACCCACACCGCGGCTTTGAGACGGTGACCTACATGATCGACGGCACCTTTCAGCATCAGGACTCGACGGGCGGCGGCGGACTCATCACGAATGGCGCGACGCAGTGGATGACGGCGGGGTCTGGCATTCTGCACATTGAGCGGCCGCCGGAGGCCTTGGTCGCCAGTGGCGGTCTGTTCCACGGCATCCAGCTCTGGGTCAACCTGCCGGCTGAGCAAAAGTGGACGGCGCCCCGCTACCAGGACATCGGGGCGGCGCGGGTCGCGCTCTTGTCGTCAGCGGACGGCGGTGCGCTCGTGCGGCTGATCGCCGGCGAGATTGCCGGTCTGGCCGGACCGGGGATCACTCACACCCCCATCGCGATGCTGCACGTCACGGTCAACCCCGGTGCCGAGCTCCGCCTTCCCTGGCGGCGCGACTTCAATGGCCTCGTGTATCTGCTGGCGGGACGCGGTACCGTGGGGCCGGCTCGTGCCGCGATTCGCACGGGACAGCTGGCCGCGTTCGGCGCCGGCGACGTAATGACCCTCACGGCGGACCTCGTCCAGGAAAGCCGGACACCGAACCTCGAGGTGCTGGTGATCGGCGGTGAGCCCATCGGCGAGCCGGTCGCCTGGTACGGCCCCTTTGTGATGAACACGCACGAAGAGCTTGCCCAGGCGTTCGACGATTACCGCCGCGGCCGGATGGGCACCATCCCGGCTGGTCACATCGGCAACTAACGGCCGGTTCAGGCCGCAGCCCTCAGCGGATGCCACTGTCGTACTCGACGTTGACCACCGTGTAGGTTCCGGGCGTCACCTTGACCGACGTGGGAATCGGCCGCGGCAAGAAGCTGGAGCCCACGGTCAGACCGATCAGGGTGTAGCTCCCCGGCGCCAGGTCGACTTTGAATCGCCCATCGGGGCCGGAATGGAAGCGAGTGACCTCAGCCCCGTTGCCGCTACGCACGACGACCGTCGCGGCCATCGGATGCGGCGGACATGGCGAGTTGATCCGCTCCACCGGGCAAGTGGGGCCGACTTGGACGCTGCCCTGAATACCGGTTCCGGGCTGCGCCGCCGGCGTGCCGCAGGCCGCAATCGCCAGCGCGATCGCAATGGACAGCATGACCCGTGTCATCACACTTCTCCATATTCAGGACGCGGACACTGGCAAAAGGTTCTGGGCTCAGGCGCCGCGCACGCCGCTGACGGGATTCCCCGCCGCGTCAACCGACTGCTGCGCTTCCTGGACCGCCAGCGGCGAGCCGTCGCCCGGGTAGACGACAACCGGTGCGCCAAGCGGCGCCCAATCGAACAGCGTTCGGACCGCCGCGAGGGTCAGGTGGATGCAGCCGTGGCTGGCGAACGGGCCGTTCTGCGACCCTGGCCCCAGTGTCGAATCCGGCTGCCAGCTGGCGTCGTGAAGGCCTTCGCCGTTCGCCGTGAACCAGAGCACCATCTGGACCGGCGTATCGGGATACCATTCGGGCGAACCCTTCGGCCAGGGCGACTGCATCGTCCAGGGTGCGTCCTTTCGCAACACCCGCATCGCGCCGATATCCGTCGGGAGCGACGGTCGCCCGGTGGTAACGGGCGTGTCCAGGACCGTCCGCCCATTGTCGTAGGCGACCAGCCGCTGCCCCTGCACAGACACGATGATCAGCCGGCTGGGACCGTCGTAGAGCAGGCCGCGATGAATCTCCGCGCTGTAATGCGCAAGCCCGGCGACCGCGAGGGCGAGCTGCGCCGGGTCGCTGACAGCGAGCGACGCGCCATAGCGCTCCAGTCCCGCGTCGAGCCGCGCCACCCAGCGAAGCCTGAGGAAGCCGGCAATCGTCGCCTCGTTGCGCCCGGTGGCCAGCGCGGTGCGGCCCACCTCGCGTAGGGCTGCTGGATTGCCGGCGTACCGCGCTTCCAATTGATGGGCGTCCGATTGGAAGGCGGCCGACTCGCTCACCTTTGCCGCGGCCGGTCCGTTAGCCGCCGCCGCGGATCCGGCTGGCAAGCTGATGCCACTGGTGCCGCCGCTCCCGAGCGCGAGCGCGAGGATCAGGACCGCCATTAGCACGGCATGTGCGGACGGCGCCGGCGGCCGCCGGGCTTGACGCAGCCAGCTCGATGCACTAGTTGCGCTAGCCGACATCGTGTTAGTCCCATTATAACGTTTAAGGACCGCCCGGTGCCGATACCGCCGTCAGAAGTGATCGCGGAGTTGACGGAACGACGTCAGCGTAAGGAGCCGCCCGTCCTGCGCGGGAACCTCGGCCTGCTCGAGGCGCCACGTGTGCTCGTGCGGAATGTAGACGGCGTGAAGTCCGGCCTCGAGCGCTGGAATGATGTCGGACCGGGGCGAGTTTCCAACCATCCAGGCCCGGTCAACGTCAATGCGGTGAGCCCGAATCAAGTCGCGATAGCCGGCGACATCTTTCTCTTTGGTGACTACGACTCGTTCGAACTGATCTTCCAGCCCGGATCTCCGGACCTTGAGCCGCTGCTCCTCCGGCTCACCCTTCGTAAACAGCAGGAGGCGGTGTCGCCGCGAGAGATCGATTAGCGTTTCGGCCACCCCGGGTAGCAAAACGAGCTCGACGAGGCGACGGAGCCGTAGCCGTGGACCCGGCTGTTGAGTCGCTCGATCTCATCCAGGGTGGTGCGCACCTGTTCCCGGCTGAGCGTCGAGTGGTGGAGAAAGTCGATGAAGTCCTCGATCGCCTGCTCGAAGTGAACGTTGTTTTCCCAGAGCGTGTCATCGCCGTCGAGGATCAAGACCGACATCGCCCCCTGAGCATAGACATGGCCGGCCGCGCCGGCCCCGGCCGCTGGACGGCCAACCGGAACGCCAGTAGAATGGGGCCACCCTGATGGGGGCAGGGCGGAGGTTGGGGACAATGCGGACGCTATCGTTCCTGGGTTTGGATTCCATCGAACGGCCGCGCCTGAATCCCAGCACCATCCGCCGATTGGCCGTCGTCAATATCATCGGCCGCTGGCCCGGGCTGGTGTTCGCCGCCATCCTGTCCCTGATGGTGCCCCCGAAAGTCCCCGCCGGTCTGGCGCTGATTCTGGTCTGGGTGGTGGTCTACAACGCCTGGGCGATGGTCAACATCCCGCGGGCCGACGAGGAATCGGTCCTTCGGATGGGACGCGCGCTGACTCTCCTGGATACGATCAGCTACTTCGCGGTCCTGTTCGTCTTCGGCGGGGTGGGCGCCAGTACCAGTATCTACGCGGCCTACATCCTGCTGATCGTCTGGCTGGTCGCCTACGACGGTGCCGAAGGCGCCATGCTCGCGGTCGCCATCTTCGTCCTCGGCATGATCCTCTTGCATGCCGCCCTTCTGGCCTTCTTCGGCGTCCCGTTCAACCCTCGGGACGTCCTGCTCTGGAGCCTCATCATGGTGGTCGCCGGGGCGATCCTCGCGGCCTACGACCGGATCGTGGTGGGGGTCGCGGCCCAGCGGGCGGCCGGACTGGACGGGTCAGGGCCGACGACGGTCACGGCGGTCAGCAGCGGAACCGCCCCACCGGCGGTCCGACTGTCGCGGCGCGAGCACGAAGTCCTGCGCCTGGTTGCGGACGGCTACTCCAACACGATGATCGCAGGCCATCTCCACCTGAGCGAAAACACGGTCAAGACCTATGTGGAAAGCCTGCTCAGCCGGCTCCACGCCCGCAACCGCGCCGAGGCGGTGGCGGCGGCGTCCCGGGCGCATCTGATCTAGCCAGGACCCTCCCTCCCCCGTTCGGGCTCCCCCGATTGGAATCGCGTCGAGGCCATCTTTCATCACCCTGGGGGATACCGCGAGCGGGACATCCCACGTAGGCTTTCGGCAGTGGGGGCGCCGATCGACCTGGGGGGTGCGCCGATGGCGACCAGGATGGTGGGGGGTTTCATCCTGGTCGCTTTCTTCTTGTGCCTTCTGCTTGCGTGGCCCGGACGCCGGCGCTGGCCGATGTGGCTGATTTCGGGCCTGTGTACGTCCCTCTGCGCCGCGCTCACGTTCAGCCTCACGGCCGCCGGAGGCTGGTGGCTCGCCTGGATCCGACTCGCAACGCTGGTCCTGGCGTGCGGTTTTCTCGCGACCGCAGCCCTACGCGATCTCCGCGACCCTCTCCGCTGACCAGCCGAATGGCCTGAATTCCCGTCTTGACCCAGCAACCGGCTGTCAGGTAACGTTATACCTACACTGTTAATATCGCTCTGGAGGGATTGCCCATGCTCCTCTTCCTGCTATTGCTGATCGTCGCGGGAGCGGCCGTCGCCGTTTACGCGAGCCAGAACACCGCCACGCATGACGTCACCCTGTGGCAGTGGCACTGGTCCGCAGTCCCCGATTGGGTCCCGGTCGTCCTGGCGGCTGCCGTCGTCGGCGCGCTGTTCCTGCTGTACATGCTCTACTCGGGCCTCGTCCACGGGGTGCGGGTCGGGTCGATGCGCCGTCGCGTCACGACCCGCGAGTCGGCGCTCAACGACCTGCGCCGCGAGAATCAGCGGCTGCGCGAAGAAAATGCTCGGGTCCGCAGCGAACTCCGCGGCATGGATCGAGGCGTTGCCGCGACCGACCGCGGCGCGGTGGCCGCGTCGACCGCCGCCGATCGTCCTCGAGCGCGGACGCCATACCGGCCGCGCCCGACAATCGGCGAGCGGGTGCGAGCCTTTTTCAGCGGACGCGAGCCCGCCGGATACTAGCCGACATTTGATCAGGCCCTCCCTCCCCCCGCCGGCGGGGGAGGGGCAGGGTTGGGCGCTCCCAGCACCGCGTCTTGACAGGCGCCTAGCCATGTCAGCTAAATTGATAACGGCGCTAGCAATACGGGTTCTCGGCGGGTTCCTTGCCGCAGATCCTCGTAGAACGTCCAGCTGAAAGGAGGCGAACAAATGCCAGCAAGCGGCAAGCGGGGCTTCGGATCCATGGATGAGATAAAGCAACGCCAGATCGCCAGCAAGGGCGGTCAGGCGGCGCACGCGAAGGGATCGGCACACGAGTTCAGCCCCGAAGAGGCCCGCCAGGCCGGCAGCAAGGGTGGTAAAGCCGCCCATGAGAAAGGCGCCGCGCACGAGTTCTCCTCCGAGGAGGCGCGGGCCGCGGGCCGCAAGGGCGGCGAAGCCTCCAGCCAGGACCGCAACCGGATGGCGGCCATCGGCCGCGAAGGCGGCAAACACTAGCGCCTGCTCCCTCGAGCCGCAGAAAAGGATTTACAGCGCGGCGACCAGCTCCTGGACGCGCGACTCGGAGAGCGTCACGTCGGTCATAGTGCCGGCAAAGTAGCTGTCATAGGCTCCCAGGTCGAGCAGCCCGTGACCGCTGAGGTTGAAGAGGATGACCGGTGACTCGCCACGCTCGCGTGCCCTCACCGCCTCATCGATCACGGCGCGAATCGCGTGGGCGCTTTCTGGTGCGGGAATCGTCCCCTCGGTGCGGGCGAACTGCACCGCCGCGTCGAAGACGGTGCGCTGCGGATAGGCCACCGCATCGATGAAGCCATGATCCGCCAGCGCGGATACCAGCGGCGCCATGCCGTGATAGCGCAGTCCGCCGGCATGGATCCCGTCCGGCACGAACGCGTGACCGAGGGTGTGCATCTTCAGTAATGGAGTCATCCCAATCGTGTCGCCGAAGTCGTAGGCGTATTTACCCTTCGTGATCGACGGCGACGCTGCTGGCTCGACGGCCAGAAACCGTGTTTTACTCCGTCCCTGGAGGCGGTCCCGGAGGAATGGAAAGGCTAGACCAGAGAAGTTACTGCCTCCACCCACGCAGCCAACAACGACATCCGGCATGGCGCCGGCCCGCTCCATCTGTGCCATCGCCTCCTCGCCGATGATGGTCTGGTGCATCAAGACGTGGTTTAGCACGCTGCCCAGCGAGTACTTGGTGTCGTCTCTGGAGGCTGCATCCTCGATCGCTTCCGAAATGGCGATCCCCAGGCTCCCGGTCGAGTCCGGGCTCTCCGCCCTGATCCGCTGGCCCGCTTGCGTCCGCTCCGAAGGGCTGGGCACCACGTCGGCGCCCCAAACCTGCATCATGCTTTTCCGGTAGGGCTTCTGCTCGAAGCTGATCCGCACCATGTAGACCATGCATTCGAGATCGAAGAGCTTGGTCGCAAATGCGAGCGCGCTACCCCATTGGCCTGCTCCGGTTTCCGTCGTCAGTCGCCGGGTTCCCTCCGCCTTGTTGTAGAAGGCCTGGGCCACCGCCGTGTTTGGCTTGTGTGACCCGGCCGGACTCACGCCTTCGTACTTGTAATAGATTCGCGCCGTCGTCTTGAGCTCGCGTTCCAGATGGGTCGCGCGCATCAGCGGCGTCGGCCGCCATAGCCGCAGCGCCTCCTGGATCGGCTGAGGGATGTCGATGTAGCGCTCCTGTGAGACTTCCTGCTTGATCAGCTCCATCGGAAACAGCGGGGCGAGGTCCTGCGGACCGACCGGCTGCCTGGTTGCCGGATGCAGTGGCGGGCTGCCCGGAAATGGAAGGTCGGCCTGGATGTTGTACCAGCGGGTCGGCATCTCGGACTGGTCGAGCTGGATCCGGGTCGCGGTCTCCGGCGCGTGAATACTCATAGGCTTCTCCCTCCTGTGGTCCCTAGAGTATGTCAGGGCTGCGGGATTTCCCGCATGTAGGATGGACGCCACGCCGATGCAACGGGTCGACCGGGCCGCCATGCTCGCCGCGCTCGAGCGGCTCGTCGCCGCCGAGTCCCCTTCCCTGGACAAGGCGCGCTGCGACGCGTGCGCTGACCAGGTGGCCACGCTCTTCCTGGAACGGACCGGCATCCCGGCCGTTCGCCACCGGCGCCCCGACCGCGGCGATCATCTCGAGATTCGCACCGAGACGGGCCCCGATCCCATCGTCGTGCTCTGCCACCACGATACGGTCTGGCCAGCGGGTACCCTGGCCCGACTGCCCTACCGCGTCGACGGCGACCGGGTCACGGGGCCGGGCAGCTATGACATGAAGGCCGGCATCGTGGAGGTGGCGTTTGCGATCGCCGGCGCCCAGCGGCAGCGGCCCGTGATCGTCCTCTCCACCTCCGACGAGGAGATCGGTAGCGGAAGCTCTCGCGCCTTGATCGAGGAGACCGCCCGCGCCGCAGTGGCGGTCCTGGTCCTGGAGCCGGCCGCCAGCGGCGGCGCGATCAAGACGTCCCGCAAGGGGATCGCGGATTTCGTCCTGGACGTCGAAGGCCGCGCGGCCCATGCCGGCGTCGAACCCGAGAAGGGCGTCAGCGCCGTGGAGGAGCTGGCCCACCAGATCCTCGCCCTCAACCAATTGGCGGACGTGGCGAGGGGCACGACGATCAACGTGGGGGTCATCGAAGGCGGGACACGACCCAATGTGGTGGCGGCGCGCGCCAGGGCCGAAATCGATGTTCGCTTCTCGCGCGCGTCGGAGGCAGAGCGGGTCGTCGCCGCGATCCGCGGCCTGCAACCCAAGCTCAACGGGGCGAGGCTGCGCATCAGCGGCGGGACCGACCGGCCACCGATGGAGCGAAGCCCGGGCATCGCGCGCCTGGCGCAACTGGCACAGCGGCTGGCCGGCGACCTCGGCTTCGCGCTAGCGGAGACCAGCACCGGCGGCGGCAGCGACGGCAACTACACCGCCGCGCTCGGGGTGCCGACGCTGGACGGGCTCGGTCCCGACGGGGGCGGGGCGCATGCCGACTCGGAGCACCTTCTGGTCGAGAGCTGGCTGCAGCGAACCGAGCTGCTTCGGCTGCTCCTGGAGACGCTCTAGGGCCGCTTGACGGGCCGCCTACTCGCTGTGGTAGGGTGGACGACGGCCCGTTACGCCTCGTCGTAGTTCACCGCCTTCCTCTCGTCTTCGCTACGGGCCAGAAGGGTTCCGGTCGTTTAGTGACGGAGGGAAGGCCCCTTGCGCGTTACAGCGGTTATTGCTATCGTGTCGCAGACTCGTGCCCATATCTTGCGGTTGACTGGCGAGCGACTCCACCATCTTGTGGTTTCGGATTACGCGGCGCGCGTGGTCCTGCGCTACTGGCGCCTCCAGCGGGGTGGCCAGCGTGTGCTTTTCGCCATGCGGCGCCGCCGAATGCGGCCCTCCAGCACGCTGGTCGGACACGCGCTCGTACTGGCCCTCGGCTTCGTTCTGGTGGTTCCGGCGGTGACGGGACGATCGGTCTCGCCACGGAGCGTCGTGGCCGAGTACTCGGGGTATGTCATGTGGACGAGCGCCGGGCCGTCGCGCACTGCCGCGCAGGTCCGGGAGATGATCAAGGCTAATACCGTCGAGGCGCCTCCCGTGCCGCCGGCCGCCCCCGATCCGGCTTCCCGGCCTGCGGCGGTTCGCCAGGCGGCGCCGACGCCATCCGCCTTCGCGCCCCCGCCCGGCTCCGGCGGCAACGGCCTGGCCGCGATCTACGCGGTCTTTGGAAGCTCACCCGGCCTCAGTTGGGCGTTGCGCGTCGCCAATTGCGAGAGCCACTACAATCCGCTGGCTGTCAACCGCTACAGCGGCGCCAGCGGGCTCTTCCAGTTCATGCCTTCGACCTGGAACGCGAATTTTCCCGGCCAGAACATCTGGGACCCGTATGCCCAGGCCCGGGCGGCGCTCGTCTTCTACAACGCCGGCCGCCAGAGCGCCTGGACCTGCAAGTAATCGTCTAACGGTTCAGCCTGCTGGGCGCGCTACGATTTTGCGCGTGCCGCAAGCTGTCCCACCTGAATCACGGTCGCCGGATTTCGCACGTGAGTCAGGGTCGCGGGATTTCCCGCGTGTCGAGATTCGGCTCGTCCAATCGCAGCGGGAGTACGCGGCCTGCGAGGCGATGAGCCGCGACGTCTGGGGAGCAGCCGAGCGCAACGTCGTGCCACGCGAGCTGCTGTTGACGATACAGCTGAACGGTGGGCTGGTGCATGGCGCGTTTCGACCGGACGGCGGCCTGGTGGGCTTCTGCTTTGCCTTCCTCGGCCGGCGCGACGGCCAGCTCCGGTTGTGCTCGCACCAGCTCGCGGTTCTGCCCCAGTACCGAGGCTCGGGCATCGGGATCGGCTTGAAACAGGCCCAACGTGCCGATGCGCTCAGGCGCGGCTACGAGCTCATCACCTGGACCTTCGATCCACTCGAAGCGCGCAACGCCTATATCAACCTCCATCGGCTCGGCTGCATCGCGCGCCTGTACGATCGGAACCACTACGGAGAGATGGAAGACGAGCTGAACCGTGGATTACCCTCCGATCGGCTCGAGGCGGAGTGGTGGCTCCAGCGAACCAAGCCGGCCGCGATGATGGATGAGGCGGTCGTGCTGCTGCGGGTCGGCGACGACGGCAGCCCCAAGCGGGATGGCCACGCGCTCGTCGGCCGCGGCTGGGCGCTGATCGGGATCCCGTTGGATTTCCAGGCGATCAAACGCACCAGCCTGGAGCTCGCTGCTCGCTGGCGGATGGAGGCCCGGGCCGCGTTCGAGACGGCGCTTGCCGCCGGCATGATCGCGGTGGATTTTCAGCGCCAGGGCGCTTACGTGATGGCGCCGGCCGCTAGCGCCAAGGGGCCTGGGTGATAGCGCCAGCCGAATGAAGATCGATTGCGTCGAGCTACGCGTGCTTCAGATGCGCCTGCTGAAGCCGTTTCGGACCAGCTTCGGGATCCAGCAGGATCGCTACCCGCTGCTGGTCCGCCTGGAGATCGATGGTCGCTCTCATTGGGGGGAGTGCGTTGCCGGGGAGGGCCCCTGGTACTCGTACGAGACGGTGGAAACCGCCTGGCAGATGCTCAAAGGCTACTTGCTGCCAACGGTAATTGGACAGGACCTCCCCGACGTGGACGCCCTGGAAACCCTCTTCGCGCCGGTGCGCGGCCACCACATGGCGAAGGCCTGCATCGAGATGGCGTTCACCGCGGCGCTCGCCGAGCACGCGCGCAAACCCCTGTCGACATTCCTGGGCGGCGCGCGGGACCGGGTCGAGACAGGCGTGAGCATCGGCATCCAGGCTACGGTGGACGAGCTGCTGGAAGCCATCGGCACGCACCTTAGCCAGGGCTACCGTCGGATCAAGGTCAAGATCGAGCCCGGTTGGGACGTCATGGCAATCGGCGCTATCCGCGAACGGTATCCGGAAATCACCTTGATGGCGGACGCCAACTCCGCGTACACGCTCGATGATGCTGCCCACCTGGCGCAGCTCGATCGCTTCGGCCTGCTCATGCTGGAGCAGCCGCTCTCACCGGGCGACCTGGTCGATCACGCGGCGTTGCAGCGCGAGATTCGCACGCCGATCTGCCTCGATGAGAGCATCGAGTCAGCCCGGGATGCGCGACATGCCGTGCGGCTGGGCGCTTGCCAGGTAATCAACGTCAAGCCGGGCCGCGTCGGCGGGTTTGCCGAGTCGCGCCGGATCCACGACATTGCTGCAAATGCCGGCATGCCGGTTTGGTGCGGCGGCATGCTGGAGACCGGCATCGGTCGCGCCTGCAACGTCGCGCTGGCGACGCTGCCGAATTTCCGGCTGCCCGGTGACATCTCCGCGAGTGGCCGTTACTGGGCGGAGGACATCGTGGAGCCGCCCTTCGTGCTCCAGAAAGGCGGAACCATCCAGGTTCCCAGTCGGTGGGGCCTGGGCGTCCGGGTCAAAGTCGACCTGGTGGAGCGGCTGACGGTGCGCCGAGAAATGATCCGCCAGTAGGCAAAAGAAAAAGACCTCGGCGATGACCTACTCTCCCAGACCGTTGCCAGCCCAGTACCATCGGCGCTGACGGGCTTAACTGCTGTGTTCGGGATGGGAACAGGTGTTTCCCCGTCGCTATGGTCACCGAAGTCTTTTCCTTCGATCGCTGCGAAGA
>VBJI01000140.1 GCA_005880875.1 Chloroflexota bacterium
CGGACGGTGGCACGGTCGTCTGGGCAGGCTGGGGCGACTACGGGATCTACGTCGAGATCGACCACGGCAACGGATTCCAAACCATCTACGCGCACATGTCGAAGGTGCTCGTGAGCAACGGTCAGACGGTGACGAAAGGGCAGCTCATCGGCCTGATGGGCGCGACCGGCCGGGCCACCGGGCCGCACCTGCATTTCGAGATCCGCTACCAGGGTGTGCCGCAGAACCCGCTCGACCTTCTTTCATAGCTTCCTCACGAGCACGGGATAACGTAGAGGGCGTGAACCGCCTCCTCTATACCACCCGGGATGGACGGTTGCGGGTTCACCGTTCGCTGCAGGCCGCCGCGCGCAGTGGCTGGGATGTCGCTGTCGCCGATCGGCTGATCCCAATCCCGGCGGGGGCCACCTTGATGCACCTGCCTGGCCGGGTCGCTATGGGCCGGACGGCAGCCGGGGCGACGGTGCCGGTCGAGGATGCGGTCGCGGTCGCCGCCGTGCTGCCGCCGGGCTACCTGCGAACGTGGCTTCCGGCGTATCAGGAACTGCCGCAGGCTCCAGTGTTGCCGCTCTTTGGGTACGCCGCCGTAGCCTCGGTCGATGGCGAGCCCCGTGTTGCCGCCCTGCGCACCGATCGCTGGAGCGCCTGGGATCCGCAGGCGGCGTCACGGCAGCAGATCGCTCTGGCGATCGCGGCTGCCCGGCGCGCGCTGCCCGACAGCCGGCTGCGCCATCACCTGGAAACCTGCGCCACCGATTACCGCTGCCTCACCGCGCAGAACGTCTTTCTCCGCGCCGGCGAGGGCGCCATCCCGGTGTCCCCCGCCTGCAACGCGGCCTGCCTCGGCTGCATTTCCGAGCAATGGGGCGACGTCGACTCGCCGCAGACCCGCCTGGGGTTCGCGCCGACCGCGGCCGAGATCGCGGAGCTCGCCGCCTGGCACCTGAGCGCGGCCGCCGCGAACTTCGTCAGTTTCGGCCAGGGTTGTGAGGGCGAGCCGCTGACGCGAGGAGCCGTCCTGGTCGAGGCCACTCGCCGCATCCGGGCGGCGGCGCCGGCGGCCACGATCCACATCAACACCAACGGGTCGCGTCCCGACGTGCTGCGCCGGCTGGTCGGCGCCGGCCTGAACTCGATCCGGATCAGCGTGTTCAGCCTGGACGACGCCCGGTTTCGTGCCTACTACCGTCCGGTCGGCTACGGCCTCGAGCAGGTGGCGGAATGCGCGCAGGTGATGCGAGACGCCGGCGGACAGGTGACGATCAACCTGTTGACCTTCCCCGGGATCAGCGATGACCCAGCGGAGATCGACGCGCTTATCGGCTTCATCCACCGCTTCGGCGTCCACCAGGTGCAGCTTCGTAGCCTCAATGTCGATCCCCACTGGTTGCTGGCGCGGATCCCGGTGCCGACCCAGGGGATCGGGATGCGCGCCTTGACCGCCGCGCTGCGGGCTCGCTGCCCGGGATTGCGACTGGGAAATTTCACCCGTTCCTGGCCGGTATCGGCGTCCGAAGCTAACGTAACCGGCGGTGGCCGGGGCGAGTTGAATCTGATTGAAAGCCCAATTGGCTGGGCATCCTCATAGCAATGGCGGACCTCTATCCGCGGCCTGGCGATTCGAACTACGGCCGAGCCGACTACGGGTACGGCACCGATCGGCCGGTGCAAGCCGACATTCCCGCGCAACCCGGCAACCGCGGGCGCCGGAACAGCGGGGTGGCAGCCGGCGTCCTCGCCTTCCTCGGACTCGTCCTCAGCAAGCTCTCTTATATCGGCCTGCTGCTGCTGAAGTTCAAGCCGCTGTGGTTCACCATCATCTCGACCGGGGTGACCGCGTTGATCTATGCGCAGCTGTTCGGCTGGGCGTTCGGCGTTGGCATCGTCCTGTTGATCCTTGTCCATGAAAGCGGTCACGTGGTCGTGGCGAGGGTCATGGGCATGCCCGTGACGCTGCCGGTGATGATCCCGTTCCTTGGGGCCTTTGTCAGCATGAAACAGCAACCGCGCACGGTGGCACAGGAATCCGTGATGGCGATCGGTGGCCCGATTCTCGGCACCGTCGCGGCCGGCCTCTGCTACCTCGGCTACCTGGCGATGCCCGATTCGAGCACCGGCCAGCTCCTTCGCGCGCTCGCCTATTTCGGTTTCCTGATCAATCTCTTCAACCTAGTGCCGGTGACGCCGCTCGACGGGGGTCGGGTGCTCTCAGTGCTTTCCAAATGGTTCAATGTCGCCGGTCTGGCGATCGCCGCCGGGCTGCTGCTCTTTGGCAATTTCCGCAGCCCGGTGCTCTTCCTGGTCCTGATCTTCGGGGCCTTCAGCACCTTCCAGCGATTCCGCTCGACCGTCCTGAACCCCGCGTACTATGCGGTCGACGCCCGGACGAAGCTCGTGATCGGCTTGCTCTATCTCGGGCTCCTGTTCGCCCTCGGCCTCGGAATGCTCAACACCTCGGCCGTGTTGAGATAGAATGGAGCGCCCGTGAAAGCCACCATCCATCCGACCTACCATCACGACGCGGTCGTGGTCTGCCTGTGCGGCAACCGATTCACGACCGGCTCGACCCTCAAGGAGCTCAAGACCGAGGTCTGCTCGGTGTGCCACCCGTTCTTCAGCGGCCAGCAGCGGATCGTCGATACCCAGGGCCGCGTCGACCGCTTCCAGCAGCGCCAGCAGCGGAAGAGATAAGCGCGCCTTCCGTTGGGGCCTGTATGGCCCGCGGGCTGAGTGGCGTACTAGGATGAGCGCGGCGGTGAGCCAGGACAAATTCTTCTACGGCGGCCAGGCCGTGCTCGAAGGCGTCCTGATGCGCGGCCGGACCACCTATGCGGTGGCGGTGCGCCGGCCTGACGGCGACATCCAGGTCCTCCGTGAGCGGCTGCGCTCGATCGTGTACACGCACCCCGTCTGGAAGCTCCCACTGCTGCGTGGCCTGGCCGGCCTCTGGGAGCAGCTGCACCTCGGTATGAAAGCGCTGATGTGGTCGGCCAACGTGCAGGCCGCCGGCGAACAGATCGAATTGAGCGCCGGCGCGATGCGGGTCACGATCGGCATCGCGATCATCGGGGTGGTCATCTTCTTTTTGGGCGTCCCGCTGCTGGCGGCCGGCTTTCTGAGCCGGGGTCACGGCAACCTGTTCTTCGGCCTCGTCGACGGCTTCATCCGGATCGCCTTTCTTTTGCTCTACCTGTACGCCATCTCGTTCAAGGCCGAGATCAGGCGGCTCTTTGCCTACCACGGCGCGGAGCACAAGACCATCAATACGTTCGAAGCCGACCTGCCGCTCGATGTCCCTAACGTGCGGACCCAGAGCACACTGCATCCCCGCTGTGGAACGGGATTTCTGCTGGCGGTGATGGTGGTGGCTGCCTTCGTTTTTGGCTTCGTCGGCCGTCCCGCGCTGCCCCTGCTCCTGCTATCCCGCCTCGCGCTGGTCCCGGTGATCGCCATGCTCGCCTACGAGTTCATTCGCTTCGCCGGACGGCACCGCACGAATCCCATCGTCAAAGTGCTGCTCATTCCCTTCCTGCTCACTCAGAAGCTCACGACGCGCGAGCCGGATGACCAACAGATCGAGGTCGCTCTGGCAGCCTTTGCGGCCGCGCGTCAGGAGGAGAAAGAGGCCGCGGCCTGATGTTCGAACAGCTCGAAGCAGTTCGGGCGCGGTACTACGCGATCACCGAGCGGCTTGCCGACCCCGCGGTTCACGCTGACCTCAAGGAGCTTCAGCGGCTGTCCAAGGAACAGGCGCAGCTGCGGGACCTGGTGCAACTCTACGAGGCCTATCGCGGGGCAGAGCGCGGCATGGCGGAGGCCCGCGAACTGGCCGACCAGGAGCGAGATCCCGAGATGCAGGCCTATGCGCGCCAGGAATTCGACAAGCAACAGGCCGAGCGCGACCGGCTAGAGGGAGAGCTCAAGCTCGCCCTGGTGCCAAAGGATCCCACCGATGACAAGGACGTCATCGTGGAGATTCGCCAGGGCACCGGTGGGGATGAGGCGGGACTGTTTGCCGCGGACCTGTTTCGAATGTACGGCCGCTACGCCGAGTCGCGGCGCTGGAAGGTCGACCTGCTGTCGGAGAGTCCGACGGAGCGGGGCGGCTTCAAAGAAGTGGTCTTCGAGATTCGTGGACGGGGCGCCTACTCGCGGCTGAAGTTCGAGAATGGCGTGCACCGTGTCCAGCGCGTCCCCGAGACCGAGGCGCAGGGTCGCATCCACACCTCGACCGCCACCGTCGTGGTCCTGCCGGAGGCCGAAGAGGTCGACGTTGCCATCGACCCGGAGCGGCTCAAGGTCGATGTCTACCGCTCCGGCGGACATGGCGGGCAGAGCGTCAACACGACCGACTCGGCGGTCCGCCGATTGTTGTCACCTGCCAGGACGAACGCTCGCAACTCAAGAACAAGGCGAAGGCGGAGAAGGTGTTGATGGCTCGCTTGCTCGATCGCCAAATGGCGCAGCAGCATGCCGCCCTCACCGAGGTGCGGCGCTCGGCGGTGGGCTCGGGTGACCGGAGCGAAAAAGTGCGCACCTATAACTATCCGGAGGGACGGATCACCGACCACCGCATCGATTTCAAGTACTACAAGCTGCCCCAGTTCGTCGAGGCCGGCGATCTCGACCCGGTGATCGATCGGCTGATTGCCTGGGATCAGAGCAACCGCTTGAGCGAACCGCCGAATGGCGCCAAGCGCGCCTGACCGCAACCGGGTCAAGGCACAGCTCGCGACGGCCCGAGCGACGCTGGCGAAGGCCGGCATTCCGTACCCGTGGCTCGACGCCGAGATCCTGGTCGCGCACGTCCTCCACAGTTCGCGCGAGCGGCTGCACAGTCACCCTGAACGGCTGCTGACGGCCGAACAGCGGCGGCGGCTCGGCCGGCTGACCCGTCGTCGGGCCGCCCGGGTGCCGGTCCCGTACCTCGTCGGCGGCCGCGAGTTCTACGGCCACATGCTCGTGGTGCGTCCGGGCGTCCTGATTCCGCGGCCGGAGACCGAACTGCTGGTCGAACTCGCGATCGACTGGTTCGCGACCCACCCAAACGCCCGGCGCGTCATCGACCTTGGCACCGGGAGCGGCGCGGTGGCGATTGCCCTCGCCAAGGCCGTCCCACGGGTCCGCATCGAGGCACGAGACGTCAGCGCGCGAGCGCTGCGCGTGGCCGATGAGAACGTCGCTCGCCACCGGCTCCGGCGGCGGATCACCACGGTCAGGGGCAACTTGCTGCGTGGCGCCGCACCCGCGGACATGATCCTCGCCAATCTTCCGTACATCCCAGAGGCGCTCCGTCGGGTTCGGCCGAAGGAGCTCGAGTACGAGCCGGCGCTGGCGCTCGACGGCGGCAGGGACGGCCTGTCGTTGATTCGCGTGGCGCTGTCGCAGGCGCCGGCCGCTCTGAGGCCGGGCGGCCTGGTGCTCTTCGAATGCGACCCCGCGCAGGCGCGCCGCGTCGTCCGATTGGCGCAGGAACACTGGCCGTCGGCGCAGGTCAGCGTGCGCAAAGACCTGGCCGACCTCGACCGAGTGGTCCGGATCCAGACGTGACCGAGCGCTGGCCGGCGGATTCGGTTCACGTCGCCAGGGCAGTTGAGCGCCTCCGGCTGGGCTCGGTGATCGCGTTTCCCACCGACACCCTGTACGCCGTTGGGGCCCGGGCTCGCGATCCGGTCGCCGTCGCACGCCTTTACCACGCCAAACAACGTCCGACCGGCCAGCCGATGATCTGGCTGGTCAGCGGGAGGGATCAGGTCGAGCCGGACGCGCTGGTCACGGACGCGGCCGCCGACCTGATGCGGCGGTTCTGGCCGGGTCCCCTCACCATTGTTCTGACGGCCCGCGCGCACGGAGACGGAAGGACCATCGCGGTCCGCGCTCCCGACCATCAGGTGGCGCTCACCCTGCTGCGGTCGTTGGGCGAGCCGATCGCGAGCAGCAGCGCCAACCCCGCCGGGCAGCCACCGCCGGTCGACGCCAACCAGGTGATCGCGGCCATTGGCGACCGGATCGACGTCGTGCTCGATGGCGGACCATGCCATATCGGGAAACCCTCGACCATCGTCGACCTCAGCGGGCCCGCCCCGCGGATTCTTCGCCAGGGCGCCATCGAGGCCTCGAAACTGATTCGGGGATAATGAGCCGATGCTTCAGGCGCGCACCGACCTGACCAGCCGGATCGATGCCGTCGATCCCGAGGTGGCGGCCGCGATTCGCGACGAGTTCGAACGTCAGCAGTACACGCTGGAGCTGATCCCCTCCGAGAATATCGCCAGCCCCGCGGTGTTGCAGGCGCTGGGCTCACTGCTCAACAACAAATACGCCGAGGGTTATCCCGGCAAGCGCTATTACGGCGGCTGCGAGAACGTCGACCGGATCGAGACGCTCGCCATCGAGCGAGCCAGGACGCTGTTCGGCGCCGAGCATGCCAATGTCCAGTCCCACTGCGGGACGACGGCGAACTATGCGGTCTACGCCGCCGTCCTCAACCCCGGCGACACGGTGATGGGCATGGACCTGAGCCACGGTGGCCATCTCAGTCACGGTAGCCCGGTGAACTTCTCGGGCAAGCTGTATCACTTCGTGCCCTACGGCGTCGACCCGAACACCGAGCGGATCGACTACGACGTGCTGGAGCGGCAGGCGAAAGAGGTGCGGCCGAAGATGCTGCTGGCCGGCTACAGCGCCTACCCGCGACTGCTCGACTTCGAGCGGATGGCGGCGATCGCCCGGGCGGTCGATGCCTACTTCTTCGTCGACATGGCGCACTTCGCCGGCCTGGTGGCGGGCGGCGCGCACCCGAGCCCGGTCCCGCACGCCGATTTCGTCAGCTTCACCACCCACAAGACGATGCGCGGCCCCTGGGGGGCGATGATCCTCTGCAAGGCGAAGTATGCGGCGGACATCGACAAGAGCGTCTTCCCCGGCAGCCAGGGCGGGCCGCATAATCACGCGATCGCCGGCAAGGCCGTGATGCTGGCTCAGTGGAAGACCCCGGAGTTCAGGTCCTATGCGCAATCGGTGGTCAACAACGCACGGCTGCTGGCCGAAGGCCTGATCCGGCGGAAGTTGCGGCTGGTCAGCGGCGGCACCGACAACCATCTGATGCTGATCGACCTGCGGCCGCTGAAGTTGACCGGGAAGAGCGTGCAGGAGACGTTCGACACGGTCGGCATCACGGTCAACCGGAACTCAATTCCTTTCGACACCGCGAGCAAGTTCAACCCGAGTGGCATCCGGTTGGGAACGCCGTCGGTGACGACCCGCGGCATGGGCCCCGACGAGATGAACCAGATCGCGGAAATGGTCGCCGAACTGCTGGTCAACCTCGACGATCGAACCGTGCACGAGCAGGTCCGCGCCCGCAGCCGGGCGCTGTGCGAGCGATTCCCATTGCCCTACTAGCCGGCACAACCTTCTTCAGCGATCCGAC
>VBJI01000226.1 GCA_005880875.1 Chloroflexota bacterium
CTGCACGGCGGCAATGGCCGCTTCTCCGGTGGAGACCTGGCCAACCACCTCGAATCGACCGTCGGCCCGTAACAGCTGCGCCAGCCCATCGCGGAACAGGGCGTTGTCGTCCGCCAGCAGCGCTCTGATCGTCATCCGGCGCGCACGCCTTCGTCACACATCAGTCTCAGCGCCTGCATTGTGTTTCATTCTCCATTACGCCTAACTGAGGGCAGGAGGAGGACACGATGTTTCGAACGCTTGCCCTGGCGGCTATCCTCACGCTTACCGTCGTCGCCATCCTCCAGTTGGCGCCGCCGCATCGCACAGCGCTGGGGCCAACGCCGACGAGCCCCGCCTCCGGTCATACTACCCCGACCGCCACGCCGGTCCAGCCCAGTGTGTCGGCAACGCCCGTGACCAGGACCACGCCGGCCCCGAGCGCCCGTCCCAGCGCCACGCCGGCCCCGACCGCTCGACCAACCGCCACGCCGGCGCCGCCGGCGACCCCGGCTCCCGCACCCGCGATGGGGCCTGTTGGAGGGACCGACCGACGCCGCCTCGGTGGCGGCCATCGCCAGCTGGCACGCCAACGCGGTCCGCCTCCAGCTGAACGAGGACTGCTGGCTGAACATCAACATGGGTGGATCCGCCTACGGCGGGGCCGCCTATCAGAGCACCATCACCAATTACGTCAAGCTGCTTCACCAGCGGGGGCTGTATGTCGTGCTGTCCCTGGCCTGGAACGCCCCGGGCGCGAGCCAGGCGCGGGACCAGCAGGTGATGGCGGATGCCGACCATGCGCCGGCGTTCTGGAGCTCGGTGGCCACCGCCTTCAAGTCCGATCCGGCGGTCGCCTTCGATCTCTACAACGAACCACACGACATCTCGTGGGCGTGCTGGCTGAACGGTTGCACCACCTCAGGGGGCTGGCAAGCCGCCGGGATGCAGAGCCTGGTGAACGCGGTGCGGAGCACCGGCGCGCGCCAGCCGCTGCTGCTGGGTGGCAATGGGTGGGCCAGCGATCTCAGTCAGTGGCTGCAGTACAAGCCGAACGACCCGGCCAACGCGCTGGTCGCCTCCTTTCATGTCTATGGGCCGTCCTTCAGCCAGTGCACCACGACGTCGTGCCTGAATTCGACCGTGGCGCCGGTGGCCCAGCGGGTGCCGGTCGTCACCGGCGAAATGGGCGAAAACGATTGCACCCACGGGTACATCGACGTGTTCATGCCCTGGGCCGACTCGCTCGGCATCTCCTACCTGGGCTTTACCTGGGATGCCTGGCCGAACAAATGCGCCAGCGGGCCGACCATGATCCTGGACTACAGCGGGACGCCGACCAACTACGGCGTCGGTTTCAAAAACCACCTGCTGGCGATCGTCCCCTGATCCGCCGGGCGCGATCGCTGTGTCCCGGCGGACCATGACATGTATCCCATGGGCGGAGACCGGAATCGCCGCTAGCATGCGCCTATGGGGCTGGCCATCGCGGGCACCCGGCATGACGGAGACACGAGCCACCTGCACGCCTACCTGACCTACAAGGACCGGGTGCAGCAGCTGATCGTGGCGGCCGGGCACCGGGCGGTCTGCGAGATCGGCGGTGGTCGAAAGCCGCTCTTCACCCCGCAGGAGGTGTCTCACCTGGATCTCGACTACACCATCATGGACATCTCGCAAGAAGAACTGGATCACGCGCCCCCCGGCTACCAGACGCTATGCGCGGACGTCTGCACCCCACCGGCGACCACGTCGATGGAGCGCTTCGACCTGGTCTTCTCCGTCTACCTGGCCGAGCACGTTACCGACGGGGCGACGATGCACCGGAACGTCCACGCCATGCTTCGGCCAGGCGGGCAGGCCTTCCACTATTTCCCGACGCTGTTTTCCCCGGCCTTTGTGTTGAATCGCCTGCTCCCCGATGGGTTGACCCATCTTGCCAAAGGACTCCTCGATCCGCGGGAGCGCGGCCGTCCGAAGTTCCCCGCCCGCTACTCGAAGTGCTTCGGTCCGACCGCGCGCATGCGGCAGCTCTTTACCGACCTCGGCTACCAGATCGAAGCCTACGAGCCGTTTTATGGCACCGACTATTTCCGCAAGATCCCGGTGGTGGCCCAGGTCGACGGCTGGATGACCGACTGGGCCGCTCGCCGGCGCAACCCCCACCTCACCTCATACGTCTTCGTGACGCTGCGCAAGCCCCGCCGCCCGGGGATCGTGAACTGAAGACCCTGATGCTCGGGCTGCTGCGGGGCCCGGAAGAACGCCGCCGGCTGGCGCAGCAGGAGATCGCGGACGCCCACCCCCGCCACCTGATCTTCCAGGACCGCCTCAATGTCGAGTACCTGGACGATGCCGTCGACCGGCTGCCAGCGGCGAAACGGCTCTTCTACCGGCGGCTTCCCGCGTGGGTCAGCCAGGTGGTCTCGACCTACGCCAACCGGCGCGAATGCGACGCGGTGATCTCCTGGGGCGAGCGGCAGAGTCTGCTCTTCGCCCTGATTCTCAAGCTGACCGCGTCCCGGACGCGGCACGTCGCGTTGCTCTACTGGATCTCGCCGCCCAGGAAGGCGCGGCTGCTCAGACTGGTCGCCTCGCATATCGATCACATCGTGACCTGGTCGTCGGTCCAGCACCAGTTCGCCGTTCAACGGCTTCGGATTCCAGCCTCGCGGATCACCCTTACCTATCATCCGGTCGATCAGCGGTTCTGGCGGCCGATGGGACGCAGCACGGACATGGTGTGTGCGGCCGGCAACGAGATGCGCGACTACCCCACGCTGATCGAGGCGATGCGAGGGCTCGATATCCGGTGCCACATT
>VBJI01000141.1:0-3849 GCA_005880875.1 Chloroflexota bacterium
ACCGTGGCCCGCAAGATCGAATCGCAGTTCCGGGAGGACGAAGTCCCCGAGGAATGGACCGCGATGCGCCGGCTGGTCTGGGAGAAGTCGATCTGGACGATGCTCCAGGAAAACCACTGGCTCAAGCACAAAGAACGGGTCACGCTCGACGCCTATCTGGCGAACGGGATGTACAGCAGCTCGTTCCCGGTCATGCAGGTGAGCATCCTGGCCTTCAGCTACCAGGACGTTTCCCAGGAGCTCAAGAACCGGATCTTCGGTCACATCTGCCAGGCCTCCCGGGTTGTGCGCCTGGCGAACGACCTTCGCACGCACGAGCGCGAATCGGCGCAGGGTCGGTTCAACTCGGTCGACCTGATCGCGGCCGGCCGTCCCGAGATGACGCTGGAAGGGGCACGCGAAGAGCTCACCCGGCTGATGGACGAAGAATTCGAGCAGCTGAAGAAGGCGATCGCCCGCGAGCGCCGCACCGGCGCGACGCAGCAGTTCCTGTCGCACCTGATCGACAGCACCCAGGTGCTGCTGGACTTCTACGACCTGCCGCGAACCGCCCCCGCCCGTCCTGACCGCCTGCTGAAGGCGAGCTGAAAGC
Organism: Chloroflexota bacterium; assembly: GCA_005880875.1. GTDB lineage: Bacteria > Chloroflexota > Dormibacteria > CF-121 > CF-121 > CF-13. The sequence goes on from VBJI01000141.1 coordinate 593, forward strand.
GGCGAAAGCCATGGGCACCTCCATCAACCTCAAGCTGGGGACCAGCAAGGCGGCGCGGAGTGCCGGCACGGCCGACGCGTCGGCCGTGGAGATGGAGCGGCGCGTCATCACCATCCGCTGGCTCGCCATCCTGGTCTGCACCGGGGCGCTGCCCTTTCTGAACCTCGGCAAGTCGCTGGTCCCGCTGCTGGCGCTGATCGGCATCGGCGCCCTCTACAACCTGGCCATCCAGGTCTATATCCTGCCTCGCCGTCCGGGCTGGTTGACCCGCGGCTATGTCTCGGCGATCGGCGACGTGCTGCTGGTCACCGGTGGGGTGGCGGTCACCGGCGGCATCACGTCACCGTTCTTTTTGGCCTACTTCGCGGTGACGGTGACGTCGGCCGTCCGTTTCGGTGGCGTGGCCGCCATCATCGCGGTGCTGACCATCGCCTTCAGCTACACCGCCGTCGTCTACTACAACAACGCGGTCACCACCGGCCATCCGCTGACGCTGACAAACCTGACCGATCTCGCGATGCGCACCGGCTTCGTCGCGATCACGGGCATCTTCGTCGGCTTCGTCGGCGACCGCGCCCGTCGGGCGGAGCGGGCGCTGCAAGAAGAGCTGGAACGGGCCCACGCATCGCTCTCCGAGGTCACCGTCGAGCTGAACCGCGACCTCGAATTCGAGCAAACCTGTCAGCTCGCCGCCCAGAAGGGCCGCTCGCTGTTGGGCGCCGACGCGGTGCTCCTCCAGGTGCAGATGCCGGCCCTGATTGGCCAGGACGAATCGACGCCGGCCGCCTCGATGCTCTACGTGGACTGGAACCCCGAGCTGAAGGCGGCGCACGCCGCGGTCGACCTGACCACCGCTCGACTGGCGTTGACCCCAGCGCCGGGCGAGCAGGTGATCACGGTCTCCGATCCGAACCTGCTGTTGCCGAACGAGCACAAGGCGTTGCCCGCCGGACTCTGGTTCCGGGTGCCGGTGTTCCACGGCGCCCGCGCCATCGCGGACATGATCGTCGGCTTTACCGGCCGCATCCAGCCGCTGCGCCAGACCGAGCAGGAACTGATGCTGACCTTCGCCGAGCGCGCCGGCATTGCGATGCGCAACGCCCACGCCCTCGACCAGGCCCAGAAACTGTCGGTCACCGACTACGTCACCGGGCTGCCGAACCACCGCTACTTCCACACCAGGTTCGACGAGGAGCTGGAGCGGACGAAAGACACGGGCGGCTCGATCACGGTGATGATGATCGACCTCGACCGCTTCAAGGTCTACAACGACAGCTTCGGTCACGCCGCCGGTGACGTTGCCCTGAAAGCCGCCGCCCGGACGATCTCCTCGACGATGCGGCGGGAAGACACCGTCACCCGGTACGGTGGCGAGGAGTTCGTCGCCATCCTGCCCGGCGTCGATATCCAGACGGCCCCCATCCTCAACCGCGCCGACCTCGCCATGTACATGGCGAAGAAGCGCGGCCGCAACTGCATTTGCGGCGCCTGCGAGCTGGAGTCGGTCGCCGCCCTCGACTCGGTCTTGAGCGAGGTCGTCGCCCAGCTGGCCAGCGCCGATACGGTCGGTCCCGGGATGGTGGCGACCCTGGAAAAGCGGCTCGGCCAGATCGCCAACTCGAGCCACCTGGAAGAGCTCGCTGAGGGCATGCTGTCACCGAACAGCGAAGCCACGCTCGAGGCGCTCAACGCGCTGGCCGCATCGATCGACGCCAAGGACCCCTACACCAGCGGGCACTCGCAGTCGGTGGCCAAGCTGGCCGAGGACCTGGGCGACATGCTGCAGCTCTCGCCGGCGCACAAGAACCAGCTGCGCCTGGCCGCCATCCTGCACGACGTGGGCAAGATCGGCGTGGTCGACAAGGTCTTGCTCAAAGAGGGCAAGCTCGACGAAGACGAGAAGCTCATCATGCGCATGCACCCGATCCTCGGCGCGCGCATCCTGCAGCCGATCAAGGCCTTCCGCCAGATCCTCAACGTGGTGCTGCACCATCACGAGTGGTACGACGGCAGCGGCTACCCGGATGGCCTGGCCGGTCAGAACATCCCATTGCACGCCCGGATCGTCTCGGTCTGCGACGCCTATCACGCCATGACATCGACGCGTCCCTACCGGCAGCGGCGCACTCCTGACTTCGCCCTCGCCCAGCTGGAAGCGGGCAAGGGTACCCAGTTCGACCCGATCATCGTCGACTACTTCATCCAGATGATGCGCAAGCGCCAGGCCGAAAACCCGGACGCGCTGGAGGCCGACATGCACGACGATCACCCGGCGGCCCCCCCGGTTGAGGCGGCGAGCTAGGTGCGGCTCTAATGGCGCTGGACGCGAACGGCCACCCGCTGTCGCGGATTTCCCAGCGCAAGCTCGAACACCTCCGGTTGTCCCTCGAGGCATCGGTCCAGTCGACCCGGAGCGCCGGCTTCGAGCGTTTTGCCTTCAGCCACCGGGCGCTCCCGGAGCTGGACCTCGACGCGGTGGACCCCTCGACCACATTTCTCGGCAAGCCCTTGAAGCTGCCGTTTCTGATCTCGAGCATGACGGGCGGCGCCCACGCCGCCGGCGACATCAACCGCCGTCTGGCGCTGGTCGCCCAGACCGTTGGGGTGGCGTTCGGCGTCGGCTCCCAGCGGGCCGGCCTCACCCACAAAGATCTGCGTGCCACCTACCAGGTGCGCGGCGTCGCCCCGGATGTGCTCCTGTTCGCCAACCTGGGGGCGGTCCAACTCAACTACGGCCTGCGCACCGAACAGTGTCTGGAAGCCATCGAGATGATCGAAGCCGATGCGCTGGTGCTCCATCTCAACCCCCTGCAGGAGGCCCTCCAGCCGGAGGGCGACCATAACTTCAAGGGTTTGGCCGAGAAGATTGGCGTGCTCTGCGCGGAGCTGCCCGTCCCGGTGATCGTGAAGGAGGTCGGGTGCGGCATCTCGGGCGCGGTCGCGGCGCAGCTGGCGGCGGCCGGGGTGGCGGCGATCGACGTCGCCGGATTGGGCGGCACCAGTTTCGCCCGGGTGGAGGCCTTTCGCCGGGAGCGCCCTGAGGAGGTCGAGCTGGCGCTCGCCTTTTCCGAATGGGGGATCCCCACCGCCGACGCGCTCAGGGCCACACACCAGGCGGCGCCACAGCTGCCACTGATCGCGAGCGGGGGGTTGCGGCACGGCCTGGACGCCGCCAAGGCAATGGCCCTCGGCGCGGATCTAACGGGATTCGCGCACGCCGTCCTGGCCGCCGCATCCGAAGGCGAGGAGCCGGTGCG
>VBJI01000141.1:4010-7352 GCA_005880875.1 Chloroflexota bacterium
CCGGGGCTCGCTGTTGAAAAGCAAGACCTTCGCCAGCCGTACCAACCGCCTGCAGGCGATGAACGCGGCCCTCGACCGCGAGCTCGGCCGCCTCTCGCAGCGGGCCGGCTCGAGCCAGAGCTCGCTGCTGACCGAGATGGTCCAGTACCACCTCGGGCTGCGCAAATCCGGTGACCGGCCGGGCAAGCGGCTGCGGGCCAACATCGCGCTGCTCAGCTGCGAGGCGTTCGGCCACCGCTATGCGGACGCGCTGTGGGCGGCGGTGGCGGTCGAGCTGGTCCACAACTTCTCCCTTGTCTTCGACGACGTCCAGGACCGCGATGAGCTGCGCCGCGGGCGCCCCTCGGTCTGGAAGATGTGGGGCTTAGGCCAGGCAATCAACGCCGGCGCGGCGCTGGAGGCGCTGGTGACCCGCGCCGTCGTCGACCTGCTGCCGCCCCGCTACGCCGACCGGACCCGGCCCGCGCTCGCGCTGCTGTCCGAGGCCATGCTCGCCCTCTGCCGGGGCCAGGTGCTGGACCTGGAATTCGAGCAGCGGGTGGACGTCAGCGTCGACGAGTACCTGGAGATGGTCGGGCTGAAGACGGCCGCCCTCTTCGAGGCCGCCGCTCGCCTGGGCGGGATCGCCGCCGGCGTTGGCGACGCCGCCCTCGACAAGGTGGGCAAGTTTGGGTACCACCTTGGCGTCGCGTTTCAAGTGATCGATGACATCGTCGGGGTCTGGGGGTCGGCCGCGCAGACCGGCAAGCCGGTCGGTAGCGACCTGAAGAACGGCAAGAAGACGTTGCCGACCCTGGTGGCGCTGAAGTCCGGTCCGGCCGGCAACCGGCGCGTACTCCGCTCGCTGCTGACCCGGGCCCGCTTCACCAGCGCCGAGATGGAGACGGCACGGGCCATCATCAGCCAGTCGAACGCGCAGGCGATCTGCCGCCGGCAGGCCGCCGAGCATCTCGCCGAAGCCCGCCTGCAGCTGTTTGGCATGACCGACCGTCCGAACTGGGCCGTCCGGGCCCTGGCCGAGATGGTCACCACCCTGGAGTCGGGACTGGTCTAGGGCGTGCTCGACGAACGCGGGGGGCGCCGTTTTGGCGTGACTGGCACAATAGTCGGAGGAGGTAGGGGTCTACGCCGATGCCGGCACGTACCCCGAGGGTCGTGACCTATGTAATGTGGGCGTTGCTCGCGCTACTCGCGCTGGGCCAGCCGGCCGCCAGGGGCCCGGCGATGGCCCCCAGCGAGGTGCTCGGCGTGCACGCCAACGCCGACGACCAGGGATTACAGGGGAAGGTCTATGTCGCCCTGGGCGACTCCATCAGCGCCGGCCGGTACGCCACCGCCCCGGACGACATCTTTCCGGCCATCGTGGCCGACAAGCTCGGCATGAGCCTCGACCTGGTCGCCCGCAGCGGCACCAAGGCCGCCTGGGGGGTCACCGAAACCGGGGCGGTGACGGCGGCGCACCCGGCGCTGGTGACGATCGAGCTGGGCACCAACGACGTCGGCTTCTACACCCCGGCGAACGTTTTCGCCTCCCAGTACGAGACCATGGTCAATGCCGTCGCCGGGCCGCGTACCCGGGTGCTGTGCATCGGTAGCTGGCTCCCCTCGACCGGCTTCGACCAGATCATCGCCGACACCTGTCAGCGGCACGGTGGCATCTACGTCAGCCTCAATGGCTTCTATGGCGTCAATGATTTCCATGCCTCGGACGGCTCATCGAGCTTCCTGGGCCGGACCGATTGGTTCCACCCCGGCGACCAGGGTCATGCCGCGATCGCGGCGGCGGTGCTGGCCGCGTTGGGCGCGGGCGCTCCGCCGGTGGTCGGACCCCTTCCCACGGTCCCGCGCGTCGCCGACGTGATCCGGACGTATCCAAAGTAGCTCACAGCGAGCTCATCAACCGTCGAGCACCTCGCCAATCTTCAACGCCAGGTGCAGCCCCAGGCGGACTTCGGCGTCGCGCAGGTCGGCGCCCAGGAGATCTTCGATCCGCCCCAGCCGATAGAGCACGGTATTTCGATGGAGATGCAGCCGATCCGCCGCCTCGGTGGGACTGCCGTTGGTGGCGAGGTAGGCGCCCAGCGTCTGCAACAACACGCCGCCGCGGTCCTTACTGCGCAACCGGTCAAGGGCAACATCCCGAAACGCGCGCAGCTCGGGCAGCGGTTGCAGCGCGTAGAGCAACCGGTAGAGCCCCAGATCGGCGAACGCGGTGACGGTGTTGGCGCCAAAGAGACGGCGGCCCATCGTCATCGCTTGCTCCGCCTCCCGGGCGGCGGCGGCGACATCGGTGGCTCCCGACCGGACAGCGCTGTAGCCCAGCGCCACTGGTGCCGCGACGGCGGTTCCAGCGGCCCGATGGAGCTGTTCCACCAGCGACCTGGCCTCCGGCGCGCGCTTCGCCGCGAGGCTGATCAGCGCCACCGCCGCCGCGCCGCGTTCCCGCACCAGCGCACTGAGTCGCATGGTGGCGAGCAGCCGCTCCCATGCGGCGCGGATCTTTACCGCTTTTGCCGGATCGTCCGCGTCGGCGGCGCAGACCAGGTAAGGCGCATCGACGTCGAAGCCCTTGCGCTTGGCCCGCTCACGCGCTGCCTGGTGGGAACCAGGGCGGCCGGCGGTCAGCACGTCCAGGAGCTCTTCCTCGACTTCATCCCGCGCGTCGCGGGCGGCACGGGCGCGAACCAGCTCGATGGCGCAGGCATGGGCGGCGCGCCCGACGGCCAGCCGGTGCAGCTCGCCCAGCTCGCCGTCCGAGCCGAGCAGCGAGAGGAATCCTGCGATGCTGCCCTGCACCAGGATGGGGGCGATCAAGCGGGCCTGGCCGTTTCCGAGCGAACGCAGCGACACCGGCGGATCGAAGGCGCTCAACGGAACCTCGCGTAGCCAATCGTCCAGCGCCGGGCGCTCCGCGGCGATGGCCGCCGCCGTCGACTCAGCGAGGCGGCCGCCGCCCACGTAATCCACGCCCGAGTCGCGTTCGAGCACCACCGGGACCCCGGTCAGCTCGGACAGCCGTGCCAGCAGCGCCGGCAGGCCGCGCCCCGCCAGCGCCAGTTCACTCAGCTGCCGGTGAAGGTCTTGCGCCCGCTCGTGCAGCTCGGCTCGGCGATCGACGATATAGCGCAGGACCTGCGGCTCGACCTGGTCGAGCGGCACGGTGGCGGGCAACGTGAACAGTGGTAGGCCGTGGGCATCGGCGACCCGTCGCGCTTCGGGTGAGACGCGTCCGACCACGGCGGCCCCCGCCACCCCCTGGCCTGCCAGCGACTCGAGCAGGCGGGCGAGGGTCAGCCGGGGGTCGACCGCGTTCAGCACCTGCGGATTGATGAGCAGCAGTTC
>VBJI01000141.1:7388-24796 GCA_005880875.1 Chloroflexota bacterium
GTTCGTGCGCCGCGCCCTAAGGCTACGGACCGATCGGTATTATCCCACAGCTCTGCCGCGAACCTTCAGACGCCCCGCACAAGGGCGGCCGGAGGGGCTGACTAAGCGGTTCGGACCCGTCGCTTGGGGGGCCGCGCCGGCTTGGGCGGTACGGTACGTTCTTTCGCGGGCGTCTTCTTCGCGCCGTTCCCGCTGGCCGCCACTCGAGCTTTTGCCGGCGCTTTCCAAAGCGACTCCAGGTCGTAGTAGGACCGCTCGCCGGGAAGGAAGACGTGCACGATGACGCTCGCGTAGTCGAGCACCACCCAGGAGCCCTCCTCGTAACCGGCGGTTCGCAGCGGGCGGATCCCCTTGGCTTTGCCGGCTTCGATGATGGCGTCGGTGATGGCGCGCACCTGGCGGTCGGTGTCGCCTTCGCAGATCACGAAATAATCCGCGATGGAGGATTTCTGCCGAATGTCCAGCCGCACGATTCCCCGCGCCTTCTTATCCGCCGCCGCATCGGCGATGAGCCGGCTCAGCTGAAGGGGGGTCACCGAGACGATTATCCCAAGTGGACGCCAACCGCCGTCAAGGGCGATACAGCCCATGGGCCCGGATGTAGTCCACCACGCTGGCCGGCACCAGGTCGTCGATGGGCGAGCCTCGCGCCAGGCGATCGCGGATCTGGTGGGCGGCGATCGCCGGGGTCTCGAGATGCACCACCCGGGTGCGCGCCGGAGCGAACCCGAGCTCGTGCATCGTTTGGGGCGCCAGGCTGGTCTCGGGGCGGTTGAAGATCACAAAGTTGGCGTCCGCCAGGAGCGCCGCCGCCTCGTGCCAGCTACGGATCTGCTGGGCCGCGTCGGACCCGAGCAGCAGCTCGAAACGCTGGCCCGGAAATCGGCGGGTCAGTTCGCGAACCGTGTCGATCGTGTACGAGACGTTCCCACGGTCGACCTCGAGCCGCGATGCCAGCAGCCCCGGCTGGTCTAAAACTGCCTGCTCGACCATCCGCATCCGATCCTCCGCCGCCGCCAGGGGCGGCTCGCTGCGATGGGGTGGTTGGGCGTTCGGCATCAACCACACCTGGTCGAGGTCAGCGACGTCGCGCAATTGCCGGGCCGCGGCCAGGTGACCATTGTGCACCGGGTCGAAGGTTCCGCCCATGATGCCGATGGTTCCCCCGGCCCGGCGCGCGGCACCCGACTCGCGGACCGCGTCAGCGCTCGGGATCGTACAGAAACTCCACGTCGGAAATCTTTACGGTCTCGCCACCGCGCGCGCCATGCCGAGCGAGCGCGTCGTTGAGCCCCCAGCGGTCGAGCATCCGTTGAAAGTGCGCGAGACCTTCCGGATTGGTGATGTCGGTCATCGCCAGCAACCGCTCGAGCTGCTGACCCGAGACGCGAAAGCCACCGTCCATGACCTCGATGGTGAACGGGTCAGCCGAGGTCGGGCCGCGGTAGACCTTCAACGCCGGGAGTGGCTCAGGAGCCGCGGTTTTCCGCCGCTCGATCATTCGCCAGGCGGCCCAGAGCAGGTCGTCGACGCCCTCGCGCGTCACCGCCGAGATCGGAAAGGTCTGGCGCCGAAGCTTCACCAGCCGCTGCCGAAATGCGAGCACCTCCGACGGATCGGGCACGGCATCCATCTTGTTCAGCGCCACCAGGTGCGGCCGGCGCGCTAGCGCGGCGCTGTACTTCTTCAGCTCGGTCCGCACCTGCTGGTAGTCGCTCCAGAGTTTCTCCGGGCCACCCGCCGCCGCGTCGATCACGTGGATCAATACCCGGGTCCGCTCCACGTGCCGGAGAAATTGCAGGCCCAGCCCGGCCCCCGCGTGCGCGCCCTCGATCAGCCCCGGGAGGTCCGCCATCGTAAACGTCGCATCGTCGGCCAGCTCGACCACGCCGAGCACCGGCTCCAGTGTCGTGAACGGGTAGTCGGCGATCTTGGGCCGCGCCGCGCTGGCCGCCGCGAGCAGGGTCGACTTGCCGGCATTCGGTAGGCCGACCAGGCCGACATCGGCGATCAGCTTCAGCTCCAGCCACAACCAGCGCGACTCACCGGGCTCGCCCAGCTCCGCGAACCGCGGGGTCTGGCGGGTCGACGTCTTGAAGCTGGCATTGCCCCGGCCTCCCCGACCCGCCCGGGCAACGACCAGCCGCTGCTGGCCGTCGATCAAGTCGGCGAGCGTCTTGCCATCCTCGTCTTTGACCAGGGTGCCCGGCGGCACCTGCAGGACCAGGTCCTCGCCGTCCTTCCCGTGACGCCGGCTGCCGCCACCCCGACCACCGCGCGGTCCGCCGCGCGGGACATATTTCTCACGCCGGAAGCTCAGGGCGCCGGCTCCGCCGTCTCCGGCCTTGACGAAAATCTTGACGCGGTCGGTGAACATCAGCCCAGGTTCCCCGGTTCAATCACCGGGTCGGAATGGCCTAGACCGCTTCGGCGAGCACCGAAACTTTCTTGCGCTTATGGCCGGTCCGCTCGAAACGGACGACGCCGTCGACCAGCGCGAACAGGGTATGGTCGCGCCCCATGCCAACGTTGGTCCCCGGAAAGATCGCGGTGCCGCGCTGGCGGAGCAGGATCGTGCCGGCGTTGACCGCCTGGCCGGCCCCCGTCTTCATCCCGAGCCGCTGCCCGACACTGTCGCGTCCGTTGCGTGAACTGCCTGCGCCTTTCTTGTGTGCCATTGGCTACTCCTCAGTCGGGGTCGGGGGGGTTCCCGCGGGTGTCGTCTTTTTCGCGCTGGCCGTCGCCGGTTTGCGCGATCTCGCGGCGGGCCGGCCGCCGGTCGATCGCTCACCACTCGCGGGCCGCTCCGCCGCCGGCTGCTCGGCCGCGCGGTCGCCGGGGGCCCGGATGGCGCCAATCCGGAGCTCCGAAAGTTGCTGGCGATGCCCGGTCTTTCGCCGGTGCCGCTTGCGCGCCTCGAACTTGAACACAATGATCTTGTCGCCGGACCGGTGGGCGACGACGGTCGCCTCGACCGCCGCGCCGTCGACTCGGTCACCTTGAACTGCTTTCCGCTGGTGGCAACAATGGCAAACATGGCAATAGCGCCCGCGGGCGCGGTTTCGTAGTTTATCACGCGATCTGCTCGGGTCCCTGGTCGACGTGGTTCTCGTAGAAGCGGGTGATCTCGGCCTGGTCGTACGAGTCGAGAAACTCGACGTAGTGCCAGGCCACCAGCGCGATCTTCTTTTGCATCCCGCGGGTGTACGGCGTCATCACCAGCTTGACTTCCGCGAACTGCGGCTCGGCGGGCGCCAGGTTCTGCACGTAGTTCTGCAGCTGGTTTTTCAGCGTGGTGCAGTCGTTGCCGCTCGGGCAGTTATAGAGGATCGCGATCCCGCCATGCTCCAGGTTGTGAACGAATTGCCCTTCGACCAGGGTGTCGACCGTCTTCCAGGGCACCGGCGCACTCCCCTGGACGGAGTAGTGGGGGCCGGAGGTCGGCGGATAGAACTTGTAGGTCCAGGTGGTGGAGGGGTCGATGTGGCTGGCCGTCCCCTCGTCCGGGACCTGGGTCCCGACGGTGCCGCTGACCGTCTGGAAAGTGAGCCGGTTCTTGTTCGCCAGATTCGCCTGGTTATTGAGGTAGAGCGCCACCAGCAGGATGGCGAGCGCCGCCGCACCCAGCACGCCGCCGATGATGTACAGGTTGCGACGATCGCGGGCGCGCTGCCGCGCCGCGGCCTCCTCGCGTTGCTGCTGCCGAAGCGCCTTCAACTCGCGCTGGGTTCGAGACATCCGGCCCTACATTCTCTCAGGAGCGATCAAGAATTCGATTAGCCCGCGGTCACGATCACGGGGGACTGGTCGGAGCCGCCGGTGATCTGGGCGTTGCTGCTATTTCCCGAGACGACGTTCGGATGCGGCCCCAGCGAGGCGCCGTTGACCTTCGCCGTGAACGTGATCGTAAGGGTGGCGCCATTGAATCCGCCGGCCGGCACGACGAACGGGCCCCACTGAGGCGTCGCCGATCCGGCCGCCGGCTGCAGTCGTGACCCGACCGCCTTGCCGTTGATCACGATGCCATTCGTCCCCTGGTAGGCAAAGCCCTGCGGCAGGGTATCGGTCACGGTCACCGATTGGGCCGCGTCGGTGCTGTCGTTCTCGACCGTGATCACGTAGGTGACCGTCCCGTTTTGCGCCGCGAACGGCGCGGTCGGGGCGACGGTCATGGCGATCGGCACCTTGGTGCCCTTGCCTACCGCGACCGGCGCCGTGTTGCCGAGGGTCTGCGCCGGAATGTCCTTGACCCCAGTCACGGCGGCCGTGAGGTTGTAGAGCCCGGGGACGACACCCGGCAGCACTCTCGCCTGAAAGGTGAGCCGCAGGAGTCCGGCCACCCCGTTGCTCGCCCCCGGGATATCCCACGACGACCACAGCGGCAGCAAGCTGTTCCCCGGCGGATCGACGGCGCTGACCCGCACACTGTTGCCTTCGTAGCCGGTGGTGGTGTTGTAGAGAAAACCCGGTGCCAGGCTGACGGAGACCGCCACCCCTTTGGCGACCGCCGACCCCACGTTGCTCACCGAGATGACGTACGTTGCCAGGCTCCCGGTCGTCACCTGCGCCGTCGCCGCCGCCGCCGCCAGGGTAAGGGAGGGTCGCGGTTCGACCACCAGGCCGACCGGGTTGCCCTGGTCGATCTCGACGGATGACGAACTGGAGATCTTCACCTGGTTGACGTAGTCCCCCGGTTTGGTGGCAGCCTGCACTTTGAAGCTCATGATCAGCTCGCTCACCGTGTTGCCATTGCCGGCAGGAATCGTGAAGGTGCCCCAGCGAGGATTGCCCTGTGCCGCCGGCTCGCTGGTGGAGGTCCGGATCGCGTTGCCGCCGAGGGTGGTGAACTCGTAGTAACGAAACCCGGCCGGCAGCACGTCCTCGATGGTGAGCCCGCGGGCGGGGCCGGCCCCCGTGTTGCGGATCGATAGGGTCAGCCCGGTGAGAGCGCCGGGCGAGAGGTGGCCTTTGTGGTCGACGCCGCTGGTCGCATCGGTGCTCTGCGTGATCACCAACCGCGAACCGGCGGCGGGGCCACAGGCGCTAAGGGCGAGCGGACCGAGCAGCAGCAGACCGGCGGCCAGTGCTCGGCGAGACAGGGTTCGAAAACGATTTCTGCAACTCATCCGGATTCTTTGCCGGAACCGGGATCCCGCATTCGGCCAGCAATCGCCGGAGCAGGCGCATCGGCATCCCAACAACGTTGTCGTAGGGCCCGCGGATCGACGCGATCAGGCGGCGGCCCTCGCCCTGTATAGCGTAGGCACCGGCCTTATCCTGCGCCTCACCGGTCCGAACATAGGCGGAAATGGTCTCCGGGTCGAGGTCACGCATAGTGACGTGCGTCTTCGAGAAGCCCTCGGCTCGGCGGCCGGACCGGCCATCGATCACGTGCAGCGCGGTGTAGACCTGGTGCGTCCGACCGCTGAGCGCTCGCAGGAACTCGCCGGCCTGCGCCCCGTCGCGGGGCTTGCCGAAAATGCGCGCCTGCAGCACGACCTCGGTGTCCGCCCCGACGACGACCGCGTCCGGCATGCGAGCGGCCACCGCCTCGGCCTTGGCGGCAGCCGCCCAGGCCACGTACCGCAGGGGGCCCAACGGCATCGGCGGGCGCTCGTCGATGCCCGGACTCACGGCTAAAAACGCAATCTTCCAGAGGGTCAGGGTCTCGATGCGTCGAGGCGACGAGGAGGCGAGGACCAGGGGCGGCGAATCGCCGGCGATCACCCGCTGAGTCGCAACATCCGCAGGATGAGCGCCGGGGCAACGCCGCAGGCGATCGACAGGGCAGGGCCGACCAGGCGCATCGCGGAGCGTGGCCGCTCGGCCGCGGTGACGGGCGCGTGCCCGTCGAAGAGCGGGGCGAGCTGCAGCACCGCCCAGGTAAGCGCCGCCAGCAACCCGAGGGCCAGCGAGGCCTCGAGGTCCGCGACGACGGCCAGGGTCGCCCCGGCGAAGGTGACGGCGGGGGGCCAGCTGGAGCGCGCCAGGTCCAGCACGCGTGCCACCAATCCCCCCGCGGCGTCCCCGATGTCACCGACGCGGGCCAGCGTTAGATCGATCACCAACAACACCACCGCCAGCTGGCCAAGCCCGAGCGAATCGCGGGCGCCGATCGCAAGCAGCACGAGGCCCATGACCAATGCGTCGCGCAGGACGCCGGCGCCTTCTGTCCTCCGCATCAGCCTGCCCAGCACGACCCGCAGGCCGAGGAGCAGAGCGCCGATGGCCGCGATCCACTGGAAACGAACGATCTGGCTCACGCTGAGCGATCCGACCGCGAGCATCACGAGAAAGGTGGTGGTGGGGAGGGCCAGAACTCGAAGCAACCCCGTGCCGGCCGCGAACAGGATGAGCACCAGGCTGAATGCCAGGGCGACAGCCTGGACTCGCGGGCTCCATGACGAGGCCGCCAGCGCCGCGAGCACCGGGATGAGACCGAGCACGCCGACGGCCATCCAGGCCGGCCGCTCCCCGCGGCGCTCGAGCACGGTGGCGGTTGCGACCAGCGCCGCCAGCGCCGGCCATCGAACGCTGGGGGCCGCTGCGGCCAGCGCCAGCACGCCCAGCAGCGCCACCCACTCGCTGCCCAGCGGGCTCGCCAGCACGCCGATCACCAGCAGGATGGCGACGGCGAGCAGGACCGGTCCGGTGAGGCTCAGGGAAAGATCGAGCAGACTGAGGCGGCCGACGGAGGGCGCGCCGGCGGCCAGGATGACGGCGACCCCGGCGAGCAGGAGGAGAAGGCTGCTAACGGCGGGCCGCAGCTGCCCGGGCACCCGGGCGCGCTCGCCGGCGATCGGCATCAGGGCCATCGCGCCGGCGGCGGCGGCCGTGAGCGCACCGGCGGGGACCGCGGCGAGGATCACACCGGCCACGGCGGCGACCATCAGCACCTGGCCCTGCAGTCGCTCCAGCTGATCCGCGGGGCTGACAAACCAGGCGACCCCGACCGCGCCGAGAAACCAGGGGACGGCCGAGAGCAGGACCGGGTTTTCGCCGATGGGCAAACGCGATGCCAAAAAGAGCGCGGCCAGCATGCTCGCCGCGATGGTGAGGCCCCGTCGGGTGAGGCCTTCGAAGTTGGAGCGGGCTCGCTCGGCCGGGCGGGCCAACAGGAGGATGGCGGCCAGGGGGCCGACGGCCCACACCGTCGCGCCGGGGTCGACCAGCAGGGCGAGTGACCAGGCCACCGCCGCCGCCATCGCCAGCGTCGCGGTTTGCCGGCGCCGGCCGGCACTGCCGTAGGCGACCAGCAATCCGACACCGAACAGCACCGCGGGCAGGTAAACGATCACGGCCGCAGCGCGACCAGCCCGACCACCGCGAAAAACGCGCCCCAGAGCGCCAGCCGGCTCCACTCCGGAACGGCGGGCAGACGCGACGGAATTCTCCACGAAAGGCCAGGCCGACGCGGCGCGCGGCGGCGGAGCCGCAAGGGCAGCACTCCACCGAGCCGCCAGAAGGCCAGGCCCAGCACCGCCGCCGTGGCGAGCGACACCAGCAGCGCCGGCCACGAGCCGGCGGCGGTCCGGATTCCGAGCAGACTGGCCACCATCGTCCCGCCCGGCACCGGGCGTACCGTCGCCGCCGCCGGCAGCACGAGCGGGTTGATGGCGACGATCGGCAGGGCGGCGAGCAGCAGCAAGGCGCCCGCCCAGACGGTGGCGACATCAAGCCGGATCGAGCGAGCGACGCGCAGGTCGGACGAGACGGCGATCAGCCCGAGCACGGCGGCCGCGCCGAACGGAACCGTTGCCAGGAGCAGCCCGCGGTCCCCGAGGGCGAGTCCCCCGAGCCACACGCCGACAAAGGCGACACTGCTCGGGATGATGGCCAGCTGAACCCGGGATAGCGGGTGGGCGGCGGACTCGCGCGGCAAGCTGATGCTCAAGAGTCCCGCCAGCGGGATGAGCATCAGGAAGAGCCAAGTGCTGGCGACCGTCATGAGCGGGTCGCCGCCGCCGGAGAGCGCGAGCGCGATCGCCGCCTGCGTCGACAGGAGCAGCGCGGGCAGCCGCGACCCGGCCCGCCACCAGGGCGCGAGCGCCGCCAGTCCGACGGCCATCAGCGCGCCCCCGGCGAATAGCGCCACGGCGATCCGTTGGTCCGGGAGCTGGCCGCCCATCAAGGCGAGCAATCGCAACAGCAGGTAGCCGGCCGGCGCGACCCAGGCGATGGCTGGCTCGAAGACAACCGAGGCGGCCGGTCCACTCAAGCCCCAGACCAACGCCCCGACCCGGATGACCACGGGCGCCAGAACAAGCAAAAAGGTGGCTGTCCCAAACGTATCCGAGGGCACGCCGCTAAAGGCGCTGGTGCCCACGGATTGGATGGCGCTGGCGGCGGCCAGCAACAAGCCGATGTCGGCGATCTGCAGACTCAGCCGTAGCCCGCGCCGCCGGCGCGCCGTCTCGTCCAGGGCGCCGCTCCACGCCAGGGTCAAGAGCTGGAGCACCACGTAAACCAGCAGCAGGTTGTCCGCCATGATCACGCCGCCGGCGGCCGCACTGGTCAGCAGCCAGCCGAGCCACGGCTCGCGCCGGTCACCGCGCATCTGCAGGCGGGCCAGCATCAAGAGCGCGGCGACCGCCAGCGTGACGGTGACAAAGGCCAGCGAGAGTCCATCGAGACGGATGGCCACGTCGGCATAGGGGAAGGTCGTCAGATAGGGAACATCGGCATGCTCGCCGGGCGAGAGGTAAAGCAGCTCGATCATGGCGACGCCGGCGGCGCCGGCAGTCGCGCCGAATGCGATCCAGCCGTTGGCCGGATGTCGGGGTCGAAGCCGTACGAGGGCCGACGCGAAGAGCAGGATGATGGGAGGAAGGAGCGCCTGCAGCGCGAGCGGCATTAGTCGCTGCGCAGGCGGTTAGGAAAACGCGGCGCTATCGCGCGATTCGGGGCGTGGGCACGCTGCCCTGCAGAGGGACTTCCTCGGCGCAGTACGGGCACACGCTCCATCCCAGCTTCAGCTGCTTGTTGCACCGTGGGCAGAGTTTACTGAACTGGGTCTTGCAGTGCGGACAGAGCACGTACTGCGAGTCGATCGGCTCGCCGCAGCTGGGGCAGGGCCGCAGCTCGCGCGCCGGCCCACCCGGTTCGGCGAGCGCGGCGGTCTCGAGTTCCAGCGCGCGGCGCTCCGCCATCGTCAGCGGCGGCCGGATGATCATGTAGATAAACAGGCCGAAGATCGGAAGCACGAGGGAGAGTCCGGTCGCAAAAACATGGAACAGCACGCTGTTCGAGCGCTCTCGGGCATCTCGGAACGCCCAGTACGAGAGACTCAGCCAGAAGGCCAGCAGATAGAAGACGACGATGAACAGCAACGGCCGGAGCGGCTTGAGATCAGGCAAGGGGTCTCCTCGTATCCAAGTTTGTCTCCGCTACCTTACCGTAATTCCGGGTCGAGGCCCAACAGTCCCCGAAGCCGTTCGACCGCCTGTTGCGCCTGCTGCAGCCGCGCGCGTTCGCGCTCGACGACCGCCGGCGGCGCCTTCCCGGTGAAGTCGGGATTGCCGAGTTTCTTTACGATGCCCTCGATCTCGGCGACTTTGTTTTGCAGCTCGGCCTGCAGTCGCTGTCGTTCAGCCCCATCCCCCTGGGGGAGGCCGAGCCGCACCGTGGTCGGCCCGACCACCACGACCGCCTGTGGCATCCCCTCCGGAAGTTCGCCGTCGAGCTCGAGCTGGGCCAGGGTGGCCAGGTAGCGCCGGCCCGCCGGCTCGGTGAGGAGCCGTCGAGGCGAAATGACCTGGGCCGGCTGGCGGCGCGTCCTGGGATCGGACGTATGGCGCAGGTTGCGCACCGCTCGCACCACCTCGAGCAGGTGTCCCATCTCTTCCATCAGCCGCCGGTCCTCCACCGTCTCATCCGGGAGCGGCCAGGGCGCGTACATGATGGTCTCGCCCTCGTGCGGCAGGCGTTGCCAGAGCTCCTCGGTGACGAACGGCATGATCGGATGGAGCAACCTCAGCGTCGTGTCCAGCACGTCGATGGCGACCGCCTGCGCCGTCCGGGTCGAGGCATCGCCCGCCAGCAGGCGCGGCTTGATCAGCTCCAGGTAGTCGTCCGCGAACTCGTGCCAGGCGAATTCGTAGAGCGCGTCGATCGCCGGGCCGAACTCGAATCGCGTAAAGGCCTCGGTCACCAGGCGGGTCACGGCGCTCATGCGTCCCAAAATCCAGGCGTCGGCCGGCTCCATCTGGGCCTCGTCGATCGGCATTGGGCCGGCACCCTCGGGCAACTTCGAGACGAGCAGCCGGGTCGCGTTCCAGAGCTTGTTGGCAAACAACTGGTAGGACTTGATCTTCTCTTCCGAGTAGCGAATGTCCTGTCCGCTGGTCCCGAAGTAGGCGCACCAGGCGCGGGTCGCATCCGCGCCGTAGCGCTCGATCACCTCCAGCGGGTCGACGCCGGTGCCCAGCGACTTGCTCATCCGCCGTCCATCGGGGGCGAGCACGGTGCCATGGATCAGAACATCCGAGAACGGCACGGCGTTCAGGAAGTGCAGGCTCATAAAGACCATGCGGGCGACCCAGAGATAGAGAATGTCACGGGCCGTATCCAGCACCTGGGTGGGATAGAAGCGGCGCAGGTCCTTGGTGTCGTTCGGCCAGCCGAGCGTGACGAACGGCCACAGCGACGAGGAGAACCAGGTGTCGAGCACGTCTGGGTCCTGGGTCAGCTGCCGGTCGCCGCACTGTTCGCATGCCGGCGGATCTTTGAGATAGGCGATCGCGTGCCCATTGGCGCAGGTCCAGACCGGGATCCGGTGACCCAGCCAAAGCTGCCGGGAGATGTTCCAGTCGCGGATGTTGCGCATCCAGCGCAGGTACTGCTCGCGCCACCGGTCCGGATGGAAGCGAAGCTCGTTGGTTTCCGCCACCGCGATCGCCGGCCCCGCCAGCGGCTTCATCCGGACCCACCACTGGGCCGAGACCAGCGGCTCGATCACCGCGCCGCAGCGGTCGCAGTGCCCCACGGAATGGTGATAGGGCTCGGTCTTCTGCAGCGCGCCCTCAGCCTGCAGCAGCTCGACGATGCGCGCCCGGGCTTTGGGCACGGGCAGGCCATCGAGCTCGGGGACCTCGGGGAGATTCATCCGTCCGTCCAGATGCAGGATGCTGCGCACCTCGAGATGGTGGCGTTCGCCGATCTCGTAGTCGGTGACGTCGTGGCCGGGCGTCACTTTCACGGCGCCGGTCCCGAACTCCTGGTCCACCGCCTCATCGGCCACGATCGGGACTCGGCGATGCACGATCGGCAGCATGACGGACTTGCCGATCAGATCTTTGTAGCGCCAGTCGTCCGGGTGCACCGCGACGGCGGTATCCCCACCATGGTCTCCGGCCGCGCGGTCGCCACCGAAATCACGCCGCCGCCTTCCACCGGGTAGTCGAGATAGTACAGCTGATCGTCGGTCTCCTCGTACTGGACCTCGAGGTCCGAGATGGCGCTCTGGTCGCGCGGGCACCAGTTGACGATGCGCGGGCCTCGATAGATGAGGCCCTCCTTCCAGAGCTGGACGAAGACGTAGCGGATCGCCTCGACATAGGTTGGGTCCATGGTGAAGCGGATCCGCGACCAGTCGGCCGAAAAGCCGAGCCGGCGCATCTGCCGGAGGATGGTGGTGCCGGTGGTGTCGTACCATTCCTGCACCAGCCGGTCCCAGGCCTCCCGTCCGATTTTTTCCTTGCTCGTGCCTTTCTTGGCCAGCTGCTTCTCCAGCACGTTCTGGGTCGCGATGGCCGCGTGGTCGGTGCCCGGCACCCAGAGGACCGCGTCGCCCAGCATCCGGTGCCAGCGGATCAGCACGTCCTGCAGGGTGTACATCGCGTGCCCCATGTGCAGGTCGCCGGTGATGTTCGGCGGGGGCATCGAGATGGTGAAGGTCTTGCCGGTCAGGCTTTCGCGCGGCTTGAAGTACCCGCGCTCATCCCAGGTGTCATACCAGCGCTGCTCGACAGCCTTGGGGTTGTAGCGAGTTTCCACGGTGGCCACCTAGTTTATCGAGGCTTTCGCGCTGAAGGCGAACTCGAAACTCTTTGACCGTCTGGCCGTTCACCCGGTAGATGCTGCGGACGCTGTTGCGTGTTCGACGGCGGGTGGTCCCGGCAGCGGTAGTGGCCGGCCTGGTGTTCGCCGCCTGCGCAACCTCACCCGCGGCGACGTCATCGAGCAAGATTGGCGTCAGTCATACGCCCGTGCTGCCCGCCGACGCGCGAATCGTGCGTAGCGTCGACGTCACCCTGCCTCTGGTCTCGAAGCCCAGCTCGGCGCTGCCTGGCGCGAACCAGCGCGATGTCGTCTTCACCGACGCGCGTATCGGATTCCTCGCGACAGGTGGCCAGGAGAGTGCAACCGACCAGGGCGGCGTCTACAACGAGGTCTCCGGCGGGATTCAGCGCACCATCGACAGCGGGAAAACCTGGCAGACAGTCTGGACAGCGCCCGGTGCCGACATCAGCACCGTCACGTTTGTTTCGCCCACGATCGGCTTTGCGGCCGGGCAAGTGTTTCCGACCAGCAGTACGACCAGCGCCGCGGGCCAGCCGATTTGGCTTCGGAGCACGGATGGGGGCGCGAGCTGGTCGGTACAGACGCCGCAACTCCCAACCGCCGGCGCCGGAGCCTGGCCAGCGCTTCGATTCGTCACGGCAAGTCCGAACCTCATCCTGGCGGCCCCGGATTCGAATGAGAACGACGGTTACTTGTCGACCATGCTGCGTTCGGCCGACGGCGGCAATCACTGGTCGCAAGTCGGCCCGTCGGGCTGGACGCCGACCGGCGGGCTGGCCTTTGCCACCCCCTCGCTGGCGTTCGCCACCGGTTATCTGAGAGATATCACTCCGCCGGCTGTGAGCAGCAAGCTCTGGCGCAGTCGCGACGGTGGCCTGACCTGGAGCCCGGTCGCCGGCACCCAGCTGCGCTTCGGGCTGGACGTCATCGATTTCGCGGATCCGATGCACGGCTTCGCTGCCGGTGGCAACCTGGCCAAGTACGAGATGCGACCATCGCGCGGGGTGGTGGCCACGAGCGACGGCGGGCGCACCTGGTTGGTGCGCTATCAGTCACCAGACAGCGACGTCACGAACCCCATTACACGCTTGCACTTCCTCAATGCCAACCAGGGCTGGGCCTCGATCGGCGCCTGCAGCGAAGGCCAGAACGGTCCCTGTGGCGGCGCTGTCCAGGTGACGGCTGACGGCGGTCGCAGCTGGCGGACGACGGGCCGCGAGGCCGTTGACATCAGCGCGGTCAGTCCCAGCGAAGCCTGGGTGATCGACTCCTTTCGGGGCGCATTTCCGTGGCACACGATCGACGGCGGCGCCACATGGAGGCCCGTCGTCAGAGCTGGCGCGCTCAGCATCGAGAGCCTTTCTGGAACGCGGGGCTGGCTGGTGGCGACGACGGCCGCAGGTGCCTGGCAAAGCCACGACAGCGGCGGCACCTGGACGCCGCTCGACCAGGCGTCGCTGGGACCCGCATTCAAACTCGGCGACGCCAACCTGCTCGCCCAACCACCCGGTTTGCTGGTCCTGCAACAGGACGCCGGTCTGCGGATCAGCCATGACGGCGGCATCCATGCCTTCGATGTCACGCTGCCGGGCCAGGATCCGAATAGCTATGCCCCGACTAGCGTGGCGTTTTCTGACGGCACCTACGGCGTCGCGATCGTCGGCGGTCAGCTCTGCACAAAGCCGCCGGGGTACACGGGATCAGGCTCGGGGAAGCCGCCAACTGGGGTGGCGCAGGGCACGACGCTGGTGGCCATCACGGGTGACGGTGGGACCACCTGGACCGCGCGCGGTTCGCTGGACATCCAACCCTTTGGAATCGGGGCGGCACCTGGGTTCTGGACCGTCGCCGGCTCGACAAACTGCGGCCAATCGCATCCGGTCGTGATGATCAGTCACGACGACGGCAAGCACTGGTCGACGCAGCGGCTGCCTGCGCCCTGCTTTGCAATCAGCCCCGCCGCACCAGGCACGATCTGGCTGAATTGCCAGGACTCGCTGCTCGTGACTAGGGACGGGGCGGCCAGCTGGACCAAGTACCGTTTCACCCAGGGCGTCCCCTGGGTGCTCGCGACCGGCCGCGACGAAGCCTGGGCCTATGGACCGCCGGGCGCCTTGTGGCGCACGATGGACGGCGGGCTGACCTGGAACGTCGCCCCCATCAGCTTCTGACAACCAACCTCAGGTCATCGTGGACAATCGAAGCTAGAGCGACGGCTGCGGCGGCGGCGGGCTGGCCGGGTCGTCGGTATTGGCGGCAGCCGCCTCTTCGACCAGGGCCGGCTCCGCGCCTTCAGGCAAGAGCACCGTGTCGGAACCTGGCAGCAGCGCCTCGCTGATCACTTCATCCATGCTCTTGACGTACCTGAAGGTGAGCCGCTTGCGGATGTCGGCCGGAATGTCCACGACATCCGGTTGGTTGTCCTCGGGGAGGACGATGGTTGCGATGCCGATCCGGTGCGCGGCCAGCACTTTCTCCTTGAGCCCGCCAATCGGCAGCACCCGACCGCGAAGGGTGATCTCGCCGGTGAGCGCCACGTCGGCGCGGATCGGCCGCTGCGAGAGCGCCGAGATGATCGCCAGCGCCATCGAGATGCCCGCCGACGGCCCATCCTTGGGAATGGCGCCCTTCGGGATATGGATGTGCAGGTCGAGCTTGTCCCGGAAATCAACCGGGATGCCGAGGGCCTGCGCATTCGATCGCGCGTAGGAGAGCGCGGCCCGAGCCGACTCCTGCATCACATCGCCCATCTGCCCGGTGAGGTTGAGGTTGCCCTTGCCCGGCATCGTGATCACCTCGATGGTGAGCAGCACGCCGCCGACCTCGGTCCAGGCGAGCCCGTTCGCCACCCCGATGAGGGGCTCCTTGTGGCCTTCGTCGGGCTTGTAGCGCGGCGGCCCGAGCAGGTCATCGAGACGGTTCGGTGCGATCGTCATCTTTCGCGTCTTGCCCTTGACCACCTCCCGGGCGACCTTGCGGCAGACGCCCGCGATCGAACGCTCCAGGCTGCGAACGCCGGCCTCACTCGTGTAGCGGTTGATCATCGTCGCGATCGACGGGCGGGTGAACTCGATGTGCTTGTCCGTCAGGCCGTGATCCTTGAGGACGTTCGCGGTCGTGATGAAGAGCACCCCGGAGAGGTCGAACGGGATCTCCAGATAGTGATCCGAAAAGTGGCGGTTCTGCTCCGGATCCAGCACCTCGAGCATGGCCGAGGCCGGGTCGCCGCGGAAGTCTGACGACATCTTGTCGATCTCGTCCAGCAGGAACACCGGGTTGCGGGTGCCGGCTTCGCGCAGCCCCTTGATGATCCGGCCCGGCATCGAGCCGACGTACGTGCGCCGGTGGCCGCGGATCTCGGCTTCATCGGACACTCCGCCCAGCGAGACGCGCACGAACTTGCGACCCAGCGCCCGGGCGATGGAGCGGCCGAGGCTGGTCTTCCCCACGCCGGGCGGGCCGATGAAACAGAGGATCGGCCCTTTCGGCGATTTGGTCAGCTGCCGGACGGCGAGGAACTCGAGGATGCGTTCCTTGATCTTTCGCAGCCCATGGTGATCTTCATCGAGAACTTTTTCTGCCGCGCGCAGGTCCGTGACGTCGTCGCTCGACGTCTGCCAGGGTAGGGAGACCACGAGATCAAGATAGTTATGCAGCACGGAGACTTCCGGTGAGCCCGGCGGCATCCGCTCGAGGCGGTCGACATCCTTGAGCAGGCGCTCCTCGATCGCTTCGGCCAGCTCCAGCCGCCTGAGGTTCTCCCGCAGCTCGTCGAGCTCGCTCAGCTGCGGTTCCTCCCCACCGAGCTCTTCCTGGATGACCCGCATCTGCTCCTTCAGGTAGAACTCCTTCTGGCGGCGGTCGATCTGCTGACGGACCCGCTGCCTGATGCTGCGGTCCATGTCGAGGATCTCGATTTCGCGCTGCAGCACGGTGGAAAGCTTTTCCAGTCGCTCGTTCATCTGGAAGGTCTCCAGCACGTCCTGCTTGTCGGTCACCCCGATCGAGAGGTTGGAGGCCACGATGTCGGCCAGCCGGCCCGCATCTTCGACGCCGTGGGCGGTCAGGTTGACTTCGGGCGGCACTTTCTTGTCCAGCTCGACATAGCGGTCGAAGAGGTCGACCACCCCGCGCATCAGCGCCTCCAGCTCGGACGAGGGTTGGATGTCCTCGTCGAGCAGCGCGACCTTGACCTGCAGATGCGGCTCCGTCTCGACGAAGCGCTCGATCACCGCCCGCGCCGAACCCTCGATCAGCACCTTGATGGTGTTGTCCGGCAGCTTCAGCATCTGCACGACATCGCCAAGCACCCCGACCCGGTAGAGGTCGGCCTCGCGCGGATCTTCGCAGTCAGCCTGCCGCTGGGTACAGAGAAACACCTGCTTGCCCTGCGCCATGGCGGCCTCCAGTGCCGCGATCGATCGCTCCCGACCGACGTAGAGCGGGACGATCATATGGGGAAAGAGAACGACGTTCTTGAGGGGGAGAAGGGGAAGTTGCAGGGTGGCCGGCGCGCCGCCGGTCACACGCAACGCTCTAGGCGGTCTGCTCGGGGGCGATCTCCTCGAGCTCTTCCTCCGAGTACATCTCGGGCTCCGTGCTGAAGTTGACCGACTTCTCCGTGATGACGCATCGCTTGACCTCCGGGCGTGACGGAACTTCGAACATGGAGTTCAGCAGAATGTCTTCGATGATGCTCTTCAACCCGCGGGCGCCGGTGCCGCGTTGCAGCGCCTTGCGAGCGATCGCGGTCAGGGCCGCCGGTTCGAATACGAGCTGGACATCGTCCAGGGCGAAAAACTTCTGGTACTGCTTGACGAACGCGTTCTTCGGCTCGGTGAGGATCCGGATGATGTCGGACTCGTCCAGGTAATCGAGGGTGACGCCGATCGGCAGCCGGCCGACGAACTCGGGAATCAGGCCATATTTCAGCAGGTCCATCGGCTGAAGCTGCTTGAGGATCTTGGTCGTCTCCTTGTTGCGATTGGCGTGGACCTCGGAGCCGAAACCAATCTGCTTGTGGCCGATGCGGTGCTCGATGATCCGCTCCAGCCCGTCGAAGGCGCCGCCACAGATGAAGAGAATATTTGTCGTATTGATTTGAATAAAGTCCTGGTGGGGATGCTTGCGGCCGCCCTGGGGCGGAACGTTGGCGATGGTGCCTTCCAGGATCTTCAGCAGCGCCTGCTGTACGCCCTCGCCCGAGACGTCGCGGGTGATCGAGGGGTTGTCCGACTTGCGGGCGATCTTGTCGATCTCGTCGATGTAGATGATGCCCCGCTCGGCGCGGGCGATATCGAAGTCGGCGGCCTGGATCAGGCGGAGCAGGATGTTTTCGACGTCCTCGCCGACGTAACCGGCCTCGGTCAGGGAGGTGGCGTCGGCAA
>VBJI01000225.1 GCA_005880875.1 Chloroflexota bacterium
ACCGGCGTGAGGCGCTCAATCGTGGTGCCGTCGCCAAGTTCGCCACGCGTGTTCCAGCCCCAGGCCCAGGCCGTGCCGTCCGACTTCACCGCCAGGCCGTCATAGGTGCCGTTGGCGACCGCGGTCACCCCGCTGAGGCCGCTCACCTGCCCCGGCGTGTGGCTGTCGGTCGTGGTGCCGTTGCCGAGCTGGCCTTGGGAGTTGTAGCCCCAGGCCCAGGCTGTGCCGTCCGACTTCATCGCCAGGCTGTAACCGCCGTCGAGGTTAGCGGCAACAGCCGTCACCCCGCTCAGGCCGCTCACCTGCACCGGCGTGTGACTGTTGATCGTGGTGCCGTTGCCGAGCTCGCCCCAGCTGTTGTCGCCCCAGGCCCAGGCTGCTGACGTTGACGTGCTGTTCACCGTGACCGTGCTGGTAAGCGGACGCACGCTCGGCGTCCGGATGACGCTGGTGGTCGCCGCTGCGACTGGTTGAGCGAAGAGGCCGAGGGCGAGGACCAGGCTCGCGGCTGACAGCGTCAGCACCCGCGACCGCGACAGGCCGCGCTGGAAAACAGATCCGCTTGTCACGATCGTTGCGCTAAAACGAGGTCCTCGATGCGTCATCCCCGCCTCCTCACATTCGCGAAAGTCGTGGCCGTAAGAGGCTCTTGCGAACTCCCTCGACCACGACCGCCCTCGACGTTAGACGCCTCCAACCGATTGCGCTATCCGCGGAAGTACCGAAAAACCGCGGGCCAGTACCCAACTCGGTACCTAAAGTTCGCTCCTGGTGCAATCGGCGAGCCAAACAAACAGGGGCTCGTCGCCTCTGCGAGTCGCCGGCTGGCCCCGATTCCGGCCACTCTGAGCTACCAGCGGGCGGCGCGCAGCCTAGCAAGCAGACCATAGCCGGGCGCATGATTACCGACAGGGATGGGAACGCAAGCGGTGCGGTTGTCCGCGCGAGAGGGGGAGGTCGCTCGCTTGGTCGCTGACGGCCTGACCAACCGTGCGATCGCCACCCGCCTCTGCATCTCCGAGCGCACCGTTGAGAGCCACCTGGAGCGGATCCGGAAGAAGCTTGACTTCCACCACCGATCGGAGCTCGCGGCCTGGATTGCGCGACAGACTGGAAGTCCGTCGGGCAGCACAGGTGACGGGTCTCTGCCCGCACTCGGCACAGCCCATGACCGTGATCGCCGCGCGGACGAGCGTCAGCGCCGGGCCGACGACCGGGAGCAACGGGCTGACGCCCGCGAGGTGCGTGCCGATCAACGGGAGGCCGACCTGGACGAGCGGGAGCGGTTGCTGGCGCCGCGCGAGCTGAGGGTGGAGCGCCACAGCTAGGGCTTCAGCGATGAAGCCAGCGACTCGTACTGACGTTGAGGGCTTGACGTTCACCAACCAAGTTGGGACTGCCCACCGACCGCAACGCGATCCGGCGCGACTTTGAGCCTCATGAACCTCAATCTCTCGTCACCCCATGGTTTCGGGAGAGCTGTTCTGAATTGCAGAGATATTGTGGGATACATCCAGACCGGGTGGAATCGAGTCTGGCAAACTGGTTTGAATGCCGCGTTCACTCGCCGAGTACCAGCGAAAACGCGATTTCAGCAAGACGCCCGAGCCTCCCGCCGAGCGACGGCTGGCCGCGCATGTCGAAGACCACCCGGTCAGCTACTACGACTTCGAGGGCACGATCCCGAAAGGTGAGTACGGCGGCGGGACCGTGATGGTCTGGGACTGGGGCACCTTCGATTTGGAGGAGGCCACGCCGGCGGAGTCACTTCGCCGCGGCGAAGTCAAATTCCGGCTCCACGGCGTCAGGCTCAGCGGTCGTTACGCCCTCGTCCGCACGCGGTCCGAGAAGGACTGGTTGCTGATCAAGAAAAAGGATGAGGCGGCGGATCCGAACTTCGACATCGAGAAATTCGACACCTCCGTCAAGACCGGTCGTACCAAAGAAGAGATCGAACAGGGAAAGGACGCGGTCTGGTCGAGCCGTCGGGATGAAGGCGGCGGCGGGCTGATCAACCTCGCCCATGCGGAGAAAGGCCCCATGCCGAGGACGCTCGACCCGATGAAGGCTCAACTTGTCGACGACGCCTTCGACGATGATCGCTGGCTGTTCGAGGTCAAATGGGATGGGATCCGCCTGGTGAGCTTCATCGATGACGGCAAGGTCTCGTTGCAGACCCGCGCCGGCCGGACCGTCGATGCGGAGTATCCGCAACTGCAGGCCATCAGCCGTCTGGTCAACGCCCGCCAAGCGGTGCTCGACGGCGAGGTGGTGGTACTCGACGAGGAAGGCCGCCCCTCGTTCCAGCTGCTGCAGAACCGCGGCACGGAGTCCCGGCCGATGCAGTATCTGGTGTTCGATATCGTCTACTTCGACGGTCAGCGATTGTTCAAAGTGCCGCTCGAGGACCGCAAGCGCCTGCTGCGCGACGTGGTCCGCGACGCGGCCGTGCTCAGGTACTCCGACCACGTCCTGGGCCAGGGCAAGGCCTTTTTCAAGGCGGCGCAGCAGAAACGGCTCGAGGGGATCGTCGCCAAACTCCGCGACAGCGCCTATCAGCCCGGGGCGCGCAGCAGCGCCTGGCTGAAGATCAAGACCGTGCTCACGCAGGACGTGGTGATTGGCGGCTTTACGGCGCCGCGGAACAGCCGCAAGCATTTTGGCGCCATTCTGGTTGGGGTTTACGACGACGGCCGGCTCGTCTACGCCGGGCACACCGGGGGCGGCTTCGATGAAAAGACGTTGGCCTCGCTCGACCAACGGATGAGACCCCTCATCGTCAAGGATCCGCCGTTCAGCGGCAAACCTCCACAGACAAACGAGAAGCCCACCTGGGTCAAGCCGGAGCTGGTCGCCGAGGTGAAGTTTTCGGAATGGACGCGAGACGGTGTGATGCGAATGCCGGTCTTCCTCCGCCTGCGGGACGACGTCGACCCGCGCGACGTCCGTCGTGAGCAACCCCGCGATGCCGATCGCGAAAGCGCTCGGGCGGAGGCCGCGGTGAAACCCACGGCCAGAGCCGCCACGGCAAAGGCCGCCCCAGGCAGGTCAAGCTCTACACCCAGGGTGAAGGTCGCGAAGCGGACCAGCACGGCGAAGCGGTCCCGAATCAGCAGCCGCACCAGCGCGATTGTTCGCCGCCCGGATGGCAAGGCAGCCAGACCGCCGGCGGACGTTCCAGGCACGCCGCTCAGCCAGGCGGCTTCTCGCATCGCTAAACAGCTGGGGACCAAGAGCGTGGGCGCCACGGCGGCGGAACTCGAGGCGCTCGACGCCATCCCAAAGGAGGGCAACTGGCAGATCGGCGGACGCACCGTTCATCTCACCAACCTCGACAAGCAGCTCTTCCCGGAGGATCACTACTCGAAGCGTGACCTGATCCGCTACTACGTACAGGTGGCGCCGGTGATGATCCCCTATTACAGCCGACGCCCGTTATCGATGAATCCGCACCCCGACGGCATCCACGGGAAGAGTTACTGGGTCAAGGACAAACCGGATTACGCCCCCGAGTGGATCCCGACCTTCCGCTACCAGGATCAGAAGAGCCTCAAGGACTGGATCCTGATCGAGGAGGTGGCGACACTGGCCTGGCTCGCGAACCACGCGGTGATCGATATGCATCCCTGGTACTCCCGGGTGGACAAGCCGGAGTACCCCGATTGGTCCGTGGTGGACCTCGACCCTGCCGAGGGCGCCACCTTCAAGGATGTGATCGCCGTCGCAAAGGTCGTGAAGCGCGCGCTGGATCACCTCAAGCTGAAGGCTCTATTGAA
>VBJI01000227.1 GCA_005880875.1 Chloroflexota bacterium
CGCCGTCGAGGCGTGGCTTAGCGAGGACGGCGGGGGCTCGGCGCAGATCTGGCTCGGGGGTCGCTCGTACACGATGCTCGAGCGGCCGCGGATCGCGAGCGGCCTGTGATTCCGCAGAACATGCGAGAGGCCCAAACACGGGCGATCGCAGCCGGCCGACCGGCCCAGGATGAGGCAGGTCCCGCCACGAGCACGAGCGAGTTCTGCTGCCTGGCAAGCGCGTGGGAGCACCTTCTCCGGGCCTTTAAGCCATGAGGCGGACGCCGTTGGAATGACTTGATCCGCAAGTCTGGGCGGCGAGCGGATCGAGCGGGGTGTTTGAACACCCCAATGCGAGGGGCTCCAGGTTGCAAAGGGGGCGCCGGGGCCCTTCGCTCCTCTTCGAGCGGCCACACTCGTGCCGCTCATTGCGCAAAGGCGCCGTCCAGTCTGCGGCCTGCCTGGACGGGGCTGCGCATGCGGCGCGGGGGATGAGAGCGCCGCTACGGAGCACAAGGAAGGGGAGATCCCAGGCTCCGTTCTCTGGCGTGATCAGTGGCGGGATGTCCACTCCCGTTGGCAACACGGCGAGCGATTCTCGTGGACGACTCTGAACATCCTGCCTCTCGCGCCTCCGCTCAGACGGCGGTCATCCAGAAGGACGAGGGTCGCGAGAGCGTCTCGAGTCCCTTCCAAGCTACCAGCCTCATCAGCCTGTCACCGACAAGACTCCCGGAACGGCCCCAAAGTGCGCCGGATTCCTCGCGCATCGCGCTGAGGCACGCGGTAAGCCCGAGCGTGTACTTCCACGGCTTCGTCGTTCAGACTCATGGCCGTGGCCGCCTGTTCTCAGTGCGGAGGTGCCGTTCCCGAAGAAGCTCGGTTCTGTCCCCACTGCTCAGCTCCCACCACGCCAAATTTGCCGACGGAGGAGCGGAAGATCGCGACCATCCTTTTCGCTGACCTGGTGGGGTCGACGGAACTCGGCGCCTCGCAGGATCCCGAACGGACGCGAGTGGTGCTGGGTCGGTTCTACGAGGCAATGAGCGCAGAGGTCGAGGCGGCGGGCGGCACCGTTGAGAAGTTCGTGGGCGACGCCGTCATGGCCGCGTTTGGAACACCGACCGCACACGAGGATGATGCAGAGCGCGCGCTGCGTGCGGGGTTAGCGATGCGGCGGCGATGTCGTGAACGTCGCCGCAAGGCTCGAGCAGACCGCCTCACCCGGGGAGATCGTTGTCGGCGAGCGGACGGCGTCAGCAGCGATCCACGCGTTCGAGTTCGCCGGGCCTGAAACGATCAATGTGAAGGGAAGACGCGGCGTTGTCTGTCGCCGGTTGATCCGCGAGCTCGATGAGCAACGCGCTCGCGGCACTGGAAATCTCCGACCGGCGTTCGTCGGGAGGGAACAAGAGCTCGACTCTCTGCTTGACGAGTATCGTCAGGCAGTCGTCGTGGGGAGACCGCGGCTTCTGACACTCATCGGGGAAGCGGGCGTGGGGAAGACAGCTCTCGCCGGTCGCCTGTGGGAGCGGCTCGAGGGGGAGTCTCCACGGCCTTTGCGCATGGTCGGCCGCTGCCCGGCCTACGGTCGCGGGATCACATATGCGCCATTCGCAGAAATCCTGCGTTCAGCCCTTCGCCTCCTGGAGAGCGACGCGTCAAACATGGTGCTCGACCGGCTCGGACCGCGGCCGATCCTCGGTCTCACGCTCGGCTTAGACGTCGCAGGAGATCAGCATCCCCTGAGGGCCCGGGAGCGCTTGGAGGAGGCGTGGGTCGATTTCCTCGCCGCGCTAGCAGAGGACCAGCCGTTGTTGATCGTGCTCGAGGATCTTCATTGGGGCGAGGAGCCCCTGCTCGACCTCGTCGAGCGCGTCATCAGTGATCTGCAGGCGCCGCTGACGGTCGTAGCGACGGCTCGGCCCGACCTTCCAGACGGCTGGCGCGCCCGACTGGCCGAGAGCGGAACGTTGTAAATCCGTTCTTCCTCGAAGAACTGCTCGGGGCGCTTATCGACGGAGGCGTGCTTCGGCGCGAGGGCGAGGGGTGGACGACGACGTCGCTGCCGGAGGCTTTCGTCATTCCCGATTCGGTGCACGCGACCCTTGCGTCACGCGTCGATCTGCTCGAACGACCAGAGAAGGAAGCGCTTCAAGCCGCTGCCATTATTGGGCGCGTCTTTTGGACGAGCGCCGTATACGAGCTCCTGCCCGAAGTGACCCCGGACTTTCGCGTGCTGGAAAGCCGCGGCTTCATACGACGACAACCTCACTCAGCTCTACAAGGCGAACGCGAATACACGATCAAGCACGCGCTGACGCGCGAGGTCGCATACGGCAGCGTGCCGAAGGCAAGGCGAGCGCATCTGCATGCCCGATTCGCCGAATGGCTCGAGCGCCGCGGGGCGGGTCGCGACGAGCACGCTGCGCTTCTGGCGCATCATTACGTCGAGGCGGTGAACCCTGAGGCGTACAGCCTTGCGTGGTCCGGGGCGCCGGAGGAAGGGCAGCGCCTGCGGGACAAGGCTGCGGCCTGGCTTCGCCGCGCCGCCGAACTTGGTATCGGCCGCTACGAAATCGACGACGCACTGGCTCTTCTCGAGCAGGCACTAATGCTTACCCGGGACGAGGCGGAGCGGGCGAGCGTGTGGCGCACGATTGGTCGAGCGCGCGCCCTGAAGTACGACGGCGACGGGTTTTGGATGGCGATGCGGCGAGCGATCGACGCCACCGACGAGACGCGGGACCCACACACGGTGGCTCAGATGTACGCAGCACTGGCTCTCCAAACGGCACTTCGGCCGGCGATGTGGAAGCGCAATCCGGATCGTGAGCTCGTCGACGGCTGGATCGATCGGGCGGTCGAACTCGCACCGCTCGACACACGCGCACGGGCGGAAGCCCTCGTGGCGCGCGCGTTTTGGCATCGACTCGACGGTCGCGCCGCGGAGGACGCTCGCGAAGGCGTCATGATCGCCGAAGGACTTGGTGCAGTTGACGTTCTGTCGTACGCGTTCAGCGCGCATGCCTTAGCTGCACTCGCGACTTCGGATTATGCCGAGGCGGAAGAGGCAACGCGTTGCCGCCTCGCCCTCTTGCCGGAAGTCTCCGATCCGGATCACAAGGCTGACGTCTACTGGAGTGCCATGGTCGTGAATACGGCGCTTGGTCGTCTCGCCGAGGCACGACGACTCGCGCGGCTCAACGACGAAATCAATTCGCTGCTCACGCCTCACCATCGCGTGCACGGGATCGCGGCACGCTTGCGGGTGGACGAGCTGTGTGGCCGCTGGAACGTCATCCGCGAACTCCAACGGGATGCTGAGTTGCGACTCGCGGCGAACGTCGACACGCCTTGCTCCGACAACGTGTTCTGCCTCCTCGTCTGCGCGCTTGCGCGTGCCGAACTAGGCGAGGAGAGTGAAGCCACGCGGCTCACGCTCGCCGCCGACGAACTCGGCTTCGAAGGTTATGTCGGCGATCACGCGGGGCCGAAGATCCGGTTGGCGCTGAGCCGCGGCGAGCTCGGGGACGTCGAGGATCTGCTCGTCGCTCTGCAAGAACAGGGACTTCGTGGCCACCCCTCGCTCACTTCCAGCGCAGCGCGCATCGACGGGCTGGTCGCGCTAGGGCGGGCGTCGGAAGTCGAGGAGGAGGCGGAGACGCTGCTCCTTTCTCCATACCTCGAGCCCTTTGCACTCCGCGCACTCGCTATGGCCAACGATGATCAGCCGTTGCTCGAGCGTGCCGTCGACAGGTTCACGGCGCTGGAGCTTTACTGGCACGCTGCGCAAACGCCGAGTTTGTCTCCCAGTCGCCGGTGAGCGGTTTCTGGTCGTTGCTGCGCGGCTAGGCGATGCTGATGGATGAAGCGTGCACTGCCGTTTGGTTTGCGCACTGACAAGTTCCGCCCACTGAAGTTGGCGGTGCGCAAGCCGATTTGCTGGACGCTGTAACGGAGCCTTTCGGGAGCGTTAGTCGAGGGCAGTGCCGGCGTTCGGGATCGGCCGCATGTGATCATCTGCCGGGTCTTGTCGCGGTCGCTCGAGATGCAGGAACGCAGGGCGCTCGTGCGTGTCCCCACTTCACCAAGGGGCCCGCGGCCGCGCCGCGGGCTCGGGGTGGTTGTCTTCCTCGCCGGCGCCGGATCGCTGGCGACTGAGATGGCCGCGTCCCGTTTGCTGGCGCCGTACTTCGGCAGCTCGAACGTGGTCTGGGCGAACGTGATCGGGCTGATGCTCGCCTTCCTCGCGCTCGGTTACTGGTTAGGCGGCAAGCTCGCCGACCGGC
>VBJI01000142.1 GCA_005880875.1 Chloroflexota bacterium
ACTCGACGCGCCACCGGCTCAGCTCGCGGCAATAGGAGGGGAGCTTCTCGAGCCGCGCTTCCGCCTCGGGCGTCCAGGTGAAACGGTGCTCGAACGTCTTCGGACTCAGGGGGTGTCCGTAGCCGATCTTGATGCCGAGTCGCTCCAGAAAGGCGGCGTTGATCGCCTCGGAGGTCCTGGCCGCTCGCGATTCGGCGGCGTGTTCGGCCAGTTCGCGGGCCCGCGCGGGCTCGAACTTCTCCTGGGCGCGAATCTCGACCTCGTTGAGCCGCCGCACACCGTCCTCCGTCCAGCCGGGTGACGCCTCTCGCGACTGAGAGTCGTTGCCATTGGCGTGTCCGTGCGCCCGCATGGCCGCCTCGACGGCATCCGGCGAGTGCGCCTTCAGCGCCTGGTCCATCATCAGGCGGGCATCGACCAGACCGCCCTCGACGACTTCGCGCGTGATCGTCTCGGCGTGGATTTTTCGGGCAAATTCCTCGACCTTGGTCCGGGCCAGCATCCGCATGAACCCACCCGGGACGCGCTCCATGCGCTGCACAGCGTCGTCGGTCCAGGTCAGCGTCGACTCGTCGGCCGGCGCCGGCCGTTTGGGCGCGGGCGGTACGGCATCGCCGACGATTTCGGCAACCGGCGCGTAGGCCTCGTCCAGATTGGCGTCGGCAAAGTCGCGGGTGATGCTGGGAAGGCGCTGGACTCGCGCGATCTTCTCGACGCGGGCCTTCACCCGTCGCCGCTCGTAGCCTTTGGGCACTCGGTTGAGCACCTCTTTGGCCTCGGCCGTCCATTTGACCTTGAAGCCATCGAAGGCTTCCTCTTCCTCAATCCCGCCTTCGCGAGTGGCCACAGCGATCATCGCCGCCTTGTCGACCGGTTGAAAGCTCGTGCCCTCACAGACCGGACACGCGTCGGGGCGCTGACCGCGGGCCGGCCGGCCGCACCGGCGGCAGATCCATGTCTCCACCGTTTCATGCCCATCCATCGTGGCTGTCGTGCCGGCCGGCTCGACGCCCATGGCGCGGGCAGCATGCTCCGGCATGACCTCCGAGACGGCCAGGTCGATGATCGAGGAACTGATGACCGAGTGGCCGCGCTCCATCGCGTACCGGCAGATGGCGGTGCGGGTGATCGCACGAAACGCCGCCGGCACCTTCTCCATCCGGGCCTCCGCCTCCTCGGTCCAGGCGACGCTGGCCTCGGCCTGCACGTCGACCGGCGGCACGTAGGTTCGGCTGGACAACAGGACGCTGACCGGCGCCAGCCGCAGCAGGTTGTCGCTATTGCTGCCAATGTCCATCGCGGCCGCCGAATGGACGCCGATGCGGCCGATGATCAGCAGCCAGGGCGGGTCCTGCCGCACGTACTGCAGGACTTTCTTGAACGCCTTGCCGTCGAGGAGCGTCGTCTTGATCTCGACCCCCTCGTCTCTCGCGACGGATTGGGCGACCCGCAAATGGGACTCATAGATCTTCGCCAGCCCGGTGTCGATGATCTCCTCGTGCAGCTGCTCCTGCTCCTTGAAGCGAAAGATCTTGGACGCCTCGGCCGAAAGGACGTCGACGATCCCGTTGAACATCGCGTAATGCAGGTACGGGTCGTAGACCGAAACCGCCTCCACCTGCTTTTCGAAGACGCGGGCGAGCTCGATGGCGGTGCGCAGACCCGCGAACGATTGCGGGCTGCCGTCGATCGCCACCACGATCCGTTGGGAGGCCTCGCCGCGGAACGGATGGGTGTCGCGGATCACGAGCGAGTCCTTGCGAATCCGACGGACCACTCGATCGGTGACGCTGCCGACCATGCTGTCCTTGACGGCGCCCATGCCGAGTGCGCCCATCACCACCAGGTCGTAGTCGGAGTCATTGATGTCGTCGACCAGGCATTCCCAGTTCTTCCCGTCGAAGGTCTTGTACTCGAAGGGAAGTCCGGCCCGATCGCAGGCGGCCTTCATCACGTCCAGGTAGGAATCGGAAATGAGTTGCAGGCCGCGGGTGATCAGCGAGTCGTGGATCTTGCGCTGGCGCTCCAGCTCCTGCTCGTGCTGGTATTCCTCGGGCAGGGTAAATTCCATTTGCTTAAACCGAACGTCGTGCATCCGGGCGGCGTAGACGTGGCTGCCGACGAGTCGAGCCTCCGTAGCACCCGCCAGGCGGACTGCCACTTCGATGGCCGCGTTGGAATGGTCGGAGTTGTCCAGGGGGACGTAGATCTTCTCGTACACCGAAGGCTTGCCTCCTTGCAGCGACGTGGCCTGCCGACTTGATATTGGCAGAGCGGCACAATCTCCGCAATGGGGCCGCTATTCGATGATATCGTGACGCGCGGCTAACCTACGGCCGAGAGCCCCCACTTACTGGTAGTCGATTGGCCGGGTTCGAGGACGAGGAGGCCGTCCCGAGTTCGAAATGCGTTCGGGGCGCAGGTCATGGGCTCGATTCCCAGGCCCCGTCGGCGACGATCGGCCTGCGGGATCGTGTCGCCGGTAAAGATCATCAGGAACCGGTAGGCGGCGTCCATCCAGAGCGTCACCCGGCGTCGCCCATCTGGCGCCAGCATCTCGATCCGGGTCAAGCCGTCGGCGCCCGGCAGCAAGCTGCCAAAGGCGGTATCGAGCTCCGTTGCGCCGATCCGCCGAGGCTCCAGGAAATCGAACACCGTTCGCTGCACTGGGATGAGGCGCCCGGTGGGGATCTGGCGGTCGTCGACCTCGAGCCGCAGTAGCGCCGGGACCCGAAGCACAGCGTCGTCGATCCGATCGGTTCCCACCGTGACGTAAGGATGATGGCCGGCGCCGTAAGGAAGTGGCTGCGCGCCGGCGTTGGTCGCTGTCGTGGTGACGGCTAGGCCCTGTTTGGACAGGCGATACTCGATGCCGAGCGACAGCGTGAACGGGTAACCCGCCTGTGGATGGAGCAGGAGCGTCATCAGTACCCGATTGGCCTCGTGCTCGGCCGCGCTCCAGTTAAGCCAGCGAGTCAGACCATGAATAGCATTGCGTTTCTCCGGCTCCGTCAACGCTGTTTGGTGCGCGACACCAGCGAAGTCGTAGCGGCCGTCCTGCAACCGGTTGGGCCAGGGGAGGAGCGGCGCGCCGCGGGCGACCGTACACATTTCGGTCTCTCCGTAGCCGTCGATCAGGTCCACGGCGCCGACCGTGTAGCTGCGCAGCCCGCCGCCGACTTCCGTGATGACGGCCCGCTGCGTCCCGTGGCCGATCGGGTATTGACGGCCGGAGGGTAGGATGGCAGCCATCGCGCTCCGGATAATAGGATGATGGCCCGCCTGAAGCTTGGTCTCTACGCGACGCCGCGGGATGAGCTGGCCAACACCGTCGATGGCGACGTACCCGACTGGATCGAGAGCCTGTACGAGAGCTACGGCACCAGCGCCGAACGGGCCCCGGCGAGCGCTTCGGTGCTTGCTCTTGCCGAGTCGCTCGGTTATCGCCTGCGCAAGCTCTCCGTGTTGCTCTCCAAGATGGAAGCGCTCGGTTGGTCGATCAAACCGCGTGAGTGGGACCTGGTCGCCAGCACCGATCTCGACGAAACGGAAGCCCAGGCCCAGCTGGAGGCCGCGGGCGTCTGGGTCCTCGCCCGGCTGCACGCGCCGGTGGACAAGGATGGCAACGTCCGCTGGTCGCATGGGTTGGTCCCATAGCTGAGACTCCACTCGTCCTCTCGGAGGACGCCATCGATCCCGATCCAATCAGGCAATTCAACACCTGGCTCAACGATGCGGTCGCTGCTGAAGAAATCCTGCCCGAAGCCATGACGATCGCGACCAGCACTCGTTCCGGGGAGCCGTCGGCCCGCATGGTGCTGCTTCGGGGATTCGATGAGCGCGGTTTCGGCTTCTTCACCAATTATGAGAGCCAGAAGGGCCGCGAGCTGGCGGAGAACCCACGCGCCGCGTTAGTCGTCTACTGGCCAAAGTTGGGACGCCAGGTCCGAATCTCGGGCGCCGTGACCAAACAGTCCGCGGAGGAGTCGATCCGCTACTTCCATAACCGGCCGCTCGCCAGCCAGCTCAGCGCCCTGGCGTCGCCTCAGAGCGAGGTGATCGCGAGCCGTCAGGTGCTCGAGGATTCGGTAAAGGCGCTGGCCGCGAAATTCGAGGGCTCCGCGGTGCCGTTGCCGCGAAACTGGGGTGGCTATCGTCTCATCCCGCAAATCATCGAATTCTGGCTGCATCGCGACAACCGATTGCACGATCGCCTCCGCTACACAAGGCAGGCGAAAGGCGGCTGGCGCATCGAGCGGCTGGCGCCGTGAAAATAGGACCCTCCCCCGAGCGCGGGGGAGGGAATCCAGGGAAGGGAGTTACTTATTGCGGTAGGCGACGAGCGCCGCGTCGAAGTTGTGGCTCGCGTCATAGCTACCGGCGGCCAGCAACCGCATGCCGGCGTGAATATCCTTCAGTGAGCCGGCCTGCCGCTTGCCCTTCGCGATGATCTCGAAGTACTTCGTGCTGCTGTTGACGGTCAGCCGAACGTCCTTGCCATCGCGGGTGCGAATCGTGATCACGTTGCCGCTGACGCTCTCGACCTTTCCCGCCAGGTGCGCGCGGCCGAGATGAATCCGCTTCGCATAAAGCTTGCCGTCGCGCGACTCGTAGCGAACGGCGACGTGGCTGTTGACCTCGATTTCGGACCAGGTCGCCTTCTCATTGCGGCCCTTGACCACCACGGTGGCATCGGTCCGGAGGAAGGTCTTGCTGCCCGCCTTCGCATTCTTGACGGTTAGCTGCGTCTCATTGATCGCCGTTACCGTCCCGCCAAAAACGTCCTTCGCCGCCGGCCGCTGCGCCTTTGCCGGGCTGGCCGCTGTCGCCGGCGCCGGGGCCGCCATGGCGCCGGTGGCGAGCACGCCCGCCAGCACACCCGCCGCCGCGATTCCTGCGAATACCTTGCCGAACATTGTGAACGACCTCCTGTGGATTCCGAAGATTTCAACAAGGCCATGGTCGCGCCGCCGGCTGAGCGGATTGGCACGGAAACCTTAGAGGTGGCTGAGATCGGTAGGGGAGGGCCCATGGATGGGCCCTCCCCGTTATCGATTAGCTAGCGGAAATACTCGCGCATCGCCGAGGCGTTGGCGGCCTGGCCAAGGGCGCTGAGTCCCCAGGAGTCCTCAATCGTTCGCAGCAGGCTGTAATGCGTTTCGTTAATCGTTGAGCGCAATCCGGTGATGTCGTTGGGTGCGAGGACCAGGGTGGCGACCTGACCGCCCGCCGCATTCCCGCAGCAACCGGCGCTCGAGGACCCCTCATCCCAGGTGATGAACAGCGCCCCGCCGTTCTTGAACGCCGAGGAGGCGACGATGCTCGGGACGACCGTGGCCAGCCACGCGTTGCCGGTGGCGATGGAGCAGTCGTGCATGTCGTTGCACATGTTGGGGGTGATCCAGGCCAAGCTCGGGACCGTCCCATTGGTCAGGTCAGCGCTCAACTGCGTGAACGGCACGACATCCGCCGTGCAGCGGGCCGCGTTGGTCCGGATGTCATTGAAATAGATGAAGGGGTCGTGTTTCTGCATGTATGGATAGGAGTCGCCCACGAAGCAGCTGGACGGCATGCTCTCCATGTAGGCCTTCCAGGATCGACCGCTGTTCTCCACCTGATCGGTGATGTTCGATGCGTTGACAAAACAGTTGGTGCAGTCGCTACTGATCCCGAAGGTGCTTCCCGCCGTCAGCGCGAGGTAGTTGGGCAAGCTCGGGTGACTAACCGCGAAGTAGCTCGCCGCCAGACCGTGGTTTGCGGCCAGCCCGTTGATGTAGGGGGCCGCGCCATTGCCGAGGACCGACGACGACTCCTCGTTTTCCATGACGATCACAAAGACATGCGAGAAATTCGGTAGCGACCCGCTCGAGGTCGGCGTTGGTGTCGGGGTGGGCGTTGGTGTCGGGGTGGGGCTAGAGGTCGGTATTGGTGTTGGCGTCGGCCTCGGCTTTTGGTGGTGTTTCTGGCCGCCGGAAGCCGCTCCGCGCGTGCGCGCCTCCGCCGAAAGGCTCATGGCCACGGCGCTGACGGTCAGGGCGGTGGCGACGATGGCTGAGACGACGAATGTCTTCTTCATGGCGCCACACCCTAGGTGCCACCCCGCCGGTCAACAATCCGAGGGCCTTACACTTTCAGGCCCCGACCCAGTGACCGGAAAGTGGGGACATAGGTTGTCACGTTGCACGCTCCGCTGAAAGTTGCCGATGACCCCCAATTCGCGGTGACAAAGCCGTTAACGATTTCTTGTCCACGCCGCTACCGGGCGCGGCCACGGCCGCGACCGAACTGCGGCCATCGAGTTTTTGGACACGTCACGCTGTGTTACGTCTCCCGTAGCTTTGCGGCCGTATTCTCGACCGCATGGGGTCGACGGTAACGTTCCACCTTGCCGCGCTCGAATCCTCGAGCGATGGGCAAGAGCCGAGCCTGGCCGGGCACGACTACGGGGCCATCACCCAATTGCTCCATGACGACAG
Organism: Chloroflexota bacterium; assembly: GCA_005880875.1. Taxonomy (GTDB): domain Bacteria; phylum Chloroflexota; class Dormibacteria; order CF-121; family CF-121; genus CF-13. The sequence continues at coordinate 6,477 of VBJI01000142.1, forward strand.
CATCAGCGAGGTAATGGTCAATGGCCCGGACCAGGTCTACATCGAACGGAAGGGCCAGTTGACGCTCTCCGATATCAAATTCGCGAGCGAGGCCGAGCTGATCCGTGTCATTCGGGAGATCGCGGCCTTCGTCGGCCGGCGGATCGACGACGAATCGCCGATGGTCGACTGCCGCCTCCCCGATGGATCGCGGGTCAATGCCATCATCCCGCCGCTGGCAATCGACGGCGCGTCGCTCACCATCCGAAAATTTGCCAGGGATCCTTTTTCGGTCCAGGACCTGATCAGCTTCGGGACGCTCACGGCGGAAGCCGCGGGTTTCCTGGAGGGGTGTGTCAAGGCGCATTTCAATATCCTGGTCGCTGGCGGCACCGGCTCTGGCAAGACCACCACGCTGAACGTCCTCTCGTCCTTCATCCCGGACAACGAACGGGTCGTCACGATCGAGGACGCCGCCGAACTTCAGTTGCGCCAGCCGCATAAGGTCCGGCTCGAGTCGCGGCCGGCGCGGATCGACGGCACCGGCCGGATCAGCATCCGCGACCTGGTGGTCAACTCGCTGCGGATGCGCCCGGACCGCATCGTGATCGGTGAGTGCCGCAGCGGCGAGGCGCTCGACATGCTGCAGGCGATGAATACCGGCCACGACGGGTCATTGACGACCATCCAAGCCAACTCCCCGCGCGACACCCTGGCCAGGCTCGAAACCCTCGTCCTGATGTCGGGGGTCGATCTGCCCCAGCGCGCCATTCGGGAGCAGATCGCCTCGGCCATCCACCTGATCGTGCAACAGTCGCGCCTACGTGACGGCTCGCGCCGGATCACGAACATCACGGAGATCGTCGGACGGGAGGGCGACACCATTACGTTGCAGGACGTTTTCCTCTTCGAAGAGACGGGCCTGGATGGCAACGGCCGGATCCAGGGCAAGCTGAGTCCGACCGGCATCCGCCCGAATGCGATGGCGAAGATCTATTCCAGGAAGGTGGCGATCTCGCCGGCGCTCGCCGCCCTCTTTCCCGACCGAAAGGCGCCGGACTATACGCTGGGGGTGCGCCGATGATCGTCGAACAGCCGGAGCCGCTCGATCGGGAGATTCTGCGCGACATCGCCGCCGACATGCGAAGCGAGCTCGATCGGGTGGAGGAACAACTCGCCGAGCTGACCCGGGAGCACAAGCGCGCGCTTGCCCTGCGGCAGATTTTCGGCGTCGATCCGCTGACCCGCGACCGCTTCAACCACCTACACGCCAATATCGACCAGTACCCGGGCAAGATGGCGGAGCTGCGCGAAGAGGAGCGGTTGCTAAACCGCTGGCTCGATCGTTGCCGCGACTTGATTCAGCCGAAAGCGGCCTGATTCAAACCGTCCTGAGTCCAGGCAGTTTACAGACGCACCCGACCATTTCTTGACAGCCGCACGTGCACATGCTTTGTTATAGGTGCAGGTCGGGTCGGGTTGCGCATGGGAGGTTCTGTCGTGAGGCGGCCATTGCTCTACATGCTTTCCCTTGTTGTGCTTGTGCTTGCTTGCGTTCCGGGAGGCGTCGCCTGGGCGGATACGGCGTCGTGCCGCGGGCCAAACAACGACGGCACCGTCTACCCCGGACAGCAAGACGCCTGTACGTTGACGGCGGTCACGACGTTTCGCGCAGGCAATCGGCTAGTCGTAAGCCCGTCCGGTGCGTTCACCCCGGTCGATGAGGCCGTGGACAGTTGCAGCGGCGTTTCGGGTGTGACAACCGCCACGAAGGACCTCGAACGGAAGACCCGCGACCCGATCTCCTGCAGTTTCACCGTCGTGAGCGGCGTTACCGTCCTGCCCGGCCAGATGCTCGGCACTGCGGTGTTCAGGATCGATGTCATGACAGCGCCGGACACCACGATCAGGCTGACTGTCGTTGGTTGTAGCGACGGCCCCGGCAGCGCCTGCGGCGGCCTCAACATCCTCGCCTCAGGGCCAGGTGGAACCGTCAGCAGCGATCCTCCGTTTACCGTCTCCCTCATTCCGCTAACGGCCACCGAAGGCCAGCCGTACATCGGTCCGGTCGCGACGATCTCCGACGCGGAGCCGACCGCGTCGCCGTCGGAGTACGTTGCCGACATCACCTGGGGCGACGGGACGTCCCAGACGCAAGCCAGCATGGATGGTTGGAGTGTCATCGACACTCATACCTACCTGGAGGAGGGAACCTATTTCGTCACCGTGACCGTGACCGACCGCGACCTTGACCACTCCACCATGACTTCCGGCTGGGTCACGGTTGCCGATGCGGCGCTGCATCCGAGGGGCGCAATCATCAACACGACCAATCCGCTGAACGCGACCCTGGCGACTTTCTCCGACGACGATCCAAACGGCGTCGTCACGGACTATACGGCGACCATCGGGTGGGGCGACGGCAGCTCATCGCCCGCCAGCATCACCCAGAATCTGACGGGCTTTGACGTTAGCGGCACCCACGTCTACGGCAACCTCGGTCCCTATGCCGTGACAGTGCACGTCTGCGATGCGGGTGGCGCCTGTTCGGACACCAACTCGAGCGTGCTGGTGTTCGCCTATACCAGCGGCGGCAACTTCGTGGTCGGGGATGGCGGCGTGACGCTCGGCTCGTCGGTTACCTATTGGAGTTCTCGATGGGCGTCCGCGAACACCGTGTCCAGCGGTGCGCCACCCGACGACTTCAAGGGCTTCGCTGATCACCCCAACGGCGCCCCGGCGTGCGGCACGAATTGGTCGACGACGCCGGGAAATAGTGCGCACCCGCCGGACACTGTGCCCACCTACACCGCCGTGATCGTCTCCACCTCCGTCAGTCAGGACGCTGCGCACACGACCGGCGACAGCGCGCAGATCGTGATCGTCAAAACCGATTCAGGATATGCGCCGGATCCCGGCCATCCGGGAACCGGGACGATCGTCGCCGTGCTGTGTCCCTAGCGGCGCTCTAGATCTCGAGGGCGCGGACGATGAAGTCGCGGCTGCCGTCCCACGTCCAGCAGGTCTGCAGCGTGAGCGACGACGATGCGGCGGCGCCCAGCGGCCAGAGCTGGGTATTGCTCACGATCGTCGTGTAGCTGACCCGATAGGTGTGCACGCGGCCGGAGGGGTCGCCGTACTCCACGATGTCGCCGGCGTGAAGGCCAAGAATCGGCGTAAAGGTTCCCGGGTTGTGGGCCATGATGTAGGTGTTGTTCGCGCCGGCGCAGCTCCAGCGCCAGGCACCCCAGTGGGGCACGGCTGCCCGGCCGAGGCAGTCGCTGTACCAGCCAACCGGCAGGCTGAGACCCAGCCGGGGAATGACGACGGTGTTGGCCCGAACGACCGGCGCGGCCGGGGCCGGCCTGGCAGCCGGGGCGGCCGGTGCCAGGGCAACCGCGGCGGCCGGCGCTGACGCTGGGGCAGGAGTGGCAACCACCACCGGCGGCGGCTCGGCGGCGGCGCGGGCCAGGTGCTGGTCGAGAGCCACCTGCCGGACAAGCCGGCGAGCGGCCGCCTGGGCATCCGCTGGCCGGCTCAGGTGGGCGGCAGCCTGCATGACGGGCGCGGGATGCGCCGTGAGCAGCGGGAAGCTCAGCAACCAGAGGGCGACGCCACCGAGGAGGGGAGCGCGCCAGCGGCGCACGAGTCCTGCCATGGGTCAGGCAACGCGGGCGCCGCGGCAAGGTTTGCGCCGTTTACACGATCGTCACAGCCTGGCGACGATCGGGGTCCGGGGAGGGCCATTTACCGATTCTTGACAGAGCCACGCTCAGTTGTTAGCCTTGGCCCGGCAGCGTTCAGCGCAGACACATTCAGGGAGGGAGCATGGATCCGAGTTTCGTGCGCGTCTTTTTGCGTCGATTGGCGGCAGGGGGGATAAGCGCCATCGCCATCGGTTCAGCCAGCTTGTCGACTCCGGCGGTCGTCAGTTCCGTCGCGATCCATCCGCTGGTCAGCGATGCGGTCTTCATCTCGGCGGATGGCACCCCACCAAGTGAGGCCGCCTGCAACGCCGTCGGACGGCGCTGCTTCAACCCCACGGCGATGGCCAACTCCTATAACTACGCGGGCCTGCATGCCTCAGGGAACAAAGGCCAGGGCAAGACGATCGCGGTGGTCGATT
>VBJI01000143.1 GCA_005880875.1 Chloroflexota bacterium
TCAAGACCTGCTGCCCGCCGACCTCGCGCATCTGCCAGGCCGTGACCGTTTCCTTCATGCGCTGGTCGAGAAGGTGGAAAGCCTGGAGCGCCGCGATCGCGTTCTTGGACCCCCAACGATCGCGATCGGCGGCCAGGAGCTCGCGGCCCCTGGCCTTGCCCTTGCTGGTCAGACGGAACGCCGTCGCCTTGCGTTCAACCAGCCCCTCCTTGACGAGACGATCGATCACCGGTTGGACGTCTTTCGGATTGGAGGTCAGCGCTGAGGCCAGGGCGTCCACCGCAGCCGAACCCTTGATCGTCAACGCGCGGATCAGGTCGTCCGAGGTAGCCGTCATCGATCGCTCCCGGCCTGGCGACCTCGCTCGTGCCGCTGGATCTCCTGCCAGACGCGCTCTGGCGTCAGGGGAAGGTCTCGGATCACGACCCCTGTCGCCTCTGTGACGGCCGACGCGACCGCGGGAGCGGTCGGCATCAGGCCACCCTCACCGGCGCCCTTGGCGCCGTAGGGTCCGGGACCATCGGCATTCTCTACGACCAGCGAGCACATCTCCAACGGAACGTCCTTGCTGGTTGGTATCCGGTAGTCGAGCGCTCCAAGGTTTTTGATTCGGCCGCGATCATCGAGGATCAGGTGCTCCATCAGCGTGTGACCCAGACCCATGACCGCCGCGCCCTCATCCTGCCCCTGGACCTGTTGTGGGTTGATCGCCTTGCCCACATCGGCCACCGTGACATGCCGCACGAGCGCCACCTCGCCGGTCTCGGGGTCGACGGCGACCTCGGACGCCGTGCAGCTGAACTCGTAGAAGGAGGCCATTTCCCCCAGCGGATGCTCGGCGAGATATTCGCGTCGCATCGACCCGACCCCGATCACCTCTCCCCGAACCGCTCCGAAGCGGGTCTGCAAGAGATCGGTCAAGTCTGTCGAAGAGACCCCCACCCTGCCCTCCCCCAGAGGGGGAGAGTCATAGCCGAGCTGGGTCTTGATGTCCTGGCAGGCCCGCATCACCGCCTGACCCATGAACACCGTCGAGCGGCTGGCCGATGTCTGCAGATCGAAGGGGACGACGGCGGTATCGCCCATCACGACCCGGACCGATTCGACAGGGATGCGGAGCTCGTTTGCGGCGATCTGAGCCAGGACGGTCCGCGCACCCTGACCCATATCTGACGTCCCGGCAAGCACCGTGGCGCTGCCGTCCCAATGCAGCCGGACGATCGCATACGACGCGCCGGTGGTCGCCGATTCCTTGATGGCAACCGCGATTCCACGCCCGTGGCCGGGTCCAAGCGGCGTCCCCCAGCCAATGGCGGCGGCAGCCTTGCGCACCGACTCCGCCCAATTGCCGTCGGCCGGCGTGTCGTTCGGTACGAATGTCTCGCCTTTGCGGGCCAGGTTACGGAGGCGGATCTCGACCCGGTCCAGCCCCAGCTGTCGAGCCGCGGCGTCCATCTGCGATTCGTGTGCCCAGGCGACCTGCGGGGTGCCGAAACCGCGAAAAGCGGTACTGGGGGTCGTGTGCGAAAGGAGGGCCCGTGCGATGATTCGGGCATTGGGCACCCGATACGGCCCGCACGCGAGGTAATTGCTCTTCGCGATCACGCGCTCCGCGATGTCCGCGTACGCACCCATGAGGAAATTGCTTTGGATGTCCTGGAATGCGATCGTGCCGTCAGCGTTGAACCCGGTCCGCGCGTGAATCTCACAGGAGGTCCGCCGCACCTCCTGGAACGTCTCCTCGAGCGTCAGGACCAGCCGGACAGGTCGCCCGGTCCGCTGGGCAAGCACGGCAACGAGCGGCTCGTACTTCGGATGCTGCTTGCCGCCGAAGGCGCCGCCCGAATCGGGCGCGATGATGCGAACGCTGGCGAGCGGTAGCTTGAGAACCCGGGCGATGATGCGCTTGTTCTCGACGACCAGATCGGCGCGCGCGGCATCGACATTGCCCCACCCATAGCGCCGCTCGCGCAGGGTGTTGGTGCGCCTCAACGGATCGTCGGGCCGTAGCTCCGGTTCTTGCACGATCGGCGATGCGGGATCGAGCGCGGCCGCAACGGTGAACACGCCGGGAAGCTCTTCGTAGTCCACGCGAACCAGCTCGGCGGCGGCCTCGGCCGCCGCTTTAGTTTCCGCGGCGACTGCTGCCACCGGCTGGCCATGGTATTTCGTTTCTCCTAGCGCCAGGATCGGCCGATCCTCATAAACCGGACCGAAGCGAGGCGCCGGTTGCCCCAGGTCGGCTGACGTCAGCACGCAGCGCACCCCCTCGAAGGCTGCAGCCGCCGTGGTATCGATGGAGCGGATCCGAGCCCGGGCCACGTCGAGGTGCACGAGCTTGACGTGGAGCAGGTCTTCGAGGTGAAGATCGCCAACGTACTTCTGCCGGCCGGTGACGCGATCGTATCCGCCGCCGCGCCGTACCGAGGCGCCGATCGGATCGCTCATCGGCCCCCACCCTGCCCTCCCCCAGAGGGGGAGAGGGATTCACGAGAGGTCTGGTTGGCGGCCAACACCGCCTCGATGATCTGCTCGTAGGCACCACACCGGCACAGGTTTCCACAGAGTCCTTCTTTGACATCGGCGGCGCTGGGATGTGGGTTCTGTCGGAGCAGGTACTCGGCGGCCATCACCTGGCCGGGGATGCAAAAGCCACACTGGACCGCGCCTTTTTCCAGGAACGCATCCTGCAGTCGATTGAGGCGTCCATCTGAAGCCACTCCCTCGATGGTCGTGATCGACTGGCCGTTCGCTTCGGCGGCAAGTACCAGACAGGAATTCACGGACCGGCCCTCGACGAGAATCGTGCAGGCGCCGCACTCACCGAGATCGCAGCACTCCTTGGTTCCGGTCAGCCCGAGCCGGTCGCGTAGAAGGTCGAGGAGTGTCGTGCTATCCATCACGTCGAGCGCATGGCTGGATCCGTTAACGGTCACACGGATCATGCGCCCCCACCCTTCCCTCCCCCAGAGGGGGAGGGAAACCTATCGTCCTGCCCTCCCGTAGAGGGGGAGGGAAATCGATCATCCTGAAGTCGATCGATTGCGGTTCGCAGCGCGCGCCGGCTCATGACGAGGAGCATAGCCCGGCGATATTCGCGACTCCCACGAACATCCGAGATCGGGGTCGCCTTGGTCAGCAATCGCCTGAGAATCTCATCCTTCGCGGCATCACTCGCTCTCGGATCGGCCAGCATCCCGCTGTCGTCAGTGGCCAGGAAGGGCCGTGGGCCGACCGCGCCATAGGCAAACGTGGTGCGCCCGCCCGCCTCAACCTTGCAACAGAGGTTGATCGTGGCCAGGTCCACCCCGCGGCGCCGCGTGAGCCGGGTGAACGTCGCGGCACGGCGATTATCTGCCAGCGGCAGGTCGATCGAGGTGACCAACTCGCCGCGCTTCAGCACCGTCTTGCCGGGTCCGACAAAGAATTGATCTAGCGTCACGCGCCGCGTCCCGCGGACACTCGCGACGTTGACCTCGGCGCCATAAACGAGAAGGGCCGGGGCCGTGTCGGCGGCTGGTGACGCGTGGCAGATGTTGCCGGTCAGCGTGGCGCGGTTGCGGATCTGGATCGATCCAACCGTGGCGGCGGCTTCGACCAGCGCCGGGAAGTGCCGCCGGATCCGACTGTCCTTCTCGATGTCCGCCATCACCACCGTCGCCCCGATCCTCAGCCCGCGCTCGGTTTCGCCGATTGTCGGAGCAAGCTCCTTCACCTGTTTGATATCGATGACGATGCTCGGCCTCCGCGACCGGTTACGGAGCTCGACGACGAGATCCGTTCCACCGGCAAGCAGGCAGGCTTCCCCACCGTGCTTGTCGAGCAGCGCAAGCACGTCCGACAGTGTTGCGGGTCGCGTATAGGCGAATGGATGCATCGCCGCGCCGCTAGAGGACCCTGTCGACCGCGTCCATCAACACCTGGGGCGTGGCCGCTCGCACGAAGTAGTACGGACGCTCGCTGAATCGAGCGACAAAGTCTGCCCGCGCTCGGCGCAGCGGCTCGGTGTCGATGATCGGCATCGGCCACTCGGGCGCCAGCAGCTCGTTGAGCAGGAAGTAGTTCTGCAGCGAGTGCAGCGTCTGAAACTGCCGCTCGAAGGGGATCATCGGGTTCAGGCTCGGCTCGAAATTGCCGTCGATTGCCGGCACTACGACGACATCGACTGAGCTCGACTGGTCGAAGTGCTCCCAGGTCGGCAGGCCACCGAAGAACTTCTCGACGCCGCGGGCAGGCGCCGCCTTGTCGGCACGTTCGGTTCCTGCGGCGCGTTTCTTGAGGTAGACATCCTTGGAGCCCATCACCGCGCAGCCGGTCTCATCCACGATGGTTGTCTCGGTCGATACCAGCAAACCGCCGCGCCTACAGGCTTCGATCTGCCCCATGCTTTTGCCGTGATTCGACTCACCGCCCAGGAACATCACGGTCTTCGCCCGATACCGCACGGCCGAGGCGTGAAAGGGATGCAGGCCCCTGGACTCGAGGCGAAGCGCGAGCATCGCGACCGCGACCTTCTGGAGCGGCCCGGCCGGCCACGGCCCGTTGAAGGTCATGGTCCGCCCGTCGTAGGCGACCGACTTTTCCCCGTCCGAATTCCAGACGACGTCGGGCTGACTCAAGGTCAGCTGCGCCAACCGATCGACGTCGGCGAGCCGGTAGTTGAGGAAGTTGAGGTCTTCGAGGATCTCGGTCCGCGGTTCACCCCCCAGGTAGTCCAACCGCAGGCGGGCCGGCCCGACGGAGAACTCCTCCGTCAGACGCTGCTGCGTCGCAGCCACCCTACCCTCTCCCGGAGGGTGTGGGAACGGAAGCCGACGGCGCGTCCGATGCGAGGTGCTCGGCCGCCTGCCCGCCGGCCCGGACGATATCGACGACACCGGTGGTGCCGTTGACCCGGATCCGGTCGCCGGTCTTGATCTGCCGCGTCGCGGTGGAGGTGCCGACGACGGCCGGGATCCCGAACTCGCGCGAGAGCACCGCGGGATGCGATGTAAGCCCACCGGCATCGGTGACGAGGCCGACCATTTTGGTGAAGAGCACCACCCACGCGGGGTTCGTCATCTGGCAGACGACGATGTCGCCCTGGCGGACCTGATCGAACTGCGCCGCGGTCAGGATGACGCGCGCCACGCCCTCGACGATGCCGGGCGAACCTGCCATGCCTTTGACCTGCCCGGCGACGGTGGAGGGCTTGCGATAGAACTTGTCGGGGAAACCCCAATTGACCCAGTAAGGAATCGCGAGCTGCGAGGGCGTGACGGTTCCGATCCAGTCGCGTGGATGGAACCGGTAGGCCGCCATCCGCTCCTCGCGCCGCTCCGCCACGATCGCACGAGCGTCGATGGCCGCCGGGTCGCCCATGAAGACCCGGAGCTCGTTGTAGCGAAGAAAGATAACGTCGTCGGGCTCATCCAGATGGCCCATGTCAACCAGCTTGTTGCCGATGGCAATGAGGACGAGCCGAACATGGGCATTGGCGCCCTGGTCGATATAGAAATGGTGGTCAGGCGTGAGGGGCGCCATCTTCAGGTTGATGGCGTTGACGCTTGCCAGCTCATCCCTCGGCTTCCCACTCAACCCCTGCAGCAGTTCCTTCGTTGCGGCGTCGATGTCGGCCTTGACGGCGGCGATGGTTTTCGGATAGTCGTAGTCGGTTTCGATGTAGCCGCGCACCAGCTCGATCACCGGCTCGACCTGTTCGCGCACCGTGGGAAAGATGAACTCGTGGCTCCAGACGGAGTGGTACCCGTACTCCCGCTGGTAGGGCCCGATGCCCTCCACAAGGAAGCGCTGGCCCCGGTCCGTCCCTTCAAGCGCTTCGAGAATTTCGCCCGCCGTCTCGCGCGTGAAAGCTGAGGCCAGCTCCGGATCGGCCTTCGCCATCTGCTTCAGGTCCCAGAGCGCCTTGATCGAATCCCAATTTCGGTCGTTTGCGGAGTTCTGCAGCCGGCCCAGCAACACCTCGTCAACCTTCCCGCGCGTCTTTTCCATCGCCGCCCGCAGCTTCAAGGTGGCTGAAAGCTGGGAGAAGTTGAGCATCCAATGGATCTTCCAGTGCCGATCGTGCATGTCGATCGCATCCTCGAGCAGACAGGCCAGCTCCATCAGGCTGAGCTGGTCGCCACGATCGAGTTGCACTTCCAGGTAGGCGAAGTTCCGGGTCATTTCCGGGACGAGGCGGTCCCGCCACCAGTCGGCGAAGTGCTCGCCGTAGGTGGGCAAGACGGCGTCCGCGTAGGTCCCGATCCGGGCTGCGTAGTTCGGATCACGGGGCACGCGGGCGGCGTAGCGCGCGCCGTACTCGCTCGATTCCACCCGGAGTTCCGAGTCCGCCGGGATGATCGCCGTGTAAAGGTAGCCGTTGACGGACTTCGCCAGCCAATCCGCAGCGAACGGCGTGCCGAAACGCCGGAACATATGGTCGCAGCTCAACCACCAACCGCCGATGTCGGCGAACATCGGGCTCAGTGGGTGGGGGCAGTGCAGGTCATCGAACACCCAGAACAGGTCTTTCTCGGCCTCGGAGTCCCAGGTAACCGGGAACTGATCGTCCCCGAGGAACCGACCGAGAATTTCCTCCTTCGGTTTTGCCACGTCCTCCCTCCCACCTGCTCCACCCACCTCCCCAGAGCGGGCGGAAATTGCGCAAAGGTGGAGTAATCTTAGCCTCCGGAAGAGAGCTCTCCATGGCTATCCCAAGCACGCCGGTCTCCTACCGGAGTCCGCTCCAGCAGATGACGCAGACGACCCCCACGCGGCTGTGGAACGACTCGGCGTCCATCGAGGAACTCACCTATTCGATCGCGCACGGCGCGGTTGGCGCCACGTGCAACCCGGTGATTGCGGTCACCATCCTGAAAAAAGAGATGGCCAGCTGGCGACCACGCATTCAAAGTCTCCTTACCGAACTCCCGACCGGCACCGAGGATCAAATTGGATGGCGACTGGTCGAGGAACTCTCCGTTCGGGCAGCCGAACTGCTCAAACCGATCTTTGCGGCCCATCGCGGGCGCAATGGTCGCCTCTCCATCCAGACAGACCCGCGGTTCTATCGAAACACCAACGCGATCGTGGAGCAGGCCGAGGCCTTCAACCATCTGGCCCCGAACATGATCGTCAAGATCCCGGTGACTCGTGCCGGGATCCCCGCGATCGAGGAGGCGACCTACCGCGGCATCAGCATCAACGCCACCGTTTCCTTCACACTTCCCCAAAGCATCGCCGTCGCGGAGGCGGTGGAACGAGGCTTGCGCCGGCGCGAGTCAGAGGGCAAGGATGTGTCATCGATGGGGCCGGTCTGCACCATCATGGTCGGGCGTCTCGATGACTGGCTCAAGGTCCTGATGGAGAAGGAGGGCATTCTGGTGGACCCCGGCTACCTCGAATGGGCTGGAGTGGCCGTTTTCAAGCAGGCGTACAAGATCTACCGCGAGCGAGGCTACCGGCTCCGGCTGCTCTCCGCGGCCTTCCGAAATCACATGCACTGGAGCGAGCTCATCGGTGCCGACGCCGTCATCTCGCCCCCCTACAGCTGGCAGAAGCGTTTCAATGCCAGCGACATCGAGGTGCTGCCCCGGATCGACGATCCAGTCGACCCGAAGGTAGTCGATGAGCTCCTGGCTCACTTCCCCGACTTCCGCCGGGCTTACTTGGAAGCCGGCCTAACGATCGAGCAGTTCGACGGCTTCGGGCCGACGGTGCGCACGCTGCGCCAGTTCATTGGCGCGTGTACCGACCTCGATGTGCTCGTCCGCGACATCATGCTCCCCAATCCCGACCTGGCGTAGCCGCCTCGGCAGCCGGCTTCACCGGCGGCCGTTCCTCCGATTTACGGCAGAGGCGCTGTCACTGTGCACCGATAGCGATATTCACGCCGGGCGCTTCGCTTACAGGCCTGGTATCAGTTAAATTGCTATTGAGAATCCATTAAGGCGGAGGAGGTAGACGATGCGTCGAGCCACCCCGTTTGCGGTTACGGGCACCCTGGTCGTCGCGGCCAGCCTGCTAATGGCCGCGGGCCCCGTTGCCCGGACCGCTCAGTACCACCGGCCGATCATCGCGATCGGCGCCAACCAGTCGAATAACTGGTCCGGCTACAACCAGGGAATGCTGGAGAAGAACGTCCAGTTTCACCAGGTTTCCGGAACCTGGGCGGTGCCCACCGCTACCCAGCACAAGGCCGGCGAGGCCGAGTACTCCGCCAGCTGGGTCGGAATTGGCGGCGGCTGCGTGGACGCGGGGTGTACGGTCGGCGACACAACCCTGATCCAGGCCGGGACCTCGCAGAACGTCGACAGCGCAGGCGCGGCGAGCTACGACGCCTGGTACGAGCTGATTCCAGCCCCCAGCATCACGGTGTCGTTGGCGGTGAAAGCCGGCGACGTGGTGCACGTCGACATTCGGGAAGGCATGCCAGAGGTATGGACGATCCTGATCCAGAACACGACCACGGGCCAGAGCTTCACGACCACGGTGCCCTACTCCTCCACCTATGCCACCGCTGAGTGGATCGAGGAGACGCCGGTCGTGATCGACAACATTGGCAATGCTTCGGTAGGACCGATGCCGAACCTCTCGACCGCAAAGTTCGACCCCGGCCTGGCCAACAACATCAACCCCAACCTCGTGAGCAGCGAGGCCATTCAGCTCGTCGACTTCAACGCGCAGGTGCTGGCCACCCCGTCGAGCCCCGACAGCGACGCGGACGGCTTCAACGACTGCACCTACGCCTCCAGCTGCGCCAGCTTCGCCTCTTAGGCCGCTTCGCGTCGCTCCGCTGAAACGGATCGGATCGGGATCAGCGGGATGCCGCGCAGGGCTGGGATGCAGAGGACGAGCGCAATCACGTCGCCGGCGTAGTTGTCGTTGAAGAAGCGCGAGAAGAACGCGAAGCCGAAAAGGAGAACCGTGTAGGCGGCGAGCCAGCTGGCCAGGGTGGGGCGGCGCACGATCAGGCGGAGGCCAAACCACACCGCGGGTAGCATGGCCGCGACCTGGAAGAGGCCGAAGGGGAAGGCATCGGTCCGGTGCGTGATGATGCGAAGCGAATAGAGGATGGCGGAGAAGCCCTGCCCATTGATTGGATAGGCATCCGGGATTCCGCCGTTGGTGAACAGCACGGTATCGCGCCAGAAGGCGCCCGGATCAGCAAGGAAAAAGGGCGCGATGGTGAGGACGGCCGGCGCCAAAAGCGCGAGCACGCAGGCCATCGCCTCGCGGCGCCGGTTCGAGGTCGGCGTGCCCTGCCAGCGCAGCCAGATGGTCAGCAGCAGAAACGGAAGCACGAGCAACGCGAACGGCTTGAGCGCGACGCCGACGCCGAGGGCCAGGCTCGCGAGCGCGGTGCGGCCCCTCGCGAGCAGCGCCAGGGTGAGCAGCACCATCGCGAGGTAGGCGATGTCGTTGCGCCCCATCATGAAGAAGGTGGTGACCTGGGGATCGATCAAGACCGCGATGGCCACCATCATTCGGCCCGCGGCCGGGATCGGCAGCAGCGCGGTCGCGGCGATGCCGATGGCAAGAAAGCCGATCAGGACCATGCGGTAGTCGAAGGGAATGTGGAGGATGAGGGTGGCGATCCTGAACGGGATGGCGCTGAGGACGGTCAGCGGGTAATAGGCGTAGTGGTGGAGCGCGGGATTTCCCTGCGGCGTGAGATTCCAGGGAAAGCGTCCGATCGGCGTCTGCGACCAGTCGATACCGTAGATCCGCTGGCCATGAAGCACCCGGTCGATGGCGG
>VBJI01000228.1 GCA_005880875.1 Chloroflexota bacterium
GAGCTGCGGAACACGCCATGGTAGGGCCGCGGCGATGTGAAGTCGTTGCCGCGCCAGGGCGCCGTGTCCGCCTCATAGACAACGTAAGCGCGTGAACCGTCCGGCGCGATCGCGGGCGCCGAATAGAGGGGACGGTCACCGGTCCGGGAAACCTTCTGCGGATCGCTCCAGCTGGATCCGCCGTCCATCGAGTACTGGAAGTCCGCGCACCCGAGTAGCCGTCCATCACGCAGCGACCCTCGATCGGATCCACGAAGTAGCAGGGGTCGGTCACGCTGGCGATCACCGAGCCGGACGTCCAGTGGATGCCGCCGTCGAAGGACTTGAACATCACCTGCGCGCAGTGGGTCGGCAGGGTTGAAGGGAATGCGAACCGCTCGGCGAAGAGATAGATGACGCCGTGGCTATCCGTCCGCACGGTGCAGCCGCTGTAGCCGAACCCGTTCTGCGGGGAGATGCCGTTCGTGACGGCTGAGGTCACCTGCCGCTTCGTCCAGGTCGTACCGCCGTCGGTCGACGAATACACCATCATCGGGGTCGGGGAGTTGCCGTTCTGATGCGCGGCGTTGCTGCGGAAGTCGTTCGCGCAGATGTAGACATTCCCAAAGAAGCCGCTCGACGAGGCGTTATCCGCCCAGATCTGCTCCTTGTCCAGGAACGAGGTCTCGCCGGTTGTGCTCGAGACGATGACTGGCGCCTTCCAGTTGTTCTTGTTCGCTACCGTCGCCGCGGTTGGATTGTCCAGTCGCGACACGGCGACGCCCACGAATCCATGAAATACCGGATTGGGGAACGAGAATTCCACCGTGGTGCTGAACGCTGGGGTCAGGTTCCCGTAATAGACGCGCTGGCCGTTGCCCCAAGAGAACTTGCCATTGCTGCTGGGGACCGGCCCGACAGCCACCGCCGGGTCACCGAAGGAGACGAGCTGGTTCTCGAAGTACCAGGGAAGGGTGTGGATGGGACCGGGATGGCCCTTGCACAAGGTGGTTGGGTCGCAGTCGGCGTTGGTCCAGCCGCTGTAGGTCGGCTGGATCCAGGAGCGTCCCGAATCGAACGAAAAGTAATCTCCCGAGAGGCCGACGCCGGTGGCCCGATCGAGGCAGGTGCCGTTGTTGACCGCCAGCTGCTGGGGACAGGCCTCCTGGTCCACGAAGTCGTTCGTTCCGGCCACCAGGGTCTTGGGCGATAAGGCATCGATGGCCACCGCCGGCTCGTTCTGATGGTTCTGAGGCGTGTTTCCTGACGGACTTGCGACGGTAACCCGACTGCTGGTTTGCGCAAAGGCGACGGTCGCTGAGATCAGCACCGCCGTCGTGGCCGACAGCAACGCCATCGAAGGCTTCTTCCTCAAGGTTGCACCTCCTGAGTCCTCGACCGGATCCTTGGCCGAGCCTACTGAAGCGATTTCGGTTAAGTCAAGTCCGAGAGGGTGTAAAGGGCCTACCTGTCGAATTCAGGCGTACCCTTGATGAGATGAAAAAGCAGGAGGGCTCGCCCGGGCGTCGCGAGCTGAGGCCGGCCGCATGGTTCCAGGAGCGGCTCGCCGAGTGGCAGCGCCGGATGGGTCTGGGCGCCTGGACGCTACGGCCTTCCTACAAGCCCAAGCTCCGCGGCGCCGAAGGCCTGGCCAAGGTCAACACCGGGTTCCTCGAAGCGGAGCTCACGTTCCGGCAGGACATCCTGATCGAACGAGGCGATGTCGTGATCGTTCACGAGCTGACGCATATCCTGACCGATGAGTGGGCGGAGGCTATGGAGAGCGTGATCAAGGAGATGGTGCCCAGAAAGATCCAACGCGATGCTCGGGACTTTCTTCGACCCCACGAAGAATCGGTCGTTGAGGCCATCGCTCACGCCCTCGTCCGTACGGCCGAGATTGAGCGGTCGAACAGCGTCGTCACTCAGCCGCAGGCTCAACGAGTCCAAGAAACCGCGGTTGCGGCGGGCACGAAACCCGAGGCCACCACGAAATCCGGAGAAGGCTGAGCGCTACTTCGGCTTCTGCGGGCGGCTGTAGGGCGTCCGGTGCTGGACTTCCGCGGTGAGTCGGGCGAGCTCCGTGTCGGCGCCGAGGTGCTTGCTCAGGCGACCGACGTGCTCGACCGGCACGAAAACGCGGTGTCCCTCGGCGTAATCCAGCTGGAAGTACTCCGATCTGGTGCCATCGTCCGCCTGAAGCATCCGGGTACCCACGTACCGGCTAATGCCATGGGTGGTATGGACAACCAGTTCGCCGGGTTGAAATGGGGATGCGAACTTAGCTAACAACCTTACGTAGTGTACCCCGCGGGTGGCCCTGTCAAACCGCATAATCTCGGCACCGTCGCCAGCCCGCCCTAGACACTCTGGCAACTCGAGTGCTATACCTGATGCGGCAGGCGGATCGGTGAGCTCAGAGGAGGTGCCCATGAGGCGCAGAGTTGCCATCACCATCAACGGAACGAGGTACGAGCACGAGGTCGAGCCGCGGCTTCTGCTCGTTCACTACATCCGAGAACAGGCAG
>VBJI01000121.1 GCA_005880875.1 Chloroflexota bacterium
GACCAGCATCGACGTCAACAGCCTGCATCACCAGGCCGTAAAGTCCGCGGCGCCTGAGCTTCGCGTCACCGGGAAATCCGACGATGGCGTCATCGAAGCCATGGAGTCGCCAGAGCGTCGCTTCTTGATCGCCGTGCAGTGGCACCCGGAAGAGATCGACGATCTTCCCTGGGTGCGTCGCCTCTTCCAGGGGTTCGCCAAAGCCGCCCGGACTGCGAGCTAAGCCAGCGCGGATGGCCTAAGCCAGCGCAGCGTCACTCTCGGCGAGGAGCATGTTTCGCCGGGATCTCGCTGGATGGCGCGGCCTGCCACGCATTTCTCTGGCGCTGGAGAGACCAGCCTCCCTCGTGCACCATCCGGTGATGCGGTCGGCATAGCAGTGCCAGGTTGGGCAGCGATGTTTCACCGCCTCTCGTCCACCAAACGAGATGATGTCCATCGCACCAGCTAAGGGGGCGGCCGCAGCCGGGCCAGACACAGTGGCGATCGCGCGCCTCCAGCGCCCGGCGAGTCGACGAGGGCAGCGTCCGGCTGGCCTGGTTGAGCTCTTGGTCGAGCTCGTTATGGCTCGTTAGCCGGACGAGCGCCGAGTCGCAGGCGTGGCGCTGCACGGTTTCCGCCGGCACCGTCCCGCCGCCTTCGAGCTCGCCGGCGGCCGCGCCGGAAACGCCAGCCAGTGTGTCGAGGGTCGCGCGGATGATCAGCTGCGGCCGCGGCCCCGAGCTATCGCGCTTGCCTGAACCCTGACGGCAGCACTCGACCAGTGCATCGGCGCAACGCTGGCCGAACGTCCGGCGGTCATCTTTGATCGGCTTCATCAGTCCAGCGAGCCCGGCCCGTACGGTTGCGCCACCTTCAGCATCGAGCAAGCCGTCGATGCGCACGATTCCACCCTGGGGCTCGCCGATGTGCAGATACCGGCGCTCATAAGCGCGGTTTGTCTCAGCCAGCGCGCCGGCGGCATCGACGCGGTGCTCGAAGTTCTTCGCCACGGTCGTGAACTGGCCCGGATCCATCGACTGGGCGGCCTTCAGCAGGGTGCCCTCTTCACTTCGGACCGCAGCGGCCCCCAGGGTTTCAGCCGTCCGCGCCATCACCGCGACATGCTGGTAGCCGACGTCACCGCGAACGAACGCGGCTTCGGTCTTCGGCAGGCGCTCCAGCTGTTTGCCGATCTCGACCCTCTCGGCAGCGCCGCTTCCCGACAGTTTGCATTTCCATTTCAGCCAGGCGGTGACGCTCAGCGCGCCGTCGGCCGCATACTCGCCGGACTTGTCGAACCGGCGAACGCCGGTGGCGAAGGCCGCTTCCAACGGGTCGATTCCCAATTCGCGAATCTGGATCAGCAACCCGCCGAGGTCCGCGCCATCGGCCTCCTGGGCACAAGCCAGTACGACTTTGACGGCGGCTTGCAGCTGGTCGGCCGCCGCCTGGGCTCGGCTTGGCCTCAGCTCGATCACGCTGCCTGACGCGGGCATGCTTCGATGATGAACCCGGGCTTTGACAGCTGTCTGTCAATCACCCAAAGATGTGCTCGCTTCGCTGTCGGTCACAGACGCAGACAACGTCAGATCCGACAGACAGCTGTCAAAATGCGCCGATAGCGTCGACCTGTGGCTACATGCCCGGACTGTCGGCGCGAGATGCTGCTGGCTCCCAGCTGCGTGAGTGACGGCGTCAAGCCGGGCGGTGTCCACCACTTCGGCTGCGATATGGAACGATGCCCGGCTTGTGGCGGTCAGCTGATCTGGTGCGCCGGCTGAGAGCTGCTGGCTGCAGGCGTCCTCGAGCTACTGGCTGGCGGCTTCCTTGAGCCACGGGAGCGCGACGCCCAGCGGGCCGACTAGCACGGCGAACTGCTCCGGGCCTAGACGTCGGCGTGCAGCGAGGGCAATCGCGGCATCGCCCGTGGCCCACCAGGTCGGACTCCGCGGCGGATCTCCGGATCGCTCAGCAGCAGCCTCGAAGATCTCGCGATAGGAATCGTCACCGAGCGCATCGCGCGCCACCTGACGACCATCCTCGATCTGATCACTCGCCTGAAGCCAGGCCTCTTGCTGGCGCCTCGCGACCAGATTCCTGGCTGCATCGCTGAGGCCGAGCACGCCCTGGTAGAAGCGATCCGTCACCGATCCACTGGTTGGGCCGTCGCCTTCTTTGACGAATGCGCGGCTCATAGACGGACGACGGCCGTGGCGACGTTACGCTGCCTGAGGCAGCGTAACGCTCTTCGGCTCCAGCGCCCAGTCCAGCACCTGCCGGACGTCGCTGGCCAGATGAATCGTCATCGCGTCGCGCACGCTCTGCGGCAGATCGTCGAGGTCTGCCTCATTGCGCTGCGGCAGAATCACTTCGGTCAACCCGGCACGGTGCGCGGCCAGTAGCTTCTGCTTCACGCCGCCGATCGGCAGGACTTTTCCTTGAAGCGTTACCTCGCCGGTCATACCAACCGTACTCTTCACTGGCCTCCCGCTGAACAGGCTCACCAGCGCCGTCACCATCGTGACGCCCGCTGAGGGACCGTCCTTCGGGATCGCGCCCGCCGGCACGTGCACGTGGATCGCCTTCTCTTCGAACCCGGGCGCAATGCCCAGCTCGCTCACATGCGACCGGACGTACGACAGGCCGATCTGCGCCGACTCCTTCATCACATCGCCCAGCTGGCCGGTCAGGGTCAGGCCCTTCTGTCCGTCCATGGCGGCCGCCTCGACGAACAGTACCTCGCCGCCGATGCCGGTCACGGCCAGTCCGGTCGCCACGCCGGGGACCTCGGTCCGCTCGGCGACTTCCGCGTGGAACTTCGCCCGGCCCAGGTAGGTCTTGACGTCGTCGCCCGTGACTTGGACCCGTGGCTGCAGCTTGCCGGCTTCGATCTGGGTTGCGACTTTGCGCAGCAACCGGCCGAGCTCGCGCTCGAGATTTCGCACGCCGGCCTCGCGCGTGTGGTCGGCAATGATCCCTCGCAGCGCCTTGTCATCGACGGTCACTTCGTCGGCAGCCAGTCCATTGCGCTCGAGCTGCCGCTTCAACAGATGATCGCGGGCGATCGCGAGCTTCTCTTCCTCGGTGTAGCCGTCCAGCCGGATGATTTCCATCCGGTCGAGCAGCGGCGCCGGAATGGTGTCCGCCACGTTCGCCGTCGGGATGAACAGTACCTCGGAAAGGTCCAAGTCGACCTCGAGATAGTGATCGCGGAACGAATGATTCTGTGCCGGATCGAGCACCTCGAGCAGCGCCGACGAGGGATCCCCGCGCCAATCACTGCCGACCTTATCGATCTCGTCGAGCATGATCACCGGGTTGCGCGTCCCCGCTTCCTTGAGGGCGCGAGCGATCCGGCCCGGCAACGCGCCAACATAGGTCCGGCGATGTCCCCTGATCTCGGCTTCATCGTGAATGCCGCCAAGAGAAATTCTCGTGAACTTGCGACCCAGCGCCCGGGCGACCGACTCGCCCAGCGAGGTCTTGCCGACGCCAGGCGGTCCGACCAGCGTGATGATGGCACCAGACCCGCGCCCGCCGATCACCTGCAGGCCGCGCGCGTCACGCCGCTTGCGCACAGCCAGAAACTCGATGATCCGGTCCTTGACGTCGTCCAGCCCGGTGTGGTCCTGGTCGAGGATGCGGCGCGCCTCGACCACGTCGAACTGGTCGACGGTCCGCTTGTTCCAGGGCATGTCGAGCATCCAATCCAGATAATTGCGAATCCAGCCGGCCTCGGGGTTCTGCTCGCTGGTCCGCTCGAACCGGTCGAGCTCGCGCTCCACTTCCTTGCGGACGGCTTCCGGCATGCCGGCGTCTTCGATTTTTTTTCTATATTCGGCCGCGACATCGCCGTCGCCCTCACCGAGTTCCTTCTTGATGGCCTCCATTTGCTGCCGGAGCAGGAACTCCCGCTGCCGCTTTTCCATCCCTTCCTGCACCTCGTTGCGGATCTTGTCCTTCAGGGAGGCGTCGGCGAGGATCTCGCGGGTCCACTCGATCAGCTTGCGCAAGCGGGCCTCGACGTCGACGGTTTCGAGGATCTCCACCTTGCGCTCGAGCGAAAGATCGGGAGAGTATCCGGACAGGTCGGCGAGCTGGCTCGGCCGGTCGATGCCGCGCACCATCTGCACGACTTCGCCCGCACCGCGCAGCTCGAGCAGATTCTCGATCAACGCCTTGTACTCGCGGGCGAGCACATGGGAGGTGTCGCTCAGCGGGTTCACGTCGGCGGCCGGCTGCGCCATCACACGTAGCGCCGGACCGGTGCCGGCAGCCGCGCTGCCGACGGTGGCGCGATACTGCCCCTGCAGGATGGCGACTTCGACGCCATTGGGCAGCTTGCGCGAATCTTCGAGCTTGGCGACCGTGCCGATGCTGGCGTAACGGCCTTCGACCCGCGGCACGAGCAGGACGAGTTGGTCGCCACTACGGGCCGCGGCGACGGCGGCTTGCGCTTCCTCGCGCTCCAGCGGGACGGTGACCACCATGTTCGGCAGCACCACGCCGTTGTTGAGCGGTAGCAGCGGAATGAGATCAGTTTTCAGTTCAGGCATTTCTTGCTTCTCCTCAGTGTTCTCGCCAGGAACAACCCGCGAGACATTAGGTTTATGCCCAAATCGGATGGCGCCAAACGAGGCTAGCCGAGCGAGCGGAGCACCTCGTCGATGGCGGCCGCAACTTCCTCCGGGGGGCGGGTGCCATCGATCAGCCTGAGCTTGCTCTGCTGCCGGTAGTAGTCGATCAACGGTGCCGTCTGCTCGAGGAACACGTCGATCCGGTGGGCGATGATCTCCGGGCGGTCATCGCTGCGCTGATCGACCGCGGCGCGGTGACTGAGCCGGTCGAGCAGCGACCGCCGGTCGACCTGGAGGTAGAGCACCGCATCGAGCGGCCGCTGGAGCTCGCTCAGCAAGGCATCGAGGGCTTGGGCCTGGGGGACGGTCCGGGGGAAGCCGTCGAGGATGAATCCCTGCTTGCTGTCCGGCTCCGCGAGGCGATGCCTGATGATGTCGACCACCAGGCTGTCGGGCACCAGCTCACCCCGGTCGAGATAGGCCTTGACCTGTTGCCCCAGCGGAGTGCCGGCGTCGACGGCTGCCCGCAGGATGTCGCCGGTGGCAATTTGGGGAATCCGGTACTTCGCCGTCAGCCGCGCCGCCTGGGTGCCCTTGCCCGAGCCTGGCGGTCCCAGCAACACGAGGTCGGCAGCCACGCCTCAATGATGCGCTCCAGCTCGGCGGGTTACTTGCAGGGGTAGCCGATCGACTCGTTGTAGGCGCGCGCCGCCGCCTCCTGGCTGATATAGCCGTCGTGTGCCATCTGGGCGAGGACGTTGAACTGGCGGGCCCGGGCCGAACACGGGTTGTGATAGAGGTCGTAAAACGACGGTGACTGAGGAAGACCGGCGAGCATCGATGCGCGCGCCAGATCCAGCTGGGCGGGCCTCTCGTGGAAGTACACCGCCGCCGCCTCCCCAATTCCGTAGGCGCCGTGGCCGTAATACACGGCATTCAAATAGTTCTCCAGGATCGTGTGCTTGTCGAAGCGGGACTCGAGCTTGAGAGCAAGCAGCAGATCCTGCGGCTTGCGCCAGCCATCGTCGTTGTTGTCGAGATAGAGACGCTTGATCAGCTGCTGGGTCAAGGTGCTTCCACCCTCCAGCGCCCGGTGATGGTAGAGGTCCGTGAGGACGGCGCGAATCAGGCCCTGCGTATCGATACCGCGGTGCGCATAGAACCGTTCGTCCTCGATCGCGATCAGGGCTTCGCTGAGCTGGTCTGGAACATCGGCCAGCGGTACGCGGGTGCCGCCGTGGGCGCTCAGAATGGCGTCGACCCGCTTCGGCATGTCATCGACTGACGGGGTGACCATCAGCCCAATCGCCGTCGCGACCCCCAGTACTGCCGGCACACCCAGGGCGCTGGCGACGATCGCGGCGACCACCTGTTGCCGCCGCGTCCGCCGGGGTGGCCGCATTGCGCTGAATTGTAAGGAGGGGGCGGGTAAAATGAGCTCGTGGAGGAGTTGAGTCCCGCGCTCAACGATCGACGGGGTACCTGGAGGGTCAAGGCCGGACTGGCCGAGATGCTCAAAGGCGGCGTGATCATGGACGTGGTCACGGCGGAGCAGGCCAAGATCGCCGAGGACGCCGGCGCCGTTGCGGTGATGGCGCTGGAGCGGGTGCCAGCCGATATTCGGCGCGAAGGCGGCGTCGCCCGGATGAGCGATCCCGGCCTGATCACGGCCATCATCGAGGCGGTCACGATCCCGGTGATGGCCAAGTGCCGGATCGGCCACTTCGTCGAGGCTCAGATCCTCGAGTCACTTGGGGTCGACTACATCGACGAAAGTGAAGTCCTCACTCCGGCTGACGAGGAACACCACATCAATAAGCACGCTTTCAAAATCCCGTTTGTCTGCGGCTGCCGTGACCTGGGGGAGGCGCTGCGGCGCATCGCCGAGGGGGCGGCCATGATCCGGACCAAGGGCGAGGCGGGGACTGGCAACGTCGTCGAAGCGGTTCGGCACATGCGCGCCGTGACGGGCGCGATTCGTAAGCTGCACGGCGCCGGGCCCGAGGAGCTGGTGATGGAGGCGAAGCGGATCGGCGCACCGGCCGACCTGCTCGAGGAGACCGCGCGCCTTGGCCGGCTGCCGGTGGTTAACTTTGCCGCCGGCGGGATCGCGACGCCGGCCGACGCGGCGCTCATGATGCAGCTGGGTTGCGACGGCATTTTCGTCGGCTCGGGTATTTTCAAGGCAGAAAATCCGTCTGCCCGCGCCAAGGCCATCGTGGCGGCGACCACGTATTTCGACCGGCCGGACATCCTCGCCGATGCGTCCAAGAGCCTCGGCAAAGCCATGCGTGGGTTGGAGATCGGGGCGATCCCCGAGGAGGAGCTGCTCGCCGGCAGAGGCTGGTGAGCGCACCACGCCGCCGCGTCGGCGTCCTCGCGCTCCAGGGGGATTTTCGCGAGCACCTGGCGGCGCTGCGTGCCTGCGAGGTCGAGGGCATCCCGGTCCGGCTGGCCGCTGACCTGGAGCCGGTCGATGCGTTGATCCTGCCTGGAGGCGAAAGCACGACGATGGCTCGCCTGATGGATCCCGTGCTCAAAACCGCGATCCAACAGCGGAGCGCTGCCGGCATGCCGGTGCTGGGAACCTGTGCCGGAATGATCCTGATGGCTCGCGACGTCCAGGGCGGGCGAGCCGATCAGGAGCCACTCCAGCTGATGGACATCAAAATTCGCCGCAACGCCTATGGCCGGCAGATTGATAGCTTCGAGACCGAGGTGGAATCGCGCGCCATCGGCGGATCAGGCCCGGCCGTCTTTATTCGGGCGCCACAACTGATCGAGCGCAGCAGCCATATCGATGTTCTCGCGGTGCACGGCGGTCTGGCCGTCGCGCTCCAACAAGGCAATCGGCTCGCCCTCGCCTTTCATCCTGAGCTAACGCCCGACCGGCGCTGGCACCAGTACTTTCTTTCCCTCGACGGCGAAGCGCGATGACACTCCTGGTCAGGCCGGCGCAGCTCAAGGACCTGGGCGCCATCGAGTCGCTCTATCGCCAACAGGTCCAGGAGGCCAAGCGTCCACCGCTGAAGCGCCAGTTCGCGTCCAGCCGCCTCTGGTTCTTGCTGAACAGCACCTTCGCGTCGATCCTGCCGATCACGTCCGCCGCCGACCACGTATACGTAATGGAAGATTCGAAGCGGCGAGCGATTCAGGGATTCGTGCAGGCCGAAACCGCGACCCTCGGACCGAATGTCTGGCAAATTCTCAACCTCTGCATGAGTCCGGACCTCGACCGGTTACAGGACGGCACGGCCTTGCTCGATCACCTCTTCAACGAGGGGCTGAAGCGCGGCGTGACCAAGTTCATCGTTCGGGTGCC
>VBJI01000078.1:0-22262 GCA_005880875.1 Chloroflexota bacterium
TCAGCATGAGGGCCAGGTCATCATGATGGCGCGGTTCTACCCAGTCAAGCAATTCCCAAACGGCAAAGAGCTCTGGGTCTTGCGGTCCTGAATCCGCGCGCGTACGCGTGCGCGTGCGCGCGTGTGTATGCGCGTGCGCGCGCGCACGTGCGCGCGCGAGGTCGGGAAATTCATCGAGCACGTCCTCAACCGTTTGCACCAGCTTGGCGCCATCCTTGATCAGCCGGTGAACGCCGATCGCGAGTGGATTTTCGATGCTGCCCGGCACGCAAAACACGTCGCGCCCCTGTTCGGCGGCCATCCGCGCCGTGATCAGCGCACCGCTGCGCTCGGCTGCTTCAACGACGATCACCCCAAGGCTGAGGCCGCTAATGATCCGGTTGCGCACCGGAAAGCGACTGGGCAAGGGGATTGTGCCTGCCTCGGCCTCCGTGATCAGTGCGCCGGACGCTGTGATTTCGGTGGCGAGCTGGCCGTGCTCCGGCGGGTAGATTCGATCCAGCCCGGTGGCCATCACCGCCACGGTCGGCGTGCGGCTCTCTAACGCGCCGCGATGCGCCGCGGCATCGATGCCGCGGGCCAACCCACTCACGACCACGACGCCGGCCTCGGAGAGGTCGCGCGCCAGTCGATGCGCGGCCCGACAGCCATATGGCGTGGCCCGCCGCGAGCCGACGATGGCGATCATCGGATCCGAGGGGAGCCGGCCGCTAACGAAGAGCCGCGACGGCGGATCGTGGATCTGCTTCAGCAGCCACGGGTACGCCGGATCTGTGAGCCAGACGACCTTATCCGCTTTCGCGGTACTGCAACGCCTCAGCGACGTGGCTCTGCTCGACGTTCGCGCGGTCGTCGAGGTCAGCGATGGTGCGCGCCACTCGTAGCACGCGGTGGACGGCGCGACCACTCAGTTGCAATCGGTCGGCGGCGGTCTCGAGCAGGATCTGGCTGCTGGCGTCGAGGGCTGCGTCTTTGCGTAACTGCGTCCCCGTCAGCGCCCCATTGAGTGGACCCTGGGGCCGGCGGGCTTGCTGACGTGCGCGAGCCTGGATGACGCGGTCTCGAACCGTGGCGCTGTGTTCGGCGGTGACCTCGGCCCGCAGGAGCTCGCCGGCGGCCTGCCGCGGCACCGTCACCTGCAGGTCGATCCGGTCGCGAATCGGCCCGGAAACTCGCGCCCGATATCGCTGCCGCTCGAGCGGGCTGCACTCGCAGAACCGTTTTGGATCGCCGGCAAACCCACAGGGACAGGGGTTGGCCGCCGCGACCAGGATGAACCGGCCGGGCAGCACCGCGTGCCCACGGGTCCGCGCGACCGCCAGCTTGCCTTCTTCCAGCGGCTGGCGGAGCGACTCGAGCGCGTCCCGCCGGAACTCCGTGATCTCATCCATGAACAAGACCCCGCGGTGAGCCCTCGTGACCTCGCCCGGCCGCGGCGCCGCCCCGCCTCCGCCCACCAGCGCGGCCGGCGAGATGGTGTGATGCGGGGCGCGAAACGGTGGGATCTCGAGCAGGCCGGCCCCCGGAGGCAGCATCCCGACACAGGAAGCGATCGACGTCACCTCGACGGCTTCCTGATGCGTCAGGGCCGGCAGGATGCCGGGCAGGGCCCGGGCGAGCAAGGTCTTGCCCGCCCCCGGCGGACCTACCAATAAAAGATGATGCGCTCCGGCGGCCGCCACCTCGAGGGCACGCTTCGCGTGCGGCTGGCCGCGGACGTCAGCCAGGTCGATCGGGATCGAAACCGCCGAAACCACGTCGGCGCGAGCTCTCGCCGCCTCGGTCAGGGGCGCCCCGTCCTCCCAGTGCGCCTTCAGGTCGCGCAGGTGACCAACCCCAAGCACCGGAGCCGCGGTGGCGATCCGAGCTTCAGCGGCGTTCGCCGACGGCACATAGAAGCGCCGGACCCCCAACCGGTCGAGGTGCGCGGTGATCGCCAGCGTGCCGCGGATGGGACGCACCGCCCCATCGAGGGCGAGCTCGCCGAGCCAGGCTGCATCGCTGGGGAGCGACCGGTCCAGGGCAGCATTGACGACCGCCGCCGCGATCGCGAGATCGAACCCGGTACCCTCCTTTGGGAGCTGCGCCGGAGCCAGGTTCACGGTCACCCTCCGGCCGGGGAATTCGAAGCCGCTGTTGTTGATCGCGATCTTGACGCGTTCCCGGGCCTCCTGGAGGGCGCGGTCACCTAACCCGACGATGTGAAAGCCTGGCAATCCGTCCGCGATATCGGCCTCCACCTCGACCCGGACCCCGTCGAGGCCGAACACCGTCCCGCACAGCGCCCTGGCCAGCACCGCAGCGATCTTACACTATTTTGTCTATCTGCCAACACTAACGGATCGGCGCAACCCTCGAGGTCGTCGTAGGCTGCCTCTGATCAGGAACGATGGACTGGAAACGGACCGCAGCCCGCAGCCTCGGCTGGCTCACCACCCTCCCCTACCGCGCCAGCCCCCGGGTCCGGATCGGTCCGGGCGTGCTCGGCAACGGCCGGCTTCGCATCACCGGGCCAGGACGCGTGGAGCTGGATGCCGAGGTCAACGCCTGGTCGCATGCCGAAGTCAATCGCCTGATCACGACCCGGCCGCAGGCCCTGATTCGGATCGGCCGCAATGCCCGGCTGAACGGCTGCACCATCGTCGCCGCCGACCGGGTCGAGGTGGGTTCGGATTGCGTCTTGGGGTCATGCGAAGTGCGCGATCATCTCCCCTACTCCGAGCCGCCCGGCGACCGGCGACGCCCCGGCACCCCGCAGCCGGTGGTCATCGAAGCGAACGTCTGGATCGGCGGCCAGGTCTCGATCCTGCCGGGGGTCAGGATCGGGCGCGATTCGGTGGTCGGGATTCACGCCGTGGTCTTCGACAACGTACCGCCGGGCGTGATCGTCGGCGGAAACCCGGCCCGGGTGCTTCGCCCGCTTGATTCGGCGGTCAGCGGGGATAATCGAGCCAGTGAAGGCCAACCCGCCGCCGACCATCTGTGACCAGTGCAAACACATGCCGCGCTGGGAGCGCATCAATGGGCCGGATCAGACCGTGCGCCTCGAGGACGGCCGTCAGGTGGTGCGTCGAGGACAGGTCTGGGTGTGCACCCACTGCGGGCACCAGGTCCCGGTCTCCTTCGAAGCGTGGACCTGAGGGCTCGGCCGGCGTCGCAGGCTGATGCCGCCACCGCCGACCGGCTCGAACGGCTGCAGCAGGTCCTTCACGAGCGCGTCCGGCGCGACATCGACGCCTCACCGCCGCTACTGCGCGCCGGTGTCCTGATTCCGCTCCTCTGGCGCGGACACGGCCTCGAGATGCTGCTGACTCGACGCACAGACACCGTCTTGACTCACAAGGGGCAGATCTCCTTTCCAGGCGGGCAGCGCGAAGATGCCGACGCCGAGACGATTGAAACCGCGCTCCGTGAGAGCTATGAGGAAATCGGCCTCGACCCATCACGGGTCACCGTGCTGGGCGAGCTGGACGACGTCTTTACCGCCGTCAGCAGCTTCGTGATCACCCCGGTCGTTGGCCTGGTCCAGGGCGAGATAGATGATTTACGGCTGGCACCGGATGAGGTACGCAGTCTGCTGATCGTCCCCGTGGATCGGCTGCTCGACCCGCGGGTGCACACCAGCGAGACCCGCAGCGTCGGCGAGCAGCAGTATCGGATCCACTACTACACCATCGGCGACGACGTCATCTGGGGCGCCACCGGCCGGATCGTCTACCAGTTCCTCAAGGCCTGGGAAGAAGCCGCCTGAAGGCTCTCGGCGCGTTTCTGGACGAGACCCTTCAGTCCCAACCGGACGTGGTCGAAAGACTGCTGCGAGATCCCCTGCCTCCGCCTGTTCTCTCGCGGATGGCCGGACGGTCCCGCATCTTCCTGGTCGGCACCGGGACCAGTTACCACGGCGCGCTGGTCGGTCAATATCTGATGCGGAGCGCGGGCGTCGACGCGTGGGCGATCCCGGCCTTCGAGTTCGTCAACTATCCACCGCGCATCAGGGCCGACGACGGGCTGCTCCTCTTGAGCCATCGAGGAACCAAGCGTTTCAGCCAGGCGGCGCTCGAAGCCTTTGACACCGGGGATCACTGGTTAGCCATCACGGGCGAGGGTGCGCCGCTGCATGGTCCGGGCGTCATCACCACCGTGGCGCAAGAGCGGTCGCCCGTCCATACGGCCAGCCACACCGGGGCGATGATTCGGCTGGCCCAGCTGGCGGTCGCCCTCGGTTCGCCGGCATGGAAGGAGGGGCTTGCTCGGTTGCCCAATGCCATGCGCGCCGCACTTGCGCTTCGGCCGCAGGTCATCCAGACTGTCGACCGCCTCCGCCTCGGCCGCGTCATCCACTTCATCGGTGGCGGTCCCGCCTACGCGACCGCGCTCGAGGGAGCGCTGAAGTTGCGCGAAGCCAGCTACGTCAGTACCGAGGGTCACGACGTGGAAAGCATCTTGCACGGCCCGCTCATCAGCTTGAACGCCGAGGACTCGGCGGTGGTGATGGCCCAACCCGGCGCCAGCCTGGAGCGGACGGCGGAGCTGACGGCGGCCCTCCACGAGATCGGCACGCCCACGCTGGCGGTCGGTCCCTCCGCTGCCGCTTTGACCGACACCACGGTACGGGTGGAGACGCCGGCCGTCGACGAGCTGCTGGCTCCGATCGTCAACGTCGTCCCACTGCAGTGCCTGGCGCTGGAGGTGTCTCGTCGCCTGGGTGTCGACGCCGACAGCTTCCGCAAGGAAGGGCGATACGCGGCCGCGCAAACGAAGTTCAGCTTGTGATGCTATACCCGGCGATCGAGCCATACGAGCAGGGCATGCTCGACGTCGGCGATAGCAACCTGATCTATTGGGAGCTTTGCGGCAACCCGCAAGGGAAGCCGGCGGTGGTGCTCCATGGCGGCCCCGGGTCCGGATGCACCCCCGGTATGCGCCGGTATTTCGATCCATCAACCTATCGCATCGTTCTGTTTGATCAGCGTGGATGCGGTCGGAGCACACCGCACGCGAGGGACCCCGCCGTGGACCTGAGCGCCAACACGACCCACCACCTGCTTCGAGACATCGAGCGGCTCCGGCAACAGCTGAGCATCGATCGCTGGCTGGTATTCGGCGGCTCCTGGGGCTCGACGCTCGCTCTCGCCTATGGCGAACGATTCCCGGAGCGGGTAACGGAGATGGTCCTGATCAGCGTGGTCACTACCTCCCGTCGAGAGGTCCAGTGGGTCACCCGTGACGTGGGGCGATATTTTCCCGAAGCCTGGTCGCGGTTTCGGGAAGGCCTCCCCCTGGCGCAGCGGGACGGCGATCTGATCGCCGGCTACGTTGGGCTGTTACGCCATCCCGACCCGGCGGTTCGGGAGAAAGCGGCTGAAGAGTGGTGCCGATGGGAGGACACGCACGTCGCAGTCCACCCGGGCTACACGCCCGACCCTCGATACCAAGACCCGAAGTTCCGAATGGCGTTCGCCCGGCTCGTGACGCACTACTGGCACCACGCGGCCTGGCTCGAGGATGGAACTCTGCTGCGTGATGCAGGCCGCCTCGCCGACATTCCAGCCGTGCTGATCCATGGCCGGATCGACCTCAGTTCTCCGATGGACATCCCCTGGCACCTCGCGCAGCGCTGGCCGCGTAGCGAGCTCGTCATCGTTGACAACGCCGGCCACGGGACCAGCGAGCCAGCCATGGCCGCGGCGGTCGTGGCGGCCACCGACCGATTCGCTCGAACGGCTTAGTCGATCGCGTTCTTGACGTGATCGACGCGAATCGGCTGGCCCTGCCTGATCGTGAGACCGACGACGTCGAACCGAACGGGTCCGCGATGCGGGCGCATCTTTAAGTAGTACAGCCCGAGCTGGCGCAGCTTTCGGATCTTGCGGGCGTCCACCGCCTCCTGCGGAAGGCCAAAGCCATGGCCCGCCCGAGTCTTGACCTCGACGAAGACCAGGGTCCGGCCGTCCATCGCCACCAGGTCCAGCTGACCCAGCGGGGTGCGGACGTCGCGGCTGACGATTTCATACCCCAGGCCACGCAGGTGGTCCTCGGCGAGCGCCTCACCGCTAATCCCGAGCGGATTGACTGGCAAAGGCGGCCGCCTCGAGCTCGGCGCGAGTCCGGATCGAAATGAACGAACGTCGATGCAACGGGCTCAGACCGTGACGGTCCATGGCCGACAGGTGGTCGGGCGTCGGGTAACCCTTGTGCGCTTCGAAACCGTACCCGGGAAACTTCTGCGCCAGGCGCATCATCAGCCGGTCGCGGGTCACCTTGGCCAGGATGCCGCCGCACATGATCGAGATCGAGCGGCGGTCGCCCTTGACGATCGGCAGCTGCGGGGTCAGCGCCTCGGGCAGCAAGAACCCATCGATCAGCAGGTAGTCGAACCGCCGGCCGAGTTGCTGGAGCGCGATGCCCATGGCCCACCGGTTCGCCCGCGACACGCCGACCCGGTCGATCTCGTCGACCTCGATGATGCCGACCCCCCATGCTTCGGCCCCCTCGAGGATGCAGTCGTAATAGTGGTCGCGCTCCTCCGCCGTCAGCAGCTTGGAGTCGTTGATGCCCTCGCAGTGAAAGTACGGCCGCATGATCGCCGCGCCCGCCACCACCGGCCCGGCCCAGGGTCCGCGCCCCGCCTCGTCGACGCCGGCAACGGTCGTGTAACCCAGCCCGAACGCCTGCCGCTCGAAGACCCAGAGGTCTCGGTCAGCTTTCGGCGGTTTCGGGCGTTTCTTCGCTTGCGGTTTCTCGGTCGGCGGGGACGGCGCTGGCAACGGCTTGACGCTTCTCCCGGATACGGGCGCTCTTCCCAACTTTCCCTCGCAAGTAATACAGCTTGGCCCGGCGTACCTTGCCGTGCCGAACCACATCGATCCGGTCGATGCGCGGCGAGTGCAACAGAAAGCTGCGCTCGACGCCAACTCCGTGAGCGATGCGGCGGACGGTGAAGGCTTCTTTGGTGCCGCTGCCCCGGCAGCCAATCACGATCCCTTCGAAGATCTGCACCCGCTCGCGAGTGCCCTCCACGACCTTGGCGTGCACCTTCACGGTATCGCCGGGAGTCAGGGTCGGCACCTTGTCGCGCTTGGCTTCGGCTTGCAGGAGATCGATGACGTTCGACACGGCGTACAAGGATACCATTGCCCCAGGAGTTCGACTCAACGCTCGCGATGCCTGAGCAGATCGGGACGCCGGCGGTGGGTTCGTTCGGAGGCCTGCGCGCGCCGCCAGCGCTCGATCTCGGCATGGTGGCCGGACAGCAGCACCTCCGGCACCGCGTGACCTTCGAAGACCGCCGGCCGCGTGTAGTGCGGGTACTCGAGCAGGTCCTCGGCGAACGATTCGTCCCTCGGTGACTCCTCGGAGCCGAGCACGCCGCTGACGAGGCGGCCGACGGCGTCGATCAAGACCATCGCCGGAAGCTCGCCGCCCGTCAGGACGTAGTCACCGATCGAGACCTCGCGATCGACGAGATGCGCAGCGACCCGCTCGTCCACCCCTTCATAGCGACCGCAAATCAAATAGAGATCGTCGTTCGCGGCCAGCTCCCTCACCAGCTGCTGGGTGAGCCGCTCGCCCTGCGGACTCAGCAGGATCACCGGCCCGCGACCGGTCCGCGCCCGGACGGCCTCGAAGATTGGCTCGGGCTTGAGCACCATCCCGGCGCCGCCCCCGTAGGGGACGTCGTCCACCTGCCGATGACGGTCATGGGTGTAATCGCGCAGGTTGTGAATGCGCAGCGTGATCAGACCGGCGGCCAACCCACGCCCGGTCACGCCCGAGCTCATGGGGCCTGGAAAGAGCTCGGGAAAGAGGGTGAGGACGTCGACGATCACGCCTCGCTCTCCTCCGGCAGATCGACCATGATGGCTCCCTCCGCCGGCCTGATCGAGCGGACCACGCTGCGAACCATCGGGATCAAGACTTCGCGCTCGCCGCCGGTAACCCGCAACACGTCGTTTGCCTCGTAGGTCAAAACCTCGGCGACCTGGCCGATCGCGCGCGCGTCCCGCGCATCGATTACCGTCAGGCCGATGAGCTGAAAGTGGTAAAAGCGATCGGCTGGCAATTGGCGCGCTTCGGCCAGCGGCAGGGTGCAGTACTCGCCGGTCAGCGGCTCGGCGGCACTGCGATCGTCGATACCCTGGAAGCTGACCAGCACCCCTCCGTCAAGCGCTTCGGCGCGCGCGACGATGAACCGCCGGCCGGCAATGTCGACTTCGCGACCAGGGGCAAACCGGTCCGGAAAGTCGGTCAGCAGCTCGACCCGCACCGCCCCTTTGACCCCGTGGGCCTTCAGAACGCGGCCGATCCGCAATGCTGGTTCCGCGTCGGTCACACGATCTCGACCATGACCCGATCGTGGTTTTTCAGCGCGGCGGCACGCACCACCGCGCGAATCGCGTCGATATTTCGGCCGCCACGGCCGATGACCTTCCCCACATCATCCGTGGCCAGCGCGACCTCGACCCGGTTGGTCCGCTCCCCCTCGACCATCGCCACGCGCACCTCGTCGGGCTTCGACACCATCGCCTTGATGATGTAGCTCACCAGGTCGGTGTAGTCGTGCATCGCTATGCCCCCTCTGAAGCGCTGGCCGCCGGCGGCGTGGCGCCTGGCTCGGCCGCGCCGGTTTTGGCGGCAGCAGCCGCGACTTCGGCTTTCGACGGCTTA
Source organism: Chloroflexota bacterium (assembly GCA_005880875.1). Taxonomy (GTDB): domain Bacteria; phylum Chloroflexota; class Dormibacteria; order CF-121; family CF-121; genus CF-13. Next base: position 8,668 of record VBJI01000078.1, read on the forward strand.
GTCGGTCGCTTCTTCGCGGATTCCTTGGGGAGCAGGCCCCGTCCGATCAAGAATGCCCGCGCGGTGTCGGAAGGGCGCGCCCCCTTTTGCAGCCAAGCCTTGATCTTCTCCTCGTCGATGTTGAGCTTCACGGGTTCGGTCATTGGGTCGTAGGTACCGAGGATCTCGATGAACTTGCCATCGCGTGGTGAACGCGTATCGGCCACCACCAGCCGGTAAAACGGGTGCTTCTTTGCGCCGATGCGCCGCAGTCGAATCTTTACGGACAACTAAGACCTCCTTTAACTTCTCAAGAGCTGGGCGGGATCGATGGGCAATCCCTTGATGCGCTTCCCCTTCCCCATCTGCTTCAGCATCTGCTGCATTTGCTGGAATCCCTTGAGCAAACGATTCACGGCGGCGATATCGGTCCCCGACCCGAGGGCGATTCGCCGTCGCCGGCTGCCATCGATCGTCTCGGGCCGCTCGCGCTCCGCGGCCGTCATCGACAGGATGATCGCCTCCATCTCCCTGAGTTGATCGTCACTCGGGAGGGCGCCCGCCAGGTTCTTGATCTTCCCGGCGCCGGGCAGCATCCCGATGATGCCTTCGAGCGGGCCCATCTTCTTCACCTGTTTCAGCTGCTCCATGAAGTCGGTGAGCGTGAGCCGGCCGGCGCGTAACTTTTTCTCCATCTCTCGGGCTTGCGACTCGTCGACGTGCTCCTGCGCCTTTTCGATCAGGGTCAACACATCGCCCATGCCGAGGATGCGGGAGGCCATCCGGTCGGGGTAGAAGACCTCCAGGTCGGTCAGCTTCTCGCCGACGCCCACGAACTGGATCGGGCACTGGGTCACCGCCCGCAGGGACAGAGCCGCGCCGCCGCGGGCATCACCGTCGAGCTTGGTCAGGATCGCGCCGGTCAGCGAGACCGTCTTCTGGAAGGCCTCCGTGACGTTCACCGCTTGCTGACCGGTCATGGCGTCGAGCACCAGCAGCCGGTGCTGCGCCGGCACGGCCTGCGTGATCCGCTCGAGCTCGTCGAGCAGATCTAGATCGACCTGCAGCCGACCCGCGGTGTCGATGATCACGATGTCGGCGTTAACCCGCCTGGCCTCAGCCAGCGAATCCCGTGCGATCTTCACCGGGTCCGTATCGCGGGGTGCGAAGGCCGGTGCATTGATGCTCTTGGCCAGGACCTCGAGTTGTTCCATGGCGGCGGGCCGTCGAACATCCGTTGACACCAGCAACGGCCGGTGGCTCTCGCGCCGGGTAAAGAGCGCCAGTTTGCCGGCGGTCGTGGTTTTGCCGGACCCTTGCAGACCGGCCAGCACCACCACTGTCGGCGGGGTCGGCGCATAGATCATCGGTAACCGCTCGCCCAGGAGCCGAACCATCTCTTCGTCGACGATCTTCACCAGCTGCTGCCCCGGGTTCAGACTCTCCATCACCTCGCCACCGATCGCGCGCGCCCGGATGCTGGCGATGAAGTCCCTGACGACCTTGTAGTTGACGTCGGCCTCCAGCAGCGCAAGTCGCACTTCGCGGAGTCCGGCGTCGACCTCGGCTTCGCTCAGCTTGCCGCGGCCGGTCAGCTTCTTGAGCGCCTGATCGAGGCGGCCCGTCAGGGAATCAAACACGCTCGGCTCGCTCCAGGCCGAGCTTGCGCTCGTAGTCATCCAGATTGGTCACCGTCCGGCGGATCACGTCGTAAACGGCGGTGCGGGAGACGCGTTCGCGCGCGGCGATCTCGCCATAGGACCAATCCAGCTCCCAGGCCAGATGGAGGATGCGACGCTGGTGGTCCGTGAGTAGGGCCCCGTAGAGGTCAAGCAGCCGCAGCTGGCGCTGCCGGCGGCGGGCACTGTCAAGCATTTAACCTTGACAGTATAGCGATCAGCGCTCTCGGGCCCGCCTCTCCTCGTTACCCACCACGAACTGAACCAACCACATGATGCCGAGGACCACGGTGGCTAGCGCCAGCAGCCCCACGAAGCCGAGAAAGACTCCCAGGAGGATGACGGTCAGCTGGGCTCGTCCTCGTCGGTGGGCTCGACCCGCTCGTCCTGCAGAATCTCGAGCGCCGCGGCGGCCTGCTCGCGCGGTACCCAGAGGTCAACTGCGGACAACTCGCCGGTGGTCTCGGGGATGACGGCCGCGACCGCCTCATTGCGAAAGTACACCTCAATCCCCGACGACTCGAGGACCGCCTTCCACAGGTCGGCTTCAGGCAAACCGTTGGCTGTGACCAGCTTGACGAATGCACCGGGATCGGGCTTTTTCGTCAATGGCTCCTGCGTCATCGGCTCTCCTCCATTCGCAACAACGCATCCAGGTACTGCTCGGGATCGAATCGATTTAGATCGTCGACGCCCTCGCCGATGCCGACCAGCTTTACCGGGACGGCAAGCTCCGCTTCGATACTAAGCACGACACCGGCCTTCGCGCTGCCGTCCATTTTCGTCACCGCGAGGCCTGTTAGCCCGATCGCCTCCTGGAACACCTTAACCTGCTGGGCCGAATTCTGGCCAAGGTGCGCGTCCAGTACCGCCAGGGTCTCCTGGGGCGACCGCTCGTCCAGCCGCTGCAGTACCCGCCGAACTTTGCGCAGCTCCTCCATCAAGTCGGTGCGCGTGTGCAGCCGGCCCGCCGTATCGACGATCACGGTATCGGCGCCGCGAGCACGCGCGGCCTGCACCGCGTCGAACGCCACCGCGCCCGGATCTGATCCTGGCTGGTTGGCGATGACGTCGACCTGCGCCCGGTTTGCCCAGAGGCGCAGCTGGTCGATGGCAGCGGCGCGGTAGGTGTCGGCGGCGGCCAGCAGCGGGCGACGGCCCTCGGCTCGAAGCAGATGGGCGAGCTTGCCGATGGTCGTCGTCTTGCCCGAGCCGTTGACCCCGACGACGAGCAGCACCGCCGGCGAGCCCTCGAGATTCAGCGCGCGCGGACGGGCCACCATCTCGCGGCCGAGCTCCGTCTTGAGATAACGCAACGCCTGCGCCGGCGTCCGCAGGTGGGCGCCCGCTGCCTGCCGCCGCAGGTTGGCGACCACGCCTTCGGTCGTGGCAACGCCCACATCCGCGGCGATCAATGAGGCTTCGAGATCGTCCCAGAACGCATCGTCGAGTGCGGGGCGCCCGAAGACCTCCTTGAGGTCGGCGACGTAGGCCTGCCGGCCGGATTCAAGAGTCTTCGAAAAGCGTTTCCAGAAGCCCTGTCCTTTGTCGTCAGGGTCGCCGGATTTCCCGGGTGTTTCCGGCTCAGCCGGCATCAGGCTGAAGCCTACGCCGAGCGCTCACCAACCGGAATCAGGGCGTCGTGTTGCAGCCGCACCGAAACGATGCGTGAGATCCCATGCTCCGCGAGCGTGACCCCATAGAGGACCTCGGCCTGGGCCATGGTGGAGTGGTTATGCGTGACGATTAGAAACTGCTGATCTGCCGCCAGCCGCTTGAGCACGCGGTTGAAGCGGGCGACGTTTGCATCATCGAGCGCCGCATCGACCTCGTCCAGCACATAGAAGGGGCTCGGGTTTACGGCTTGCAGGGCAAACAGGAATGCGAGCGCGGTCAGGGCTCGCTCGCCACCGGAGAGGAGCGTCAGCGGCTGTAACCGCTTCCCCGGCGTCTGTGCCAGGATTTCCACCCCGTCGTCGAGCGGATTCCCCTCGGGCTGAGCCTCCAGCCGAAGTGTCGCGCGGCCGCCCTCGAAAAGCTCACCGAAGAATTCCTGGAAATTCACCGCCACCGATTGGAAGACGGTTCGAAATCGGCTATCGATTTCGTCCTCGAGCCGCTGCCGCAGCTCCATCAATTGTGCCGCCGCCTGCTCGAGATCGGCCAGCTGGGCGCCCAGGTTGTCGCAGCGATCGCGCACCTGCGCGTACTCCTCGGGGGCCAATAGGTTGACCGCCCCCATCCCATCGAGGCGGCGCTGCAATCGCGAAACCTCGCGCTCCGTCTTCTGCCAGTCCACTTCCTCGGTCGGGTCGGCCTCGTCGTCGACGGGTTGCTCACCTTCGCGCAATCCGGCGGCGCTGCGGTCGACCTCACCCTGGGCGCCATCGCGTTCCGCCGCGGCGGCAGCGCAAGCATCGTCGGCATGGGCGAGCTCCACCTGAAGCGTGACGTTGCGTTGCTCGTCATCGCGCAACTGCGCCTCCAGCACCGCCAGCGCATCGTCACCGGGGAGTTCGGCTGACTCGAGGGAGGCCAGCTCGGCGGTGAGCGCCGCAGACTGTTCGAGCCAACGCCGGCGCTCTTCGTTGATCAGGGCCGGCTGTACGGCCAGCTCTTCCTCGGCGGCGCGGCGTTGGGCCAGCTCATCGCCATGCGATCGGTACACGTGTTGGGCGCGCTCCAGTTGCCGTCCCAGGTCGTCGACTCGCTGGCGCGCGAGCGCGGCCCGCAGTTCCGTGTCCTGCCGTCGTTTCAGGAGCACGGCCAGCGACGTGCCCGCCTCGCCGATCTCCTGCTCGAGCTTCCCGAGCTCCGTCGTGGCCGCGGTATCCCGGTCGACGATGACACGCTCGCGGGCGAGCGCATCGACCTGAAGCTGCTCGGCCTGCATCGACAGGGTGCTGACCCGGTCCAGCTGTTGGCGGACCTCCAGTTCCTGCAGCGTCTCACGCTGGACGCCCTCGCCGGCAGCGGTAAGCGCCCCGGCGGCCTCGGCCGCGGCGGTGCGCAGGGCGTCGACCCGGGTGAGCATGGCGTCGCGTTCATGGATCAGTGAGGCGCGCTCAGCCGCGCAGCGCTCGACGGCGGTCGCCACGCCTAACGCAGCCTGCCGGCCGCGATCGAGATCCTCCTCCGCCTCGCGAATCCGGGCCTGAACCGCCAGCACCGCGTCCGCGGCTTTGCCACCTCGGTACGAGACCGCCGTCACGATCTCGCCGCGGGGTGTCACGGCGCGCAGCCATGGATGCTCGTTAACGATCTGCGCCGCTTCCGATCGGTCCGCGACCAGGACCACACCAGCGAGCAGATGGGTCAGTAGCGGTGCGAGGTAATCGGGCGCCTGTACCAGGTTGGCGATCGCGATCGATCCGGCCGGCAGATCGGATGTGATCGTTTGCGCGGGGGTTCGCAACAGCGTCTCGCGCGCATCCTCGGCGCCGGCCATGGCGGAAGCCGCCGTCTCGAAGAGTTCCCGATCGCCAGCCACCCATGCGTGCAACCAACCTTCCAGCGCCGCATCGACGGCCGCGCGATTAGCGGGCTCGACCTCGACTAACTCGAGAAGCCGTCGCCAGCTATCACCCCGGTCCCGGAGCGGGCCGCGGCGTTGGGCGCGATCGAGCAGCGTGCGCAGCGCACCGAGCTCTGCTTCGAGCGCCTTGAGTCCCGCTTCGTGCTCGATGACGGCTTTTCTGCTGCTCTCCAGGGCTGCCTCGGCGCCACCCAGGCGCTGCTCGATCGTCGACGCGGCCCCGGCCACGCTCTGAAGTTCCGCATCGGCGGCCTCCGCCTGCCGCCGCCGCCGCTCCCGTTCGTCCATCAGGCTGCCCTGTCGCAGGGACCACGCCTCGAGCTGACTTAGCGCCTGCTGCCGCTGCTCCGCCAGAAATTGCAAGCGGCCGTCCAGCTGTCGAAGCTCGGCCTCGATCGCCAGGCGTTCGCGCTGCAAGTCCTGCCGAGCCTGATGACGCCCGGCGCGCTCCGCCTCGAGACCGCTGAGGCCCTCGCGGGCCCCGCGTTCGGCATCCGCGGCGGCCTGGAGGGCGGCGTTGGTCGTTTCGAGCTCGACCTGCGCCGCCCGCAGCGCTCTCGCCAGCTCGTCGACGACGCGGCTGCCGGCACGTTCGGAGGCGAGAAGGTGTTCGAGCTCGCGCTGCAGTGACGTCACAGCCTGAACCGCCGCGGCGTTGCGCTCCTGGGCGATACGCGCCTGGTGCTGGGTCTCGGCCAGCCTGAGCCGCACGTCGGCGATCGCCTCCTGGTGGCGCCAGCGCGCCTCGCGCGCCTGTAGCAGAGCGGTGCGGTGGTGGGCGTATTGCGGCTCGAAGTCGGCGAGCACCTCGGCGGCGGCGGCCCGCTTGTGCTCGGTCGCCTGGACCCGCGTGACCGCCCGTCGCAGCTGCATCATCGCCTTGCGCCACGCATCCCGGGCGAGGCTTCCCTGCAGGCTCTTGAGCGCGTCAGCGACCTCCTGGTACTCCTCAGCCGCACTGGCCTGCACGCGCAGCTCCTCGGCACGCGGGCTGAGCTCGTTCAGAATGTCTCGCGCACGTCGCATATCACGATCCGCCTCGGTCAGCCGGTTCACGGCTTCCTGACGCTGATCGCGCAGGCGTCGCACGCCGGCGGCTTCCTCAATCAGCTCGCGCCGCAGGCCGGGTGCCGCCTGGATAACGAAGTCGATATCGTTCTGCGCGGTCACCGCGTACCCGTCCTGGCGTAAGCCGGTGCTCGCCAGCAGCGCGTCGATGTCCTTCAGCCGGGCGCGGGCGCCATTGACGAGGTACTCGCTTTCGCCGGATCGGAAAAGCCGGCGGGCGACTTCGATTTCGTTGAATTCGACGTTGAGCCGCTGGTCGGCGTTGTCGATGGTAAGCGTGACTTCCGCCATGCCGACCGCCGACTTGCCAGGGCCTCCGGAATAGATCACATCCTCCATGCGGTGGCCGCGCAGCCCGCGGGCGTTGCGCTCACCCAGCGCCCATCGAATGGCATCGACGAGATTTGACTTGCCACTGCCGTTCGGGCCGACGATCGCCGTGATGCCGCGGCTGAAGGGAAGCTCCGTGCGACGAGCAAAGGTTTTGAAGCCTTGCAGCCGCAGCGACTTCAGATGCACAGGCGAAAGGTTAAAGACATGGCTGGGCTCTCGCGCCCATCAGTGATGAAAGCATGGACCACGGCGCGGGTCACCCGTGTATTAGAGCATGTCCCCGTTGCCGAAGGCAACGGGCGACCAGCGCGGCTCCGCCGCGCCGCGCTTAAGTCCCTGTGTAACTGATCTACGCGATAGCGGGTCGGCCGAGGTTATGAGGGGTAGACATTGATCTCAGTCGCTTTCACGCTGATCCAGACTGGGTCTCCGCGGTCGAGCCCGAGGTCGCGCACAGCGGCGGGCGTCACCTCGGCGACGATCGATGGCGATCCTTCGAGACGCACTCGAACCCGGTCGCCCTCAAGGTCGAGGTCGGAGGCTCGCCCTTCCCAGACGTTACGTGGCGTGCCATCCGGACGGGTTCGATAGAGGGCGACGGTTCGCGGATGGACCACCGCGAACACCTCGCCGTCAGCTGCCTCCGCCACGGTCAGGGAACCGCCGCCAGTCAGTGCGATGACGGTCTCGCGCGCCCGTCCCCGGTACAGGTTGACACCGACCAGGTCGGCTACGTAGCGCGAGCGAGGACGCTGCGCGACCTCGGCCGGGGATCCGGATTGCAGCACGCGTCCCTGCTCGAGGATGATGAGACGATCGGCCATCGCCATCGCCTCGACCGGGTCGTGCGTGACCACCAGCCGCACGCCGTCGAACGATTCGAGTTGACGGCGTAGCTCCCGCCGCAGCTCGACCCTCGTACTGGCATCCAGGGCCGCCATCGGCTCGTCCATAAGGAGTAGCGCGGGGCTGGTGACGAGCGCCCGCGCGAGCGCGACCCGCTGAGCTTGGCCCCCCGAGAGCGATCCCGGCCGCCGATCGGCGTACCCCTCGAGACCAACGCGTTCCAACCACTGGCTTGCGAGGGTCAGCGCCGCGGCACGGCGTGTGCCGCGGGATCGTAGTCCGAAGGCCACGTTTTCAAGCACGGAGAGGTGAGGAAACAGGAGATAGTCCTGGAACACCATTCCGATCGGTCGGTGCTCCGGAGCGACCCGCACCCCCGTCGGCGGGTCATCGAGGACGACCCCATCGAGCGTGACCCGGCCCGCGTCGAGCGGCATGAGCCCGGCGAGCACGCGCAACACCGACGTCTTGCCCGAACCGTTGGGACCGAGGACCGCGACCAGTTCCCCGGCGCCAACTGCGATCTGCAGGTCCAGTTCGAAGCCGCTGACGCTCGCCTGGATTCGCGCCTCCAGGCTCACGATGCGCCCAGCCACCGGTCGCGAAGCCCGATCAGCACGGCGAGGGAGACGGCGAGCAGGACCAGGCTGAGCACGATCGCCGCGTCCGGGTTCGTCTCCAGCGCGAGGTACACCGCCAGCGGCATCGTCTGGGTGCGCCCGGGGAAGTTGCCGGCAAACGTGATGGTCGCGCCGAACTCACCGAGTGCTCGGGCCCAACACAGAACCGCACCGGCGACCAGTGACGGTCGCACCAGTGGCAGAGTGACCCGCCAGAGCACGGTCCATCGCCGAGCCCCAAGGGTGCGCGCCGCGTCTTCAAATCGCAGGTCCATCCCACGAAGGCCCGCCTCGACGGTGATCACGAGAAAGGGCATGGCAACGAAGGACTCGGCGAGGATGGCGCCAGCGGTGGTGAACGGTATGTGAATCCCGAAGGCCTGCTCCAGCCAGGTTCCGACGAGCCCGCGCCGGCCGAAGGCCGCCAGCAAGGCGACGCCACCGACGACCGGCGGCAACACCATGGGCAGTACCGTCAGCGCGCGGAGCACCGCGCGGCCCGGAAAGGCGATCCGCGCGAATATCCAGGCCAACGGCACGCCGACGATAAGCGCGATCGCGGTAGCGGAAAGCGATGCCAACAGGGATAGGCGCAGCGCGGTCAGGGCCTCGGGTGACGTTAGGAGCTGCCAGGCCGACCCCCACGGCGTTCGAACCAGTAGGCCGGCGAGCGGCAGCAGGAAGAATGCGGCGCCCAACCCGGCGAGCCCGATGAACAGGGGCGGCGCCGGGAATCCACGGGGATTACGCTGGGAGGAAGCCATAGCGAGCGAGCGTTTCCTGCCCTTTCGCGTGCAGGTAGCCGATGAAGACCTTGGCCAGCGCGATGTTCTGGCTGTCCTTGAGGACCACGATCGGGTAGTCGGCGACCACATTGAGAGAAGCGGGGATATCGACCCCCTGCACCTGCGCGCCGGCGGCCTTCACGTCGGTCACGTAGACGATCCCGGCATCCGCCTCCCCCAGCGCCACCTTGGCGAGCACGGCCTTGACGTCGGTCTCCTCGCTCGCCGGCTTGACCGTCACGCCCGCCTTCTGCAATGCCTCGGTGGCGTAGTGCCCGCAGGGCACTGCCGAGGCGCAGAGCACTACGACCAGCCCCGCGCGCCCCAGGTCGGCCAACCCGGTCACATGCTTGGGGTTGCCGGCCGGGACGACGATCTGGAGCTTGTTGCGAGCGAAGATCGAGGGCGAGCCCGACGTCAGGCCGGCATTGACGAGCTTCTGCATGTTCGGCTGGTCTGCCGATGCCAATACGTCGCCAATGGCACCCTGCTGGATCTGTGCCACCAGGGTCGACGAACCCGCGAACGCGAAGTGGATCATCGTGCCGGGAAAGGTCTTCTGGAAATCCGGGCCGATGCGGCCGAACGCGGCCGTCAGCGACGAAGCGGCAAAGACGGTGATCGATCCGCTCGGGCCGGAGCTCGGTGGAGAGCCCGGCTCGCTCGTGCCGCCGCAGCCCGCGAGGAGTAGGGCGGCTGCGACGGCGCCCAGCACTCTCGCCTTCATGGCCGACTAACCGGTGGGCACCTCGACGATCACGTTCGTGGCCTTGACGACAGCGACGGCTCGCACGCCGGGCGCCAGGCCCAATTCGTCGACCGCTTCCCGCGTGATGAGCGCCACCAGCCGGTGCGGACCCGCCTGGATCTCGACCTGGGCGGCGACCCGGTCCTTGATCACCCGCGTCACGATGCCCGGGAAATGATTGCGGGCCGAACGAGCCGAGATCGTTTCCGATTTCGGCTCAGGTGGTGAGGCGGCCATGTATCGGGCAAGCTGCCGCCCGTCGACGACCCGCTGGCCGCCGGACGTCCTAACCGTCGCCAGCCGACCACTGTCTGCCAGGCGGCGGACGCTATCGACGCTGACGCCGAGGAGTTGTGCGGCTTCGCCAATCTTGTAGGCGGCCATTACTGATTCACCCGACAATTCTAGCATTTGCGGTATTTAGGAACTGTAATGCTCAGAATTGCGAGAGTGAGTTTGCGTCGTGGACGTCAGCGAGTCGCGATCCAGCCGTGGTGTGGCTCGGCGCCTTAGTTGGCCGGCGCGCGACGTGATTCGTGGGCGGCCACTGCTTCGAGGACTTCGTCCTGCGCGGGCGGGTGGTCGAGCGCCCCGAGTGCTGATAGCGCCTCGCGAGCCGCCATCTGCTCCGCGGCACGCTTTGTCCGGCCACTGCCGGTACCTCGGATGCCGTCGCCGAACGTCACCAGCGCCGTGTACTCGCGTCGATGTCCCGGGCCGGACGCGCCCACGATCTCGTACTGCGGCGTGGTCAGGAAGCGCTCCTGGGTGACCTCCTGGAGTCGCCCCTTGTAGTTGTCGTCCGGCCAGGCCTGCACGTCGATCAGGCTGCGGCTGAACAGCCGGTAGGCGGCGCGATAGCCCTGGTCGAGGAAGATCGCCCCGATCACGGCCTCGAAGGTATTGGCCAGGATCGACTGCAAGGAGCGGGCCCCCGTCTTGTGGGCGCCCTTGCCCAGCAGCAGGTAATCGCCGAGGCTGAGCCGGGAGGCCAGTCGGGCCAGGCTCTTGGTGTTGACCACCGAGGCCCGCAGCCTGGTCAACTCTCCCTCGTCCGACGTCTGGTAGGTGTGATACAGGTGTTCGGCCGCGATCAGCTCGAGGACGGCGTCGCCGAGGTACTCCAGCCGCTCGTTATCCGCGGCGCCGCTTTCGGGATGCTCGTTGTTGTAGGAGCGATGGGTCAGCGCCTGCCGAAGCAGGGCGACGTCGTGAAACCGAACACGAAGCGTCCGCTGGAGTTTTTGTAAAGGCTCGTCGGCCGGAGGGAGCTTCGGCTCAGGTGGTGATGCCGAGCTTCTCCTGGACGTAGTCCCAGGCGGCTCCGACGGTTTGAATCTTTTCCGCGTCTTCGTCAGGTATCTCCATCCCGTATTCTTCCTCGAACGCCATGATCAGCTCGACCAGGTCGAGGGAATCCGCGTTGAGGTCGTCGACGAACGAGGCGTCGGGTGTGACTTGCTCGGGCTCCACTCCGAGCTGTTCGGCGATGATGCCCTTGAATTTCTCGTAATTACTCCCGTCCATCCGACTCCCCTTTGGCTGTTGCGAGTGCGGTCAAATTCTAGTCGAAGCTCCCGCAAATCGTCCTAGATTGGCAACCCGCCGTCAATGCCCAAAACCTGTCCGGTGATGTAGCCGGCCTCCCGAGAAGCCAGAAAGACGATCGCCGGAGCCACGTCCGCTGGTGTGCCGATCCGCGGGATGGCGGCCGCCTGCCGGGCCCTTTCCAGCAGCTCAGCTGGCAACCCGCTCGTCAACTCGGTGTCGATGAAGCCCGGGGCGACGGCATTGACCGTGATGTTCCGCGAACCGACCTCCTTGGCCAGCGCCTTGGTCAGGCCGATCAAGCCGGCTTTGGACGCGCTGTAGTTGGCTTGCCCGGCGTTTCCGGTGACGCCGGCGAGGGAGGACACGTTAACGATCCGCCCGTACTTCTGCTTGAGCATGGGCCGCAGGGCCGCCTTGCTTGCCAGGAACGCGGCCCGGAGGTTCGTCTGCATCACGACGTCCCAATCGGCCTCACTCATCCGCATCACCAGCGTGTCGCGCGTCAGCCCCGCGTTATTGACGAGGATGTCCAGCCGCCCCCATTCCTTGACCACGGCCTCGACGGCCACGGCAGGCGCGGCCGACTCAGCGAAATCGGCCTGAATCGCCAGGGCATTTCCCCCCGCCCGCGAGACCTCCTCGACGAAGTGATCGGCTTCCGGCTTTCGGCTCTTGTAGGTGATCGCAATCTTCACGCCGGCGGCGGCAAACAATTCGGCGGCCGCGCGCCCGATGCCGCGGCTGCCGCCGGTGACCAAGGCGACCTGCTCGGAGAAGCCCTCAGGCATGCGCGGTCTCAAGGAATGCGTTCATGCTGGACACGTCGTCGATATTGTGGACCACCGCGGCCGGAATGATCTTCTTGACGAGCCCGGCCAGGGTCCGGCCAGGGCCGACCTCAACGAACGCATCGACAGCAAACTGCTGGAGCCGCCTGACGCTCTGCGTCCAACGCACCGGGCCGGTCAACTGGCCGACCATCAGTGGCCGGACCTCGGTGGCCTGCTCATGCACCCGCGCGTCCGCATTGAAGACCTGCGGCCGGTCGAGGGAGCGCAGCGGAATCCGGTCCCAGGCAGCCGCGAAGGTCGTGGCGGCGCCGGCCATCAACGGCGAGTGAAAGGCTGCGCTGACTGGCAGCCGAACGAGCCGGCGAGCACCCGCCGCCTGGAGCAACGGCCCCACCTTTTCCAGCGCCTGCCCGGAGCCGGAGATTACAACTTGCCCGGGCGCGTTGTAGTTCGCCGGAACAACGCCGTCGACCTCCAAGCAGATCCGATCGACGGTCTCGTCGTCCAGACCAAGGACGGCGATCATGCCCGAGCCGGACAGGGCCCCGGCGGCCATCGCCTCGCCACGGGCCCGAACAGCAGCGACGGCATCCAGGGGTTCGAGGCCACCGGCAGCGACGAGCCCCGGAAACTCGCCCAGGCTGTGGCCAGCGATGGCCACCGGTTCAACTCCGTGAGCCGCCAACTGACCAAGTAGCGCGAGGCTGTGATAGGCGATCGCCGGCTGGGCGTTCTCGGTCGCTCGCAGGGCGGCATCCGGCCCATCCACCATCAGGCGCCCGAGCGGCATGCCAAGGCGCGCCTCGACCTGCTCGAGCAATTGGCGGGCGTAGCCCTCCCGGTCGATCAGGTCGCGGGCCATCCCGACGAATTGGGCGCCCTGACCTGGAAACAGGAAGGCGAGACGAATCGGGCCGGTCCTACTCGGTCTTGATGACTTCGCGCCCGTCGTAATAGCCGCAGTTGCGGCAGATCGCGTGCGGCCGTTTCGGCTGGTGGCATTGCGAGCACTCGACCAGCTGCACACGCTTCATCGCCAGGTGGGCGCGGCGCTCACCCTGGCGGGCGTGGGCGTAACGAGTCTTTGGAAGGGCCATTGAGCAAGCCATTATAAGCGGCCGCGCCTTCGGCCACTGCGCCGTCGGTTGGACCTAGCCGGCCGGCCGGGGGCATAGGAAGTTCGGCCAGTATCCGGCGCCATCGTTCCGGGTGATCGGCTTCCAGAATATCGGGCAAGAAGCCGAGGCCCAGGTATGTACGAATCGCCGGAAGTCGGTAGTCGTCGGTATCGAGGATGGCTTCCTGGCAGCCGCGCAGCCTCATGTGGTGCAGAGCGGCAAGCGAGATGCATCGTCCTAGCCGCCTGCCTCGATGCTGGGAAGCAACGGCCACCATATGGAGGTAACCCGCAGCATTGGGCGCTGGCAGCCGTTTATCCGTGGCGGTGGCGAGGTATTTGCCGCCAGAAACGAGAAAGAAGATGCCATCCGCGGTGACGCCCGGATCGCCCAGAAACTGCCGCCCCGTTGACTCCTCGTCCCAATTGCCGATTGCTCCAGTCATCAGCCCGGCCCATCCAGTTTCGTCGCCACGGCGAAAGGTCCGAAGCGCCAATCCCTTGGGGACCGCTACCTTGGGCAGATCCTCGAGTGACTCGCGT
>VBJI01000078.1:22308-54790 GCA_005880875.1 Chloroflexota bacterium
ATGACTGCATCACGTCCCAGGCGTAACGGTCGGCGGCGCGGCGCGTCTCCTCGGCCTTCGCCGCCGCTTCCCTGAGCATCGCCTCCGCCTGCTTCTCGGCCCGCTTCACCAGCTCGTGCTGCCCGATCATGGTTTGCGCCCGCTCGCTGGCTTTGCTGACCGTCCGAGCGGCTTCCGCCTGCGCCTCGGACAGCAATCGCTGCTGCTCCTGAAGCGTCCAGCGAGCCTGTTTGATTTCATCGGGAAGGCTGAGCCGGAGATCGTCGACGCAGGCCAGGGCCTCTTCCTGGTCGATGACCACGGTTCGGGTCAGCGGGATCTGGCGGCTATGGGCGATCAGGTACTCGAGGCGGTCGACGGCTTCATGGATGTTCATGCTGCTGCTCCCTTGATGTAAGACGTTGCTTGAGTGGTGCGACGACGTTGGCTGGGACGAATTCCGAGATGTCTCCGCCGAACTCGGCGAGTTCCTTGATCAGGCTGGAGCTGAGAAATAGATGGCGCAGACTGGTCGGGATGAAGACGGTGGTGACCTCGGGTTCCAGGCGGCGATTCATCAACGCCATCTGGAACTCGCTCTCAAAGTCTGACACAGCGCGGAGGCCCCGGACGATCACCTTGGCGCCTACCTGGCGCGCAAAATCGATGGTCAGCCCATTGAAGGTGCTGACCTCGACGCCGGGGCGCTCGCCGAGGCTTTCGCGGATCATGCCGACCCGATCGGCGGTGGTGAACAGCGGCCGCTTGCTGGGATTCTCAAGCACGGCGATCACGACCCGATCGAAGATTCGCGCGGCGCGATCGACGATGTCGAGGTGGCCGTGCGTCAGCGGATCGAAGCTGCCGGGGTAGACCGCGGTAATCACGGGGACCTGAAAAACGTCAGCCGGGTGGCTCCGTAATCGCGGTCGCGCACCTGCGCCAGGCGATGCAGCGATGGCAGGGGTTGGCTTCGATGATGCTCGAGAACGACGAGCGCTTCGTGGCGCAGTGACGCCTGGTCCAGCGCCTCCAGGGTCCCGTTGACGGCGCCGCTGTCACGGTACGGCGGGTCGAGCAAAAGAAGGTTGTAGGTGGCGAGGTCGCCGGCGTGCGCCCTCAGCCAGTCGATGGCATCGGCACTTGCAACGTCGCCCTGTTGGGCGAAGCCGGTTGCGGCCAAATTCTCGGCGACGATGTTAGCACAGGCTCGGTCGCGTTCGACAAAGGTCGCCGACGCCGCGCCGCGGGAGAGCGCCTCGATGCCGAGGGTTCCGGCTCCGGCGAACAGGTCCAGTACCCGCGCACCGCGTATGCTGTCGCCGATGATGTTGAACAACGCTTCCCGGACGAGCGAGGTGGTGGGACGGGTCGCCCGGCCGGGTGGCGTTTTCAGGAGTCGTCCCCGACACGCGCCGGCAGTGACCCGGGTAGCCGCTCCTGGCATGCGATGAGTAAATCAGGCGCGCCCGGCTTGATGGGCGTGGCCAGGGAAGGAGCGGCAGCATAGTCGTCGTCGCAGCGGTGCTCGGCATCATCCTGGTGCTCCTCCTCCCCATCGCCGCCGGCCTCACGATCGGCTGGCTGCTGAGCCGGTTGTTTCGGGTACGGCCCGCCGCGGGTTCTGCCCCGGGAGCGCCCGTCAATCCAACGCGAACACCCGACGATACGCCGAAAGCTGGCGGCGGAGGGCCGGCTCGCCGGCCAGCGTCGGGTCGCGGTCCAAGAGGCGGACGGCCTCGGCCTGGGCGTCGCTGATCAGCGCGGCGTCGAGCAGGTTCGCCATCTTGAACTCGTTGCCGTGCTGGCGGAACCCGTGCAACTCGCCCATGCCCCGGAGCTTCAGATCGATTTCGGCGAGGTCGAAGCCGCTGTGGTGGGTGACCACCGCATTCAAGCGCCGGATCGTCTCCGCATCCTCCATGTCGGTAAACAGCAGGCAGGTGGATTCGTGGACGCCGCGCCCGATGCGCCCGCGAAATTGGTGGAGCTGGGCTAGGCCGAATCGCTCTGCCCCCTCGATCATCATGACCGTCGCATTCGGGATGTCGATGCCCACTTCGACCACCGAGGTCGACACCAGAATGGCCACCTCCCCGCCCTGGAATTTCAGCATCACACCCTCTTTCTCCGCGGCCTTCATGCGACCGTGCAGGAGGGCGATGCGGGGCGCCAGCTCGGGGAAGACCTCGCGCTGCAGCTTCTCCGCCTCCTGAGTCGCCGACCGGACACCCAGTTTGTCCGACTCCTGGATCACCGGACAGATGACAAAGACCTGTCGACCGGCGACCACCTGCTGGCGGATGAAATCGTAGGCGGCAGACCGTTCATCGGGCGGCACCAGCCGGGTGGCGACCGGCAGCCTTCCCGGCGGCATCTCGGTGAGGACGGAGATGTCCAGGTCGCCGAAGAGCGTCAGGCCCAGCGTGCGCGGGATGGGCGTGGCGGTCATCGAGAGGAAATGCGGCCAGCGCTCGCCCTGGCGGACCGATAACCGCTGAACGACGCCGAACCGATGCTGTTCGTCCACGACGGCGAGCGCCAGCTGTTTGAATCGGACATCCTCTTCGATCAGGGCGTGCGTGCCGACCAGCAGGTCGATGGAGCCGTCGGCGAGGGATGCCAGCAAGGCGCGGCGGGCGGCCGCAGGAGTGCTCCCGAGCAACATGCCGACGACGATGCCGAACGGCCGCAGCAACGCCTCCACGACTTCCGCATGCTGCCGGGCGAGGATCTCAGTAGGCGCCAGCAGCATCGATTGCAGGCCGACGTGCGCCACGTGGTGTATCGCCATCGCCGCGACCACCGTCTTGCCGGAGCCGACGTCACCCTCCAGCAAGCGGTTCATCGGCTCCGGGCGGGCGATGTCCTGGAGGATTTGCCACGCCGCCGTGCGCTGGGCATTCGTCAGCTTGAACGGCAACGCCGCGACGAAAGCCCGCGCCGTCGCCTTATCGAAGGGGATCTGGTGAGCGGCATGGGCCTTGCGGGCGCGCTTCGCCTGCTGCACCGCAACCTGGTTGAGAAACATCTCCTCGAATCCGAACCGGCTGCGGGCGTCATCGAGGATTTCCAGCGAGTCGGGGAAGTGGACTTGCCGGATGGCGTCGGGTCGGGACATGAACCCGCGACGCTGCATGAGCTCGGCCGGGAGTACCTCCTCCAGCTGGTCCGCCAGCCAGAGCAAGGGCCGGATCTTCGGTCGGAGCCAGCGCGAGGTCAGCCCTTTGGTTTCCGGATAGATGGGCACGATGCGAGCCGAGTGGCTGGGATCATCCGAGACCTTTTCGTACTCGGGGTTTTTCATGAGAAGGCCACCGTTGAGGTCAACCTCCCCCGCCACGAAAATCTGATCCCCCTCGTGAAGATAGTTCGCAATGTACGGCTGGTTAAACCAGATCACGTTCAATTGTCCCGAGTCGTCGGAGATGGTCGCCTTCGCGATCCGCATGTGTTTGCGCGGGGTGAACTGACGTTGGACCTGGTACACGCGTCCCCGAACGGTCGTCCGCATGCCCGGCCGGATCCAGGCAATCGGCATCACGCTGCCGAAATCCTGGTGGCGGCGAGGGAAGTAGAGCAGCAGATCGCGAACGGTTCTAACCCCGAGGCGCTCGAGCTTGCTGCCGTACGCGGTGTTGATCCCGGTGATGGCGGTCACCGGATCATCCAGGGAAAGCCGTGGCACGATCAGGCGATCAGGTAGGTGAAGCCGATCACCCCGGGTCCCGTATAGGTGCCGATCACGGCTCCGGTTTCGACCAGCAGAATCTCGAGCCCCGGATAATTCCCCGCTACCCGTTCTTTGAGCCGCTGTGCATCGGACAGCGCGCCCCCGTGGAGCACCGCGAGGTTGCTAACCCTCCCGTCACGCTGCAGTAACTCGACCAGGCGGTCGATCGCCTGCAGGCGGCCCCGCGCCCGCCCCAGCGGCGCCACCTCCCCATCCTGAAGGGTGATCAGTGGCTTGAAGTTCAGCAGGGAGCCGAGCAGCGCCCGCGCCCTCCCGATCCGGCCGCCCTTTTCCAGATAGGTCAGCGTATCGATGGCGGCCAGCACGCGGGCCTTGGGGACCAGCGATCGCACCCGTTCCGCGACGGCCGCGCGGTCGGCGCCGGTCTTCGCCAGCCTGGCGGCCTCGAGGGCGAGAAAGCCCAATGCCATCGACGTGGTCAAGGAGTCGATCACGTCGATGTGTTCGCCGTCTACCGACTTCGCCGCCGTCGAGGCCGCGCCTACCGTTCCCGAAACCTTGCCCGAAATCAGCACCGCGACCACATCGTCGCCCGTGTCCCGATGCCGTCGAAAGACTTCCTCGAATGCGCCCACCGCCGGCTGCGAGGTTTTGGGGAGCTGTGGCGAGGTCTTCAGCCTGGCGAAGAAATCGTCGCCCGTGAGGTCGACGTGATCCTTGAAGACCTCGTCACCAAAGCGGACGTTGAGCGGCACAACCGTGATTCCGGCGGCTCGCTGCTGATCGTCGGCCAGGTCCGCCGTTGAATCGGTCACGATCCGGACCACGCAGCCGAGTATAGAGCGACCAATTCAGACCGATCACGGGGGAGCAACGGCTGCGTGGCGTTAGGTTGCACCCAACAAAGCTTGCTAAAGCTATACCTGCTGTGGTGCTCCCAGGCGGCGTGAGCTCGCGCCCGAGCCAGGCGCTGATTCTCGCCGGGTTCCTCGGCTTCCAGCTATTGGATTCGGTAACCACCCACCTGGGCCTGGCGCTCCAACACCCCGAGCTCAATCGGCTGATGGCGACGCTGATCTCAACCCAGGGCGAGCTCAGCGCCTACGCCGTCAAGGGCACGGCCCTGGCCGTGCTGCTCGCGATCTTGATGCTGCTCTACCGCCGAAAGCCCTGGGTCTGGCATGCCTACCGGGTCGGCGCCTGGCTGAGCGCCGCGGCGGTGATCGCCAACGTCCTGCAACTGCTCTAGACGTGCCCGCCTACTCGACGGCCACGATATACGGATAGAGCGCTTGTTCTCCCGCCTGGAGCTCGACCGAAGCCTTCGGGAACTGCAGCGCAATCGCGTTGACCAGGGCTTCCCGCTCGCCCTCGTCGGCGTCGGTACCGGCGTAGACGGTGATGGTGCTGACCTTCGCGGTGTCGATCCGCTTGAGGACCGCCTGCACGACGTTGCCCGGCATCTTGCCGGCCTCCACGATGCGGTCGTTGAGCAGCCCGATGACATCGTTTTCGGCGATCTTCAGGCCATCGACGTCGCTCGCCCGGACAGCGCGCGTGACCTCGATGGTCTGAACCTGGCTCAGCGCGTGCGACATCGCGTTCGCATTGGCTTCGAGGTCCGCGCTGAAGTCGAAGGCGAACAGCGCCGCGATTCCCTGCGGCATGCTGCGCGAAGGCACCACTCGCACCCGCTTTCGGCTCAGTTCCGCCACCTGCTGGGCAGTCATCGTCACGTTGCCGTTGTTGGGTAGCAGCAGGACGTCATTCGACGGAACCGACTCAACGGCGGCCAGGATGTCCTCGGTTGACGGGTTGACCGTCTGCCCGCCGCCAACCACGGAATCGACCCCGAGGCTTTCCAGGATCCGGCGAAAGCCGTCGCCGCTGGCGACCGCCACCAGAGCCAGATGTTTCGTGCTTGTCGGGCGACGCACGCTGTCCCCCTGGAGCCGGTGGTGCTGCGAGGACATGTCGTCGACCTTGAGGCGCGTCAGGCGGCCCACCCCAGTGGCGTAACCGATCACGACCGCCGGCTCATGCGTGTGCACGTGGACCTTGATCGCCGCCTCATCGCCGACCACCAACGCCGACTCACCATGCCGCTGGATTTCGTTGCGGACCTCGTCCACCGGCAGCTGCTCGCCGTTGATCACGAACTCGGTGCAGTAACCCCAGCCGGCGGAGGGCGCCTCCACGGTTTTCGGCCGGGCGTGCTGAGTGGTGGGCCGCTCGAAGGTCGCGACGGCCTCTCCGCGCATCCGTTTGAGGAACCCTTCGAAGATCAGCTGGAGACCGAACCCACCAGCGTCGATAACCCCCGCCTGTTTCAAGACCGGCAGTTGTTCCGGTGTCCGCTCCACGGCGCTGGCCGCGGCCTCACACGCCGCGCGCACCACCTGGGTGAGGTCACTGGTTTCGGCGGCCTTTGCCTCGGCGCCCGCCGCCGCCTCCCGGGCCACCGTCAGCATGGTGCCCTCGGTCGGCTTGATCACCGCTCGATAGGCGACCTCCGCGCCCTCCCGGATGGCTCCCGCCAGACCCTTGGCATCGACCGCGCGCTGCGAGCCGATCCCGACGCAGACTCCCCGCAGAATCTGCGAAAGGATGACGCCCGAGTTGCCCCGGGCCCCCATCAAGGCGCCGTGGGAGGCCCTCCGGACCATGACGGAGAGATCGGGATCATCGAGCTCGCGGATGTCTTCGACGGCGGATTGGAGGGTGAGCAGCATGTTGGTCCCCGTGTCGCCGTCCGGGACGGGAAAGACATTGAGGGCATCGACCTCGTCACGATTGAGCGTGAGCCAGGCCAGCGAACCCAGCAATGCCTCCTTGAACAGCCGGCCATCGCACTGCGTGATGGGCATGGACGGGGCGCTGGTTATCGGAGACGTCTCAGCCGCTGCCACCACTGATGTGAATGCCCTGCACATTCACATCGACCTCAATCACCGGCAGGCCGAGGGTCCGCTCGACCGAATACCGGACCGCATTAGAAAGGTTATGAGCGACTTCGGAGACACGGGTGCCGTACTCGACGATGACGTAGAGCGAGACCGCGATCCCCTCCTCGCGCACCTCGACTTCGACCCCGCGGTGAAGCTTGTCGCGATGCAGCCGCTCGGCCAGGCCATCGCGCAGGCCGCGGGCAGCCATCCCCACCACCCCGTAGCAGCCGGCGGCCGCATGCCCGGCAACGGTGGCGACGACGTGACGCGATACCTCGATCCGCCCGAGGTCTCTGGCCTGGATCAGCGTCCTCGGCGGCTTCCCGGTGCGCGGCGGATTGGCCTTCGTCTTTGAGTCCATTGTTGTTAGGGTCGCGGGATTCCCGCGTGTCGTGTGCTACTATGTGACGCTGATTTCGCCCCAATCATACGCGATGCCTGCCGGGGCGCTGAAGGTATCC
The DNA here is from genome assembly GCA_005880875.1 of Chloroflexota bacterium. GTDB lineage: Bacteria > Chloroflexota > Dormibacteria > CF-121 > CF-121 > CF-13. The sequence goes on from VBJI01000078.1 coordinate 29,391, forward strand.
AACACCATGGCACAACGTTGCGCGATCTGCGGCAAGGGGCCCCAATACGGCCATAACGTGAGCCACTCGAAAGTGCGCACGAAGCGTCGCTTTATGCCGAATCTGCACAAGGCGCGGGTCACCATCAATGGTCGTTCCCAGACCGCGCTGGTGTGCACCCGGTGCCTTCGGACCCAGGCGAAGTCCGCCTAGTCCGAGCTCGGGGCACCACCGATATAGCCGGCCTGGCCGCGCGGCGACACCCACAGGGTCACCGGCGTCCCCGGTTTGAGCCACCCGTCCGCGGATCTCAGCTGCGCCGGGGAGATCACCAGATAAACTCGCGTTTCCCCCGCCAGGGAGAGCTGACGCCCATCGACCCTTGAGACGACGCCACTGACCTGCCGCGGCAGAGCGGCATAGCTTTGCAGGCTTAGCGACGTCAGCCAGCTGCCGCCCACAGTGCCGAGCAGGGCGATCACGAGCAGGACGCTGCCGCCCGCGCGAGAACCCTTGAAGAGCAAGCCGTAAACGAGCCAGGGCAAGAAGACGGCGAGGAGCGCCAGGCTGGTCTGGGTCTCTTGCCAGATGTTGTCGGCGTAGGTGCGTTGCGTCAGGTCGCCAGTCAGCGTCACGACCGTGTAACTTGCGGCCGGACCGGATTCCGACACCGCGCTTCAGCTCAGAGGAGACCAATATGCAAAAGCAGCCGCAGCTGTTACCCACCAAACTCGAAGACGGGCAGGCTCCTGGCATCCGCTATCGCATCGATGGCGAGCTGGTCCCGGTCCTGCACACCTGGCTCGATGGCACGGTGCCGGTGTTCTTCGAGCACCACGTGGTGCTCTGGAAGGATCCGCCGCTCAACATTGGCATTCGTGCCATGAAAGGGGCCTTCAAGCGGATGGTCGCCGGGATGCCGATCTTCCTGACCGAGGCGCAGGGACCGGGCGAGATCGCGTTTTCGCGAGACGGCGCCGGCCATCTCTTTCCCCTCCATCTCATGCCCGGGACGGCCGTGCTCGTCCGTGAGCACCAGTTCCTGGCGGCAACCGGGAACCTCGACTACACCTTCAACCGGGTGAAGGGCGTCAGCAACATGCTGTTCGGCTCGACCGGATTCTTCGTCGATCGTTTCAGCGCATCGCATCAGGAGGGCGTCCTCTGGTTGCACGGTTACGGAAATGTCTTCGAGAAGCAGCTGGCGCCGAACGAACAGATCGATATCGAGCCGGGCGGCTGGGTCTACCGCGACGAGAGCGTGCGCATGGAGGTCCAGATGTTCGGGCTCAAGACCGGCATGTTTGGCGGCGGCGGCAACATGATCTGGAATCGGTTCACCGGTCCGGGCCGGGTCGGCATCCAGTCGATGTACCTGCACCTGCCGACCAGCGAGTGATTTAGCGCAGTTCCTCGATCGCCGCCTTCTTGCCCCGGGGGTGACTGAAGACAAAGCTGCCTGCCACCAGCACCGTGGCGCCGCTCAAGATCGACTGCCGGCCGGTCTGGGCGTTGACGCCGCCGTCGATCTCGATATCGAGCCTGGGATTGAGCCGGTCCCGCAGCGTCCGCGCGGCTTTGATCCGATCCAGACTGCCGTCGATGAACTGCTGTCCACCCCAGCCCGGGTTGACGCACATCATGACGAGCAGGTCGGCGTCCTTGAGGACCGGCTCGACCAGCGCCAGCGGACTGCCGGGGTTGAGGCAGACGCCCGGATGAAGGCCGGCCGCGCGGATGCTATCGAGCACCCGGTGGATATGGCGAGTCGCCTCCACGTGGACCGACACGGTGGTCGCGCCAGCATCCCGGAAGGCCGCGATGCTGCGCTCCGGGTTCTCGATCATCAGGTGGACGTCAAAGGGGAGCTTCGCGTAGCGGCGGCAGTGTTCGACCGTGCGGGGTCCGATCGTGATTGGTGGGACGAAATGCCCGTCCATCACGTCGAAGTGCACCCAGTCCGCGCCGGCCTGTTCGAGGGCGGCCACTTCCTCCCCCAGCCGGCTGAAGTCGGCCGATAGCAGCGAAGGCGCGACCAGCACTACGGGACAGTCGGGATGCTGATCGTGACCGGCGCGTCGAAGTCGTGGTAGTTGATGACCACGGTCGCGACGGCATGGATGGTCGCGCCGGCCGGCAGGCTGCTGCTCGATGTCGCGGCTGACGCGCCCAGCGAGCCCAGCAGCTGGTTGAGGTCCACGCTGTAGTCGGCGTTGATGCTGACCCGGCGGACCAGGTGATCATCTTTGCCGAACCACACGTCAACCGTCATCGTCCCACTGTCGAGAACCTGTTTTACGGCTGCGAGCGCTTGCGGGCTCGTCGAGGCGCGCTTCGAAAGGCTGGCGATCAATTTGTCCTTATCCGGCGTCAGCTGATAATGATGGACCGTCGTCCCGCCAAGCGTCGTATCGCCGAGGTCCTTGACCGACTTGACGTTCTTCAGGTATTGGTCGTAGGAAAGCGGATCCGGCTGACCCAGCTGATCGGTGAGGCTGCTCGACTGGGTTGAGACTTCCCATTTTTGCGTGAGCGGGTTCCTCACGTAGGCCTTTCCATTGGCGACGATCACCTCGGTCGCAATCGAGAATCCCGCCATCTTGGCGTTCACCGTCATGTGGTAGCGATCCGGGAATTGGGCTTCGCCGTTTCCGCTCAGATCCACCGCGAGCGTGCCGTTGCCGCCACTCTGCCCAAACAGCGTGGCCATCTGGGGCGGGAAGGTCATCGCAACGTGGCCCTGGAGATCGAACTTGGCCGACTTCAGCTGGCTCGCCCGTTGCGCGGCAGCGGAGAGCGCCTGTTGGGGAGTTTCCGGCTTGGCCAGCGGCGAGGCGCAGGCGGTTAGCGCCACGATCGTGAGCAGGCTCGCGAGGATGCGTTTCACCGGACTTGCTGAGTATATCCGCGTAGTCTCGACAATCCCTTCGGCGTCCCCAACGAGCCGGCTACGAAGGCGAAACGGGCCGTGCATAACTCCCCTCCAGCCAGGAGGGCAAGTCGCTGAGCCGCGTGATCACGTGCGTGGGTGCGACGCCGGCGACCTCGATCGCGCCCGGGTGTTTCAGCCAGATCGCGGGAATGCCCGCCTTCAAAGCGCCGGCGACGTCGGTGTCGAGGCGGTCGCCCACCATGCAGGTCGCCGCCAGCGGGACGCCCAACCGGCGCGCTCCCTCCGCGTAAATTGCCGGATCGGGTTTGGCTTTTCCGAAATCCCGCGAGGTCACGAGGGCGTCGATCAAGGTCCGCATACCGGCCTGTTCCAGGACATCCGCCAACTCGATATCGCCCGAACCGACCGTGTTGGAGATCACCCCGAGCCGGTAGCGCGACTTCAGCGTCGACAGAACCTCGAGAGCGCCGGGAATCGGCGTGATCTGCATTTCCCAGAGGTGCTTGCCAGGCTCTTCGACCACCAGGGTGTTGCCCGCATCGAAGAAGATGCCCAGCAGTCGGGCCGGCATCAGACGGGCGAGGGCATCGTCTGTAATTCGCGCGCTCGCAGCTGGCCACAGGCGGCATCGATATCGAGCCCGCGGGTGGCGCGGATCGTGGTTGAGATCATGAGGTTGACGTGACTGAGGCGATGGTTGACGAGTGCTGCCAGTTGGCGGGCCTGCTCCAGGCTGTCGTTCACATCATGGAGCAGGACGTACTCATAGCTGATGCGCCGGCTCGTGCGTTCCGCATGGGCTCGCGCCGCAGCGGTGATGGCGGCGATCGGGTACTTGCGGTTGACCGGGATCAGGCGGCTGCGCAACTCATCGTTGGGCGCGTGGAGGGAAATCGCCAGATTGACCGGCAGACCCTCGGCCGTGAGCCGTTCCATGAACGGAACCAGTCCAATCGTCGATATCGTGACCCGCCGTGGGCTGAAGTTGAGCGTGTCCGATCTCGCCCATCGGCGGATCGCGCCGACCACGGCCGTGTAATTGTTCATGGGCTCGCCCATCCCCATGAAGACCACGTTGGTCAGAGCGCCCGGACCCTGGCCGAGATCCCGGCTGGCCATCAGGAACTGGTCCACGATCTCGGCCTCGTTGAGGTTGCGATCGAAGCCGGACTGGCCGGTGGCGCAGAAGCTGCAACCGATCGGGCAGCCGACCTGCGAGCTGACGCAGATCGTGGTGCGGGCGCGCGAACGCGGGGTGGCGTCGTAGTGCATCACCACCGTCTCGATGGTTCGCCCGTCGCCCAGCCTGAACAGGTACTTGACGGTCTGTCCGTGGTCCGCGGCTCGCTTGAGTTGCGAGCTGATGGTGCTGAAGGCATAGGTCGTGTCCAGGTGTTCACGCGTAGCAGCGACCGCAGCTGCTCCAGGTCCGCCGTCGCGAACGGCGCCGGATCAGTCGTTGCGACGATTTCCGAAGACGAGCGACGCGTAATACAGCAGAGTCAGCATGGCCCCGAACAGCGCCACCCAGTAGGTGAAGGCGGCCGCTCGCAGCATGCGACGGGCGCCGTCCTGCTCTTCGGGAAAGATCACGCCGCTGTCGGCCAGGAGGCGGAGCGCCCGCCGGCTCGCGTTCAGCTCAACCGGCGTGGTGATCAACTGGAAGACAACGACGGCCGCGAACAGGGCGAGGCCCACGATGGCTACATAGAACCCGAAGGTGCTGCGGGTAAAGATCGATAGGAAGAGGCCCGCCAGCACGATGAGTGGCCCGGCCTGCGATCCCAGGTTCGCTGCCGGAACCAGGTCGGATCGCCATCGCATCGCGAAGTAGCCCTGCCGGTCCTGCTGGGCGTGGCCGATCTCATGGGCGACCACCGCTTCGGAGGCGACGGAGCTGCCCATCGCGACCGCCTTCGAGAGGTTGAGGGTCCTGGTCCGCGGATCGTAGTTGTCGCTCAGCTCGCCGTCGATCACCTGAATCGTGACGTCGTTGAGGCCGGCGCCGCTCAAGATCCGGCGGGCGACATCCACGCCTGTCATCCCGCTGGAGTTGCGGACCTGTGAGTAGCGCTGATAGGTGCGCTTGACCCAGCTGCTCGCGATGAAGCTGAGCACCATGATCGGCAGCGCGACGTAGAGCAGGTAGCCCCAGCCGAAGAAGAACATTGACCTGCCCGAATTCTACCCACGGCCGCGGCGCCCAATCGCCGCCCTTCGTCGATATCCTTCCGCCGACTCGTGGCCGGCTCGTCACTCTGCGTGAAAGGTTCCCCGACATGGGGTCGTTTCACCTGCATCGGGACGACCATGCTGGAAGAGCCACAGCGACTCACCATGTCCGACGTGTTCAGCCTCTTCGGCCGCCACGCCGAGGATACCCGGTGGGTGGCTTCCGCCGATTCGCAAGAATACCTGGCCGTCGTCCTTTATCTGGTACAGCGGAACAACGCCCGCTGAACCGCCCCCACTGCCTCGCTTGTTATGATAGCATTGATGTTAGGTTAACTGCTAAGCTGGTATCAGGTTTAAGAGATGTCAGAGAAATTGACCCTCAGCGAGCTCTTTGCCCTCTTCGGGCGCACCTCCGACGATACCCGCTGGGTCGGATCGGCCGATTCGGAGGAATATCTGGCGGTCGTGACCTACCTCGTCCAGCGGTCCAGCGCCCGCTAGCCGTTACAAGCTGGCCACGATCGCGCGACGAGCCGTCTGAAAGTACGGCAGGCCCGCGTTATACGGCTCATACTCGGGCTGCGGCGACCATCGCCGTGCTGAGAAACCATGATCACCATATTGGCGGCGCGGATTCGGATGCTTCTCGGCTGGTCTGACAGCGAACGCGGTCAGGCTCTCGTCGAGTACTCCCTGATCATGTGCCTGGTCGTGATCGTGGTGCTGATCACGCTGATCGTGCTGGGCAACCAGGTGCGCAACACCTACTGCAACATCCAGGGCGCCGTCGTCAGCGCCTAAGCTCCACCGTCTTTCACCTCGACCGCCGGATTTCCCATCACCACGGATTCCGCCCGAACATCCCCGGCCACCAGCGCGCCCCAGCGGACCACGGCTCCCTCCCCTACCGAGACGCCCTTGAGGATCGTCGCCTTCCCCTGAATCCAGGCATTGCGGCCGATGCGGATCGGCCGGCGTAGCACCGCTTCGCCGGCGCGGCGGCGATCAAGTCCGACGGCGTGAAAATCGGTGTCGACCAGCAGGCAGGGACCAAGGATCGCCCCCTCGCCAACGATGATCGTGCTGGCGGACATCAGCCCGGCGCCGTCGATCTCCACCCGGTCACCGATCTCGATGCGGGCGTCGCGGCCGAACGTGAGCAGGGCGGTCCGACCTGAGGCATTTCGCACCCGGACATCGCGGCCGAAAAGCACCCGACCCGGTCCTCGGATGCGCAGCCGCGCCGGTCCCAGGAATCCCGGGCCAAAGCTGTGGCGCGGGTAGCGCAGGCGCAGGTACAGGGTGCTGAGGCTCACGGGTGGAGTTTTGCCCGGGAAGGGATTTGAACCCTTACAAGCTTGCGCTCACAGCCCCCTCAAAGCTGCGTGTCTACCAATTCCACCACCCGGGCACGGGCGTCTGAGATTCTACCGCGTGCCAGTCAGCCCGTACGGATGGGCCGAGCGACCGATTCCGCATCGCCTGCCCGGCGTTAGGCTTCCCACATGGGGGCGCGAGAGGCACCGCTCGCGCCTCTTTATTTTTGATCGACGACTCTGTAACAAGCGTCGTAAGCCTGCCTCTTTACGCTGTGAACGAGCTCGGCCGGTCGGCGAGCTGGTGTGACCCTGACGCGACAAGAGTCATCACATCGTAAAGAGGAATCGTAAGGAAATGAACGACGAGAGCCATATATCTTTGCCGGCTCTCCACGCGGACCTGAGCCAGCAGCAACAGGTCCAAATCCATGGCGGCCGGTCGGCAGCGCGGCGCGCGATGGCCGCCGGAAGAGAGGGGTTAAACATCGTCAACCGATACCGGATTCTGATCGTCGACGATGACGCCATGGCCCGCGAGATCCTCAAGCGGATTCTCGAGCACGCCGGCTACGAGGTGATGACCGCAGGCAGTGGTCCGGAGGCCCTGCGCAAACTGCACGAGGGCATCCCGCATCTCGTCGTCGTCGACTTGATGATGCCGGAGATGGACGGCTTCGAGCTCTGCCGCCGCATCAAGAGTCACCTGGACGTCCCGATCGTCATCCTGAGCGCGGTCGCCGCGGTCGAGAGCAAGGTCGAGGGACTCCAAATGTATGCCGAGGATTACATCGTCAAGCCGTTCGAAAAGGAAGAACTGGTCGCCCGGGTGCAGCGGGTGCTGCGCCGTTACGGCGAGTCGGCGGGCGTCGAGCAGCCGGAAGTCGTAATCGATGAGAGTTTGCAGATCAACTTCGTGCAGCACTGGGCTCGGGTGAAGGGGCAGCAGGTCACCCTGACGCCGACGGAGTCCAAGCTGCTCTTCCTCCTGGTCCGTAATGCCGGCCGGGTGGTGACCAACGAGACCTTGCTCGCCAAGGCCTGGGCAGGCGACGAGGAAGCCTACGAGGAAGGGCTGCGGGTCCACATCTCGCGGCTGCGGAGCAAGATCGAGCCGAATCCAAGCAAGCCGGTCTACATCCAGACCAAGCGCGGCGTTGGCTATCGTTTCGGCGCCAAGGTCAACTATCCCGCGGGGCAAGAGCCCATGGCACTGGCCGGATGAGCCTGCGCACCATCGTGTTCGCCCTGATGGTGTTCGTCCTCTCCTTTCCGCTCTTGATGCACTAGGGCAAAATGGGCCGCGCCGTCTGCCGGAAATGCTGGACCTGGCACGGCAGCGGTGCCACCGTCTGCCCCAGGTGTGGGGCTCCGCTCCAACCCGGCACCGCATCCGCGCCGCCGGAAGCGGGGGTGGCGTCCGCCGGCCCAGTGGCCCCTCCGCCGGTCTCACCGGCTGGACCGACCGCACTGGCCATGACGGGGACTATGGTGTCCAGGCGCCGGGCGCGATGGGTCTTTGTCGCCATCGCCGCGGCGGTCATGGTCATCGGCGCCGTCGCCACCATTCTGGTCCTGCAGGGATCGTAGGGCAGCCCGACGACCAAGGCGCTGGCTCGCCTCCTGGCGCTGGACCTAGAGACCACTAAACTCCCCCCGTGGCCCACGCCCTCGGACTTGGCTTCACCGTCTTCGCCATCATCTTTCTGCTCGAGCTGCCCGACAAGACGGCGCTCGCCACTCTCCTCCTGGCGACCCGCCATCGTCCCTTGCCGATCTTTCTCGGGTCGGCAGCGGCGTTCGTGATCCAGAGCGCGGTGGCGGTCGCGGCTGGCTCGCTGCTGAGCCTGCTGCCTCGAGAACCGATCCGGATCGGCGCCGGCCTGCTGTTCCTCCTGATGGCGGCGGTGATCGTGAGGCAGAACCTCAAAAAGGAAGAGGTCAAGGAGAAGGGCGACATCGAACGGGAGGAGCAACGGCACCGACGCCCCTTTGCCACGGCATTCCTCCTGGTCTTCGTCGCGGAATGGGGCGACCTCACGCAGCTCGCCACCGCGGCGCTGCAGGCGCGCTACCGCGATGCGGTGACGGTGTTCGCGGCCGCGACCATCGCGTTGTGGGCCGTGGCGGCCATTGCGGTCGTCCTCGGAAATCGGCTCGGCGCCTGGATCCCGCAGCGCCCCCTGCAATTCGCCGCGGCGGGCGTGATGGTCCTCGCCGCGATTGCGTTGATCACTGGCATCCTCGGCTAGAGCCTCAGGCCGCTGTTGTCAGGTCGATCGCCGCGGGCACGGCCCGCTGCGGGATCGTGAAGGTAAACGTGCTGCCCTGGCCCGGCGTACTCTTCACCCAGATCCGCCCGCCGTGCATCTCGACCAGCTGGCGGGAGATGGCGAGCCCCAGGCCGGTGCCCTGGTATTTGCCGCTGATTCCGCTCTTTCCCTGTTGAAAGCTCTCGAAGATCCGCTCCGTGTCTTCGAGCGGCACCCCAATGCCGGTGTCTCGCACACCGATGCGGAGCTCGGCGCCCTGGCGCTCCGCGGTGACGCGAACGCTGCCGGATTCGGTGAACTTGATGGCGTTCCCGAGGAGGTTCAGCAACACCTGCTTGAGCTTCGGGCCATCGGCAAAGACGCGTCCCACCTCGGGCGACACGCTCGCGCTGAGCTCCAGCCCTTTGGTCTTCGCCAGCGAGCTGACGCTTTCGACGCATTCCGAGATCAGGGGTTCGATCTCCACCTCGCCACGATGGAGCTGCGCTTTCCCCGCCTCGAGCTTCGAGATGTCGAGCAGGTCGTTGATCAGTGCCAGCAGGTGCTGGCCGTTCTGGGCAATGATGTCGACGTCCTGCCGCTGCTCGCGGGTGAGCACCCCGCCATCGCCCTCGAGCAGCAACTGCGAGAACCCGAGAATTGAGTTCAAGGGGGTGCGCAACTCGTGGCTCATGTTGGCGAGAAATTCCGACTTGTGCTGATTCGCGCGCTGCAGCTCGGCATTGACCGCGCCCAGGCGTGCCGTCTGCTCCGTCGCCAGATGGAATAGGTGCGCCTCCTGAATCGCCGTCGCGGCGTGCTGGGCGAATAGGGTGAGGAGCTCGATCGTGTTACGGTCCAGCGGGCGCCGGTGGTAGACGGCGAGCACCCCGAGCAGCTGGTCGCCGATCACGAGTGGGAAGCCGGCGAAGGCCTGGATGTTTTCCTCGGCCATCCATGGACTGAGCCCAACCTGCCGGTGGTTCGCCGGGTCGTTGGTCACGATCGGCACCCGAAGCTCCGCCACCTGGCCGATTTCGCTCATGCCGCGTTCCACCCGGCTCGGGACGGGCGGCGCATTGATCGTGATGTGATGGCCCGCCCGGCGCCAGAGGGCCCCGTCGCTCGGCTCGAGCAACCACACCTGCGCCGCGGCGAAACCGAGATTTCCGGTGAGCGCGGTGGCAACCACGTCGAGCAACTCGGGCTCGAACAGCTTCTGGTTCATCTGGTCGATCGATTGGTTCAGCAGCTCCAGGCGGCGGGCACGCTTCTCGGTCTCCTCGAAGAGACGCACATTTCGCAGGGCGACCGCCAGCTGTTGCGCCAGGACCTCCAGGGCCTCCTCTTCCCAGCGCGTCAGGCGCCGCTGCTCGTCGTGGGTTTGGAGGTGCAACACGCCGAACACCTTGCCTTCCAGGATTACCGGCGTCCCGAACACCCTGGCGTAGCGGGCTCGGTTCAGCGCCGCCCCGTCGAACAGCGGCGGCTGTGCCAGCATCACCAGGCGACGCTCGCGCACCACGCGACCCACGATGCCCTCACCGGCTGAGATCGCGCTTCCGGCGACCGCTTCGGGCAGGCGGACCGCCGCCTGCAGTGTGAACACGCCTCGATCCTCGTCCAGCAAAACCACCGCACCCGAATCCATCTGCAGCAGCTCCATCCCGCAGCGGATAACGGTATTCAGCATGTGCGTCACGTCGAGCTGTCCGACGAGCTCGCCAAGGACGTTGCGCAGCTGCTCGGTCTGGTCGAGCCGGCGCCGCGTCCCGCGGATCTCGGTATTCATGGCCCGCACCGCGGCGCCCAGCCCGGTGATGACCGCGACCGTCGGAATCGCGCGCAGGATCGCGTCGCGCACCGAGATCGCGAGCCCGAGGTCGCTGGTCTGGAACAGAATGATGCCGCTCGTCAAGAACAGGCTGGTGCCGATGCCACCCCATAGGTCGAACCGGAAAATTGCCTCGGCCGCCACCAGCGCGTAGAGCAGGTACGGGACGCTCGAGGACGGCGTCGCGAATAGCAGGATCCAGCCGCTCACCACCAGGTGGTCGAGGACGAGCAAGAGCACAGCCATCGGCCGGGCGAAGCGAGGGATCGCCTTCTTCTGGATCGCCACCGCGGCGACGCCGTTGTAGGCGGCCAGCAGTCCGGCCAGCACGATCGTGACCGGCACGGATGCCGACGGAAGCCAGAACAGAAGACCGAACGGAATGGCGACCGCCGCGAAGCGGAGCCTGACGAACCACCGGTCGAGGGCAGTCATCCGCGCCCTCGCTGGCTAGGCGGCCTGGCTGGTTTGAAGGTTGTTGATCATCTCGAGGAAGCGGTCCTTTCCGAAGTCCCCCTTCTGGATGATCGACTGGATATTCCCCTGCAGGCGCTCCCGGTCCTCGCTGGTGATGTTTTTCGCCGTATAGATAAGGATGGGAATCTGGCTGGCGGCCGGGTCTTCCCGAAGTTTGGAGACCACCTCGAAGCCGTCGACGTCCGGCATCATCAGGTCGAGGATGATGAGGTCGGGCTTCTTCTTCAAGGCCAGCTCGAGGCCGGCCTTCCCCCCGTCGGCGACCATGACTTCCATGTTGAAGGGCTTCAGCATGGCCTTGACCAACCGGATGTTCTGCGGGTCGTCGTCCACGATCAAGATCGATGACGGCGTCTTCTTGCCGCGCTTGCCATCGGCCAGCAGGTCGAACTTGACCATCATCTGCAACAGCTGCTGCCGGTCGATCGGCTTGGTCAGGAAGTCAGCCTGGCCGATGTCGAACGGTAGGGACTCCTTGTTGATCTTCGAGGTGAGCACGATCGGGATATCCTTGGTCTTCGACTCGCGCCGCAGATCGTAGACGAGGCCGCTTCCCCCGTTGGGCGGGAGCTGAGTGTCGATCAAGACGGCGAGCGGCTGGAGCTGCACCGCCTTGCGCAGCGCCTCCTGGGCGCTGGCCGCGATCACCACTTCGTAACCAGCGTGGCTGAGGAAAGGCTCGATCCGCTCCTTCACCGCCGGGTCGTTGTCGGCCACCAGGATGACGGGCGGCTTGTTGCCGCCGCCGACCGGCGGGACCATCTGCACCGGCCGTTCCTGGATCCCCGCCTCCTGCTTGGCGAATTCGATCAGCTCACGGATGTGCTCGACCAGCCGCTTCCCACTCTCATTGATATGGGCGACGAACTCGCGCCGCTCCTCCGGGGTCGTCTTGTTCGCTTTCTCGTCGAGCAGGATCTCGGAGAAGCCGATGATCGCATTCAGCGGCGAATTGAGGTCGTGGCTCTGGTCGTAAATAACCCGGAACTTCGCCTCGAAGTCGCGCTTTGCCTGGGTCAGCGCCGGCGCGGCGTCCTTGTTCTTTCCGCTGGCGGTCAGCTCGGTCTTGAGTCCATCGAGCTGCGCCTGCATGGCCCGCTTCTCGGCTTCGTAGCGCGCCAGTACCTGGCTGGTGGGCGGACCGCTGCCGGCGGCTTTGCGCGCCTCGTCGAGCTGGAGCTTGAGGGAGGCCTTCTCCCGCTGCCAGGCGGTCTCCAGCTCTTTCGCCTCGTTCGCGCGCCGGCTGTGAAGCTCATTGGTCTCCGCCATCATCTCGGAGAGTTGGCCCTGCACCCGCTCCAGATCGACTTTGAGCTGGTTCTTCTCGGAGGTGAGGCGCTGTTCGCGCCCGGTCCACTCCTGGGCCTTTCGACCGGTTTCGCCGGCGAGGTCCGCGTGCAGCGCCTTGATCTTCTCGTAGTCCTGCTGCATCGCCGCCAGCCTCGCCACCGCGTCCTGCATCTGTTTTTTGAGTCCGGCTTTCTCTTCGGCCACCGAGGCTTCTCGGCTCTGCCAGTCCTTCTCCAGCGCCTTCACCTTGGCCAGCAGCGCCGAGCGCTCATCGCTGAGACGCTGGAACTCCGCCTCGGCCTTATCCAGGTCAGCGGCCTTCCGGCGCGCCTCGTCTAGCTGGCCCTGCAGCAGCTTGCGATCCGCCCGGAATTGGGCGTCCGCTGCCTGGGCGCCTTGCTCGAGGCGGGCGACATCGGCAATCAGGCGCTGCCGCTCGGCCTGCCATTTATCACGGGCCGCCTTGAGCGGCTCGATCTCGGCCTGCGCGACTTTGAGCTGTTGCTGGAGCTGCGCGTTCAGGTCGGTGAGCCGCGACTTTTCCTGGGTCAGGTCGGCCCGTGCCTTCTGCCATTCCTGTTCCAGCTCCGCCTGCTTCGCCACGGCGGCATCCCGGTCTTTGAGCAGAGTCTCCCGGTCCATCGCCCACTGGATCTGCGCCGACTGCAGACTGTCGAGGTCTTCCTGGGCACTCTTGAGATCGGTCCGCATCTTCTTCTGGTCGTTCTCGAACTTTTGCCCCAGCTGCATCCGTTCCTGCTCGAGCTGGCGCAACTGGCCGCGACGCTCTTCGTCGCGGGCCTTGGCGCGGCCGACGTCGTCCTTCAGCCGGCCGAGCTCGACCTGGGCCCGATCGTGGCTCTGCTGGAGGTCCTGGTGTCCCTGCTTGAGGGCGTCGTGCTGGTCGAGCAGCGCCTGACGGTCCATCGCCCATTGGAGCTGCGCGTTTTGCAGTTCGTCCAGCTCCTGCTGTTTCTCCGCCAGCTGGCGCTTGCTGAGGGCGAGCTCCCGCTCCTTCTCTTCGAGCTGGCCACCGATGTCTTCTTGCAGCGCCTGGAGGTGGGTGATGAACTGCTGGTTCTGCTGCAGGATGTCGGCGAAGGACTTCGCCTTGGGCGCTTCGGGAGCCATCAGGCGGCCTTCCGACCCTGCTGGAGGTAGCGGTCGACGGCGGCGCGCATGGCGTCGAGGTGGGCACTCATCGCGCCCAGCTGGTCGACGCGTTCCTGCTCCAGCTGGCGAAGCTGCTCGTGCCGTTCGGCGTCACGCTGATTGGCGTGGGCCAGTTCTTCGTGGAGCCGCTTCATCTCCGCCTGGGACTGGTCGTAGGAGAATTTCAGCTCGTCGAGTTCCTTTTTCCGGGCGTCGTGTTCCGCCACGAGACCCTCCAGGTTGTGCACCAGTTCCTGGTTGAGTTGAAGGATCTCCGTGATGGGACGGCCGGGCTTCGACGCCGGCTCGCCCGGTCGTCCGGGTTTCTGCGACTGCTCGGTCATTACGCCGTCTTCAGCCGCCCTTGCTGGAGATAACGGGCGACCTCTCCGGGCAGGCCCTGAGGATCAACGGGCTTGGGGATGTAGCCGTCGCAGCCCGCGCCCAGGATCTTTTCCCGGTCGCCCGCCATGGCATGCGCGGTCAGCGCGACCACGACCACCCCCGCCATGCGCGCGTCGGAGCGGATCTTGCGGGTGACGGCCAGCCCATCTTCTCCGGGAAGCTGGATGTCCATGAGCACGATATCCGGCAGCTCACGGGTCATCTCGGCCAGGCACTCGGCCCCGCTCCCCGCCTTGCGGACGGAGAACCCTTTCTTTTCCAGGAGGAACTGGGCCAGGCGCAAATTGACCGGGTTATCTTCGACGATCAAGACCTTGCCGGCGGTCACGGCCTGTCCTCCTTCGCCTCTGAACGATGTCCAGCTCCTTGATGGCGCGCAATACGGCATCTGGCTGGGAGAGGCCAGATGGTATAACGGCGCTCCACGCCGTCGCTGGCACCCTCGGTGAAACTTCGCCCAGGGCAACCAGCGCGGGCTGGCCGGGAAGCCCGCGCAGTCCCAACACCCACTCAGGTTCAGGGGGCCCCAGCACGACCACGTCGGGGGCGGCCGCCCGAGCCTTCTCCAGGGCCTCCTGGAGGCCGGGAGCGCGGAAGACCTCGAACCCCTCCTCGACGAGGGCGGCGGCCAGCGGCGCCAGCGCTTTGCGCTCGCGGTGGACCAACAGCACCCGTACCCGGTCTCGCCGGCGCTTGATGCCCTGACCGACCCGGCGCAGTTCGTCCTGCATCGCCTTGGTCACCCAGGGCTTCGCGACATAGCCGACCACACCGAATTGCGCCATCAAGGGCTCGTTCTTCGTCACCGAGCAGACCAGCACGGGGACGTCAGCGGTCGCGGCCCGGGACCGCAGCTCCTGCAACACCTGCCAGCCGTCCTTCACCGGGAGCACCGTTTCCATCACCACCAGGTCGGGCAGGATTTCCATCGCCTTGCGGACGGCCTCGTCGCCGTCCTTGGCGTGCGCGACTCGGAAGCCGACTCCCTGGATCTCGGCCGTCATCCGCTGGCTGCTTGCGGGATCGTCCTCCACCACCAGCGCCAGCGGGAGCTCCATGCTCTCGATCGTCTGGGCGGCCTCCTCGGCAGGGGCCTCCAGGGCGGGACGCGGCTCCCGCGGGATCGTAAAGGTGAACGTCGACCCCTTGCCGAATTTGCTCTCCGCCCAGATCCGCCCGCCATGCATCTGGACGAACCGCCGGCAGAGGGCAAGGCCCAGGCCGGTTCCCTGGTAGCGGCGGGTATAGGAGCCGTCGATCTGCTCGAACTCGCGGAAGAGCTTGGGCAGATCTTCCGCCTTCATCCCGATACCGGTGTCCTGGACCGAAACGGTGAGCTGGTCGGGCGTGTCTTTCACGGTGATCGTGATCTGACCCGGTGGGGGCGTGAATTTCACGGCGTTCGAGAGCAGGTTGTAAAGCACCTGCTTGAACTTGCTCCGGTCCGCTTTGATCACGCTCGCCTCCACCGCCCCGATGGTCGTCAGCTGAAGCCCCTGCTGGCGGGCCATCGGCTCGAGGATCGCCGTCACCTCCTGCAGCACCTCGGCCACGCGCATCTCTTCGGCCTTGAGCTCCATCTTCCCCGCCTCGATCTTGGCGAGGTCGAGGATGTCGTTGATCAACCCCAGCAGATGCTGACCGCTGCTATGGATGTTGCGGAGGAATTCCGTTCGCTCGCCCCCGGTCAGGTTCATGGTGACGTCGAGCAGAATCTCGCTGAATCCGAGGATGGCGTTCAGCGGCGTACGCAGCTCGTGCGACATGTTGGCGAGGAACTCCGACTTGTAGCGGTTCGACTGCTCGAGCTGGCGATTGACCTGCAGGATTTCCTCGTCGGCGCGGCGCAGCGCGGCGTGCTGCCGCATCAGGTAGCGGTTGGAATCCTTCAGCCGCGCGACCAGGCTCTGGCGCTCCGCCCGCAACCGCTGCTTCTCGAGGTTGCGATCCAGCATCTCGCGCAGCCGTTGCAAGTCGATCGGCTTGGCGATGTAGTCATCAGCGCCACCGCGGAGCGCCTCAGCCGCCACTTGCTCGGAGCCGTAGGCGGTCATCATCACCACCACCGCATCGGGGAAATCGCGCAGCATCTGGGGTAGCAGGGCGAGTCCGCTCTCCTCCGGCATCTGCACATCGAGGAAGATGAGCGCCGGGCGGCGGCCGTCGAGTTGCCGCCGTGCCTGGGTCGCATTCGGAGCCGTGACGACCTCGAAGCCCTGTTTCGAGACGGCCTTGGTCAGGAAGGCGCGGTTGTCCGGATCGTCGTCGATCGCCAGCAGGATGGGCCGCTGTTCCAGCTCCGGCTCGGCGCCCAGCAGCGTCCGCACCGCCTCCACCAGGTCCTGACCGGCGCCGAGCTCCCGGCCCGAGCCCGTCGACAGTGGGCCGAGGTCGGTGAGGAACCGGTCCGCCCCGGCAGCCAGGGCGCGCTTGCCTTCGTCGGCGTCGACGTGGACGCCGGCCGTCAGCAGCACCGGGATGTTCGTGGTCGCCGGATTGCTCTTCAGGATCTCGCAGACCCGAAGTCCATCGATTCGCCGTAACAGGAGGTTCAGGACAATGGCGTCTGGCAATTCCTCCCGGGCACGGTCCAGCGCTTCGAGGCCGTCCTGGGCCGTCAGGACGTGAAAACCCTCGCGCTGCAGCCGGTCGACAATGGCCTTCAGGCGTTCAGGATCGTCGTCGGCGATCAGGATGCGCCGAGTGCTGCCGTCGGTCATGCGGCCCTCCCCTGGGCGTGGGCCAGCAGTGGCAAGCGAGGGATCAGAAAGCGAAAGGCGCTCCCCGTACCTGGGACGCTTTCCACCCAGATCTGACCACCCTGCAGTTCGACCAGCCGCCGGGAGAGCGCCAGCCCCAGCCCAACGCCCTCGTAGTCCCGCGAGGTCGAGCCGTCAACCTGGCGGAATTCCTCGAAGAGGCGGGCCTGGTCCTCCGGCTTGATGCCGATCCCGGTGTCGCGGACTTCGACGACGGTGCCGGGCTGCGTCTCCATCGCACTGATCACGACGCTGCCGTGATGTGGGGTGAACTTGATCGCGTTGTTGACCAGGTTGTGGACCACGTGGCGCAGGCTGCGCGGATCGAAGACCACCTGCATGGCGCGATCGATCTGCGAGGTGACCGCCAGCTCTTTCTGGGTCGCCGCGGCGGCGTTTTCCGCCAGGGCGGCGTCGACCGCCTCGGCCAGCTGGCAGGGCGCGGGATGCAGCTCGAGCCGCCCGGCCTGGATGTGGGTCAGTTCGAGGATGTCATTGATCAGCTTCAGCAAGCGCCGGCCGCTGGTATGGATGGTTTCCGCGAATTCGCCGCGTTCCGCCTCCGACAGCTCTGGCGTGGTCCGGATGATCTCGGAGAACCCGATGATGGCGTTCAGCGGTGTGCGCAGCTCGTGCGACATGTTGGTGAGGAATTCCGACTTCATCCGATCGGCTTCCTGCAACTCGAGGTTGGCACGCCGCAGCATTTCGATGGTCTGTCGTTCGCGCTGGAACCGCCGCGCGTTGTCGAGCGCGACCGCGGCCTGGTTGGCCAGGATCTGCAGCACCTGCATCAGCGTGGCGTCGAAGGCGCGGACATCGTGGAAATAGACCGAGACGGTGCCGACGAACTCGCGTTCGAGGAACATCGGCAGCCCCAACGCCGCCCGCCAGCCATAGCGCTGGGCCAGGGGATCGAGCGGGAAGCGGCCGTCGAGCTGGATATCCTCAGAGAAGACCGGGCGCTGTTCGATCACGACCTGGGTCACGAGCCCCGGCGAGACGTGCGTGAGCGGTTTGCCGTGGATATTGGGGTCGACGCCCTCCCCCACTTCGATCACCTGTTCTGCCGGGGCGGTGCCCTGGGTCAGCGTGATCAGGCAGGACGCGGCGTCGGAGACGCCGATCACCGCGCGCGCCACCCCCTGGAGGAGCGCGGTCGGACCCACCGTCGTCGCGGTCAGCGCCTGGGAAACCTGCCGAAGCATTTCCATCGAGGTATCGAGCCGGAGCGCCTGCTGCCGGGTCTGCTCGAAGAGGAACGTGTTCTCGAGCGAGACGGCGACCTCCGCCCCCAGGGAAGCCGCCAGCTTGACGTCGTAATTCCCGCTGAAGGTGCCGTGCCGTTTGTTGGCCAGCAAGAGCACGCCGACCGGCCTGCCGCCGGAACCCAGCGGCACCAGCAGCAGGTCGCGATACCCGAAGGTCTGGGGCAGCAACTGCCCGGCCTCGATGTCGTGCAGGCAGTCCTCGACGATGGTGGGCTGCTGGGTGACGAACACGCGACCGATCAGGGTCGAGGCGTTGGCGCCAAAGCGCAGCTGGTTCAGGCGCATCTGGTTGAAGAGCCGGCTCTCCCGCATGCCCGAGGGAGCGGCCGGCGCGATCAATGCCTCGAGGCCTTCCTGGTAGAGGAAAAAGCCGCACATCTCGACGTCGAGTAGTTCCGCCAGCTTCGTGGTCAGGCTGCCCAGATCCTCGCCCAGCTTGGTCAGGTTCGACACTGCGGTCGCCGTCTCGAAGAAGTGGCTGAGCTCCTGAAGATTCTGGTCGGCTCGCCGGGAGAGCTCGAGGTTCTCCTGGACCAATCGGAAGTACTTGAAGCTCCAGAAGCCGGTGAGAACCATGACCGGAAGAAAGAGAACGGCCAGGAAGTAGGTCACCGGCGAGGGCGCCCACCACCGGGCGACGTAAATCAGGAAGAGCTCCGTCAGGCTGCCGAGCACGAACCACAGCCGCCAGTTGAAGCGGTTGCGGGAGTTCGGAAATGGAACCGGTCGGGGGACGAAGTCCTCTTTGGCCACAGTGCGCGCACTGATTTGACGCGGATCGAGGGCATTGCTTCGCCGATGGACGCCGGCTGCCGGCGGTTGCCCGGGGCGCTTTACAAAGGTTTACGGGATCGTCGCTGATTGCGAATCCGGCGGATGCGTTTCGGCCCTTTGCTACTCTCTACACGTGCAGCGGGAAACGGCCTTCAATGTATCGGCGATCAAGGATACGGTCCTTCGATCGATCAAGCTGAACCAGCAGGCCTACAACAACCGCGACGCGGACGTCTTGCGCGAGGTCTACCTGGAGCCAATGCTTTCCCAGGTGGCGCACGACCTATCGGGTGACTTCGAATCGTTTCCGGCAGCTCGGCTGGATATCACCTGCGAAGTGCTCGACGTGTCGTATACCGCCTATCTGCAGATCGGCAAGGTCGAGCTCTCGGCGTACGGCCTCGAGGCCAGCCCCCAAAACGTGAACGTCACGACCAAGGAAGAGTGGATCTATCGCCTCGTTCCCGATGCCGAGAAAGGCGTTGGGCTCGGGCGCCGGACGACCCACCGATTTCTCGGCTACTACCACTACACGCTGGTCGACATCGACGGCCGCTGGTGGATCACCGACGTCCAGTCCGCCAGCGAGATCTGGCTGCCCTAGCGGTCGAGCACGATCTTTCCCGGCGCGAGCGATCCGTACGGCACGCCCGAGCGCGGGTCCGATGGCCCCGCAAAGCGCAAGGTAACCGTCGGGTGCGAGGGCCCGAGGATGGCAAATAGGTCGGCCTGCCCTGTTCGCTCGTACCTCGGCAGCTCGACATAGACACCGTTGGCCTCGAACCCCGCCTGCACCTGGTCGCGGGGAGTCGACTGATAGGCGAGCCGCGCGGCCTGGTCGCGCGCCGCTTGCCAGGCCAGGTAGTCCTGCTCCCCGACCCCGTACATGGCCAAGCCGCCGGCCAGGGCGGCCGTGGCCCAGATCCGGGCCACGCGCTGTCTGGGCGTCGCCGTCGCAATCGCAGCGATGAGAGGCACGAGCGGCGCGATCACCGGCAGGAAGTAGCGGTCGTAAATGAATACCTGGACCGCGACGAGGGGAAGAAACTGCGCGATGCTGAGCAACGCGAGAAGGGCGCCATCGCGCCGCAGCACTGATGGCGTCCACCAGCGTCGGCGGACGATCAGCAACATCACGAAGGTGACGATGGCGGCGACCTCGACCGCCTGAAAGATCAGACCGGGAACGATCGGCGGCTTCGACCCAGCCAGGATGGCGGTGAACCCGAGCGGCGAGAAGACGTTGCCCGGGAAGATCATGCCAAACTGCGCGAGGTCGACCAGGCATCCGATCGCGCCGACCACTCCGACGGCCGTCCACGCCACGGACCACGCATTCTCCCGCCCGCGCATCCGCGGCCGGAGTGCGAGCGCGGCGCCGTACGGAATGAGCCCCAGGCCGAGCATGGCCGCCAGGGGAAACACCGCGTGTCCGACGTGCAGCTGAAAAAGATCCGCGGGCGCGTACAGCGGCCGGCTGATCACGAGCCGGCCGGCTGCCGCGACCGCCACCACCGGCAGGACCCAGGTGGCGATCAAGGCGGCGGTGTCCGCGCGTTCCCAGGCCCGCCGCTTCCAGCATGCGAGTCCCAGGGTGACGGCGGGAATCAGGGCGAGGCCAACCTGTCGTTCGAGGGGCGCCAGGACGAGCAGCGCCACACACAGCCACCGCCATCGTCCATCGCCCACCCAGGCCAGGCTGGTCAGGGCCACGGCCATGACGATGCCGACGAAGACATTGTCCGTCATGAAGCTCGTCGCATTGGTCATGAACAGCGGCATGGCCAGCAGCGTCGTCCCCGCGACCGCCGACCAGAACCGGTCGGCCCCAAGTCGTCGGGCCAGCACGAAGCTGATCCACCCGGTCAGCGCCACGACCGGCACCACGCTCAGCCGGAGCAGTCGCGGATCTGGATGTCCGAGGCTGAACAGGGCGCCCCACACCACCTGAGGAAGGGCCAGCGCCGTGCTCTCTGGAAAGACGCGCAAGCCGTGGCCCGTGACCAGCTGCTGCACCGACCAGGCGTACATCCAGTCGTCGTTGAGCGCCAGCGGGGACGACAGGTCGAAGATGACGAGCGCGATCAGGCCGGCCGCGGCCAGGCTGTAGACGGCGTAAAGTGGCAGGTCACCATCGAGGCGGAAGGGTCCAGCGCGGCGGACGCCGGCCGCGCGGGCTTCGGGCCGGACCATCTGCCAGAGAAAATGGCCGGTCCCGGCCGATCTTGCGGGCGCAATCTAGCTCAGATCGACGGCCAGCCTTTTCACCCGGGTGCGGATCTCGTCCCGGATTATGCGAACCTGCGGCAGTGGCTGCCCCGCCGGATCCAGCAGATCCCAGTCGATGTAGGTCTTCCCCGGAAGGTAAGGACACTCGTCCCCGCATCCCATGGTGACCACCACGTCAGCCCAAAGGGTGAGGGCGTCGGTGAGCTTCTGGGGGCGACGGCCGGAGACGTCAATGCCCACCTCCTGCATGACATCGACCACTACCGGATGCACGCGCTCCGCGGGACGCGTTCCAGCGGACTGTGATTGATGCCGGCCATTGACGAGCTGTTCAAAGAAGGCCTGGCTCATCTGGGAGCGGCCGGCGTTGTGATGACAGACGAACAGGACGCGCGCCACGGGCCCTAGACGAGCACCTCCAGCAGGGCGCGGGTTTTGGCGTCGAGGTGGCTGTTCAGCCGATAGTAAGCCCAGATGCCCGCCTTGGTGACATCGACCAGGCCGGCGTCCCGGAGTTTGCCCATGTGATGCGAGATCGTGGGCTGGCTCAGCTCGAAGGCGGCCGTGAAGTCGCAGATGCAGAGCGGCTGCGCCGAGCGTTTCAGCACACCGATCATCTGCAGCCGGGTGGGATCGGCAAGGGCCTTGAGCAGCTCAACCGAAGCGTCCACCCTGGTCAGGGGAAGCGGAATGGACGGCGGGGAGCACACGCCCTTGACCCGTTCGGGCAGCGTCGACTTCATCCCCGCAGTCTACCAGCTCCATTGACATTCGTCTATGCGTCTGCTACGATTCCATCGACAAACGTCGATCTTTTGAAGCGAGGGATTTGGCATGGAGAGCATTCGCGAGTCGGTTCGTGCGAAGTACGCGGAAACGGCCATTAGGCTGCGCGGCGGCGCAAGCTGTTGCGACCCGAGTTGCTGCGGCGGATCCGACGCCGCCAGCGGCCCGATCGGCCAGGACGAATACTCGACGAGCGATGTCGCCGACCTCGGCCTTTCGCTGGGCGCCAGCCTTGGCTGCGGCAATCCGACGGCGCTGGCGCAACTCCATCCCGGCGAGGTGGTCCTCGACCTGGGCAGTGGTGCCGGCCTGGATGTCCTGCTTTCCGCCCGTCGGGTCTCCCCGGGCGGCCATGCCTATGGGGTCGACATGACCGACGAGATGCTGGCGCTGGCGAATGAGAACAAGGCGAAGGCCGGAGTCGACAACGCCACGTTCCTGAAGGGCAATATCGAAGCGATTCCGCTTCCGCCCGCATCGGTTGACGTGGTGATCTCGAACTGCGTCATCAACTTGGCACCGGACAAACGGGCCGTGTTGCAGGAGGCCTTCCGGATCCTGAAGCCAGGTGGCCGGCTGGCGGTCTCTGACATGGTCGAGATCGAGCCCCTACCACGGGAGGTAAAAGCGGCGGTCGATGCCTGGGCCGGTTGCGTGGCCGGCACCATTCCGGTGGAGGCGTATCGCGAGGCGGTGACCGCGGCGGGCTTCGCCAACGTCGATGTCGAGGTCACCAATACCTTCGGGCCTGGTGAGGCCGGGTTGCCGCCCGGAGCTGGAAAGATCGCCAGCGCCTTCATCCGTGCCGCAAAGCCCGCACGCTAACAAAAAGGCCCGGGCGTTTGCCCGGGCCTTTCGGATTCTGGGTTAGTGAGTCGTTAGGCGACGCGCACCCGCGAGGCCCGCGGCCCCTTGGGCGCTGATGCTTCCACGTCGAAGCTGACCTTCTGCCCCTCCTGCAACCCCTCGAACGAGCCTTCGACGGACGACCGATGGAAGAAATACTCCTTGCCGTCCTCGCCGCTCAAGAATCCGAATCCGCGATCCATCACGAGTCGCTTGATCGTACCGTTCTGCGCCACGTCTGTCGCTAGCTCCTTCGCAAAGTTATCCCCGGTCCGCTTGCGTTTTATGGCGTGCCATGACCGGGCTGGTCTCGCCCGTTGTCAAGCATAGCATGGGTGGTATTGCGACGGCCAAAACCCAGCGCCTGGGCGCGCGGTGCCTTAAGACGGCCGGACCCGTAACGACGCCGCCACAGTCCTGCGCCGGATCGAATGCGCGGCACACCTCTAACGCGCTCTTAATACTCTCGCGCTACAACGGAGACAAGCAGGATGTGACCCAGCAATGGACGCTTCCGGGCAGTTCGAAGCCCTCGTTCCGCGGCCACTCGACGCCGAGAGCGTCCGGCAGCGCCGGGACCTCGAAGACATCCACGAAGATCTGCTCCTGACCGTCCTCGCCCTTGAGGAGGAATGGCTCCTGGACGACCGGATCGCCTTCGCGGTGCGCCACCTGGACGCGGCCGCCTGATCCAGTCCCCCCTTTTCGCCGCGACATGGCCCAGATTCTGGGGAAATACGCACGTTTTTCGATCCATGGCCGTTTGGACCGGACGACAGGGCCGCGTGTTGGCTCAAATACTCAACGGAGGACACGATGGCGAAAACACAAAAGTGGACAGCGTCGACGTTCGTTAGCCTGGTGCACGAGAATCTCACCGAGAAGGGCCACAAGGTCAAAAAGTCGGACCTCAGCTGGGCCGTCAAGGATGCCTTTGAGGCGGCCGTCGCCGCCGGCGCCCGCGGCATGCGCGTGCGATTCCCCGAGATCGGCGCCCTGGCATGGCGCGAAGTCAAGGCCCGCAAGGCAGGGAAAGGCACCAATCCCTTCACCGGCGAGTCGATCATGCTGAAGGCTCGGGCGGCCTCCAAGAAACCGCGCTGGTCGTTCCCCAAGGCCGTCCGCGAGGCCTACAGCCGCCAGGCGACCCGCAAGGCCGCGTAACAGCCGGCCGGGTAATTTTGGGGTGCCGCCGCACAGACGGCGGCACCCCGTCGGAATTCGCCACGGCTTCCTTGACAGGGTTCTGAATTCCCCTGACTATGATGGGGAGGATGCGTCGAAACCTGATAGCGGCACTGCTGATTGCTATTGGCCTGGCACTGATGGCCACCGCCCTGCCGGCCCTGGGCCTCGTGCATCTTGGCTCCTCGAACGTCGCCATCCAGCCGATCCCCGCGCTCGGCGACCCCCTCTCCCCGCCTCACCAGCACCCGAAGTTCCTCCCTGGAACTGGCAGCAGCGGAGCTGGGCCCAGCCAGATCGTGGCCTACCTGTCGATTCCCAGGCTCGGGATCAAGGATGCTCCGATCTTCGATCGGGGAGTCGACCCGAGCGGCAACATGTTGATCGCCAGGGGATATTCGGTGACCCACTACAGCAGCTCCTCCCCGATTGGCAGCGGCAACGCGGTCCTGTACGGCCATGACGACATCGAGGGCAGCGTGTTCGGTCGGCTGAAAGACCTCCACATCGGCGATGAGGTCGATGTCACGGTAGCCGGCGGATCATCGGTCGCTTATCACGTCACCGGCCGAACGATCGTGGCGCCGACCGCGGTCCAGATCCTGGCGCCCACGAATGACGTTCGGCTGACCCTTTTTACCTGCTGGCCGAACTGGGTCGACACCCAGCGCGTGGTGGTAACGGCCGTCCCCGCCACGACCTAATGATTTGTCGCTTCGTCCTCGGGCGGCGCCTGGAAGTATTTCAATAGCTCTTCGAGCGCTCGGGCCGCTTCCGGATCTCGGAGTAGCCGTTCCTGCATTTCCTGCACCTGCTTGACCAGTTCCTTCGCCTGCGTCTCCTGTGCGACCTGGAGGAGCACCGGCTGGCTTGCCGCGGAGACGATCATCTGGACCTGCTGACGGAGCATCTCCACGCCCTGACATCCGAGACAGGTTCCGGCATTGTTGCAATGACAGAGTTGCAGCCGCAGGTTGTCCAGCTCGCGCTGCATCGGTGAAAGGTCGATCGGACGGCTCACCTTTCAAGCTTAGCGGGAAGCGCCGGGAACTTTTCGCCACGATCTTCGTCGCAGCGGTGAGGTGAAGGTCATGGTTTCCAAGCGTCTTCTCGGTGTCGCGGCCCTGTTCGGCACGGTCGGTCTCATGGCGGCGTGTGGCACCGCGTCGACCAACTCCGCAACTCCAATCAGTGGCGGGCTCGGCCAGGGAGGTTCGTCGACCACTCCCGCGAAGGCTGCCCTCTCCTCGGCCGGTCCGGCCAACCAGGCGGCCTCCAACGCAGTGCTGCAAGCCCGCGGCGATCAGAAGCTCATCCAGGACGCCTCGATGGGCGTGCAGATCAAGTCCGGGTCGTTCTGGGACAGCTACAACCTGGTCGCGGTCCCGGCCTCGAGTTACGCCGATGCGTTGAGCGCGCTGCGCCAGCTCGGCAAGGCGACCCAGCTCCAGATCACCAGCCAGGACGTCAGCGGTGAGTACGTCGACCTGAACGCGCGGCTCAAGAACCAGCAGACTCAGGCAGCGGTGCTCCTGGATCTGATGCGCCGGGCGCAGAGCATCCAGGACAGCATCACCGTTCAGAACCAGCTCTCGAGCGTGACGGGCGAGATCGAGCAGATCCAGGGCCGCATCCGCTTCCTCGACCAGCGCACCACCTATTCCACCATCACCCTGCGCTTTTACACGGTGGCGACGGTGCCGGCGGAACCCAGCCTCTGGGACCGCAGCGGGCTGGGGGCGGCGTGGGCCTCCGCGGGTGGCGCCTTCGCGGGCGT
>VBJI01000122.1 GCA_005880875.1 Chloroflexota bacterium
CAAAGCTGGCGTGCCCCTAAACCAAAGCTCGCCGCCAGTCACCGTGACATTTCGGCCCGGTAACAGCCTGATGACGGCTCAAGCTGAACAGTAACGAATACAACTCACTCGCCGTTGCGTACACGGAGAGTGGTGAGGCATGCCGCACGGGTTCGGCGCGGCAGCTCGCTGGCTCTCCCTGGCCAGCGCCCTCGTTCTGTCGGCCTGCGCCAGCGTCGGCGAGGGCCCAGGCGCTCTGTTTGCACCGATCCCGACGGCCAGGCCGTCACCACGTGATACCGCGACCGCAACTCCGACGCCGCCAGTGGCGATCGTGATCGGCATCGAGGCTCCTTGCACGACGGCATCGATCCTCGCGACCTGGACCGTCACCCGCCTGGCCGAGCAGACGGTCGTGATCCCCGTCGACGAGAACAACATCCTGTCGGTGAGGTCGGAAGTGGCGGCTGGCGCCGGCGGGGTGATCCTCTTCGGCTCGTCGGCGCCCACCAACCTCGGCGCCCAGTTGCAAGCGCTCGATGCGGTTGCCCCGGGCGGGATCAAGCCCTTCATCATGACCGACGAGGAAGGCGGCGTGGTCCAGCGTATGGCCAACCTCGTCGGGTCGATTCCCTCAGCCAGACAGATGGGCGCGACGATGACCCCGGCCCAGATCGAACAGCTTGCCTTCGGCCTGGCACAGCGGATGCGGGCCGCCGGGGTGACGATGGATCTCGCTCCCGTCCTCGATGTCGACGGCGGCCAGGGGCCGAACAACGTCGATGCTGACGGCACCCGCTCATTCAGCGCGAACACGGCGACGGCATCAAACGATGGCGTCGCGTTTGCCACTGGTCTGCGCAACGGTGGCATCGTCCCGGTCGTGAAACACTTCCCGGGACTGGGCGGGACCATCGGCAATACGGACGTCACCGCTGCCGCGACCCAGTCGTGGAGCGCCCTGCAAAGCGTCGGCCTCCCTCCATTCGAAGCCGCCATCGCCGCCCACGTTCCCGCGGTGATGGTCGCGAATGCGACGGTGCCGGGCCTTGCCAATCAGCCGGCAAGCGTCTCGCCCACGGTGATCAACGGCGTCCTGCGGGGGCGGCTCGGCTTTCAGGGCCTCGTCATCACGGACTCGCTGTCGGCCGTGGCGCTGAGCGCCAGCGGCTATACGGTGTCCAGCGCCGCGGTTGCCGCCCTGGGCGCCGGCGCCGACATGGTGCTCTACAACGCCGACCCGAGTACCGTTGCAGCGGTGACCACCCAGACGGTGTCGGCCATCGTCTCGGCGGTCAACGCCGGCACGCTCGGCCGGGCCGCCCTCGAAACCGCCGTGGGACGAGTGCTCGCGGCAAAGGGCGCAGACCTCTGCTCATGACGCGGTAGATGGCCGTCCGTCGGGAAGCCGCCGTCGCTGCTGGCAGCGCCGCTTGACCTGAACCGGCCGCAACCCTAGGATGGAGGCGCCCGCACGGTCGGGCTGCGCGTGAGTTTATCCGCGGGGGTTCTAAGAAGGGGGTGCCTATAGGCCGATATTCAGCGTCGGCTGCTCGCGCGATCAACGAGGTTAGAGGGACAGGGAGGTACTATGCGCCGAACACTCAGTGCGTTGACGATCGCCGCCGTGGTCCTGGCTGCGGGGGTGATAGCGGGCTCAGCGGCGTCGCCCTATTCGCCACCGAGCAAGCAAGAGATCGCGAAGCGAATCCTCGCTTCCGTGGCGGGAAAGAGCCTAACGCCCACGGCCCGCATCGCCGTCGAGGCGATGGCGCGCGGCGACCATCACGCTACCCCCGATTCGACTGGAATCAGCGCTCCAACGACGGCTCGGCAAGCCAAGGGGTTGAAGCCTGGCGGCGGAGCACTGCCCAATGTTCGTGTGAGCAATCCTGGTGAAGACACCAACCAGGCCGACCAGACCACGCAGAGCGAGACGAGCGTTGCCGTCTCCGGGTCCAACGTCGCCGTTGGCTTCAACGACTCCCAGCGCACGCTTCTGGCGTTGACGGCCGGGAGCAACTTGAGCGGCTTTTCGTACTCAGCAGACGGTGGCCAGACCTTCACCGACGGCGGCAACATCCCCAATGCCGGCGGAGACATCAACTTTGGCGATCCGTGGCTGGCCAGCGATACGAGTGGCGCGATGTACTACTCGAACCTCGTCTTAGACCTGGCCAACTTCAACCTCCTCGTCGGCGTCGCCAAATCCACCGACGGAGGCAAGTCCTGGAGCCAGGCCACGCCGATTCCACCACCGCCTGGCAATCCGTTCGGATACATGGCCGACAAGGACGCGTTGACCGCAGCCGGCGCGGGCAAGCTTTTCGACGGCTGGGATGACGTCACCGCGACGTTCGACTCCACCAGCGGAGTGACAACCGGCTACAGCGGGTTGCCGGTCGCGCATTCCACCGATGGCGCGGGGACCTGGTCGATTGCGTATGCAGACAAGACCGTGCTGTTCCAGTTCGGACCCGGCGTGACGACCTGCTCATCCCACCAGTACATCGGAGCGCAGCCCTTCGTTGCCTCGAATGGAACGGTTTATGATGCCGCCCTGAAGGTCGGGGTCGACGACCCGACCTGCACGGGCGCACCGTTCACTGAAGAGGAATGGATCTTCGCCTCGCATGACGGCGGCCAGACCTTTCCGCAGAAGGTGAAGATCGCCAATGTCTCGCCATCGACCGGCGTGCCGTTCGGCGCCTTCCAGCTCGGACCGGGACAGTTCATGCGGAACGCCGAATTTCCGACGCTGGCCGAGCGGGCTGGCAACCTCTATGCCACCTGGAACGATGGCGCATCCGGGCACAGCCACGTCGTCCTCGCGACATCGGGCGACGGCGGCGCGACCTGGGCGCCATCACCGGTCACGTCCGGCGACAACGATGAAGCGCAACCCGCTTTGAGTGCGGATGCCAGCGGGTTACACCTTCTCTATTACGAGATCAGCCCTGCCGGCGACGGCACCAGTCAGCTCGACGTCCTGGTCTCCAACTCGAAGAGCGGCAACAAATGGACGACGAACCGCGTCAACAGTCAATCGTTCCCCGGTGTCTATACGCTGCCGCAGTTCGATCCAATCATCGCCTTCACCTACATGGGTGACTACATCGCGAACGTCAGCGATGGAACGCACCAGTACTTCACATGGGGCGACAACCGCGACCTGGTGACCAACTTCCTGTGGCCGCAAGGCCGGCACGATCCCGACGTGTTCTTCGCTCGCCAGTAGCGCCGCACAGCGACCTGAGGAGGGCGGCCCGGTGGCCGCTCTCCTCGCGTTATCGGCTGATCGGCAACCAGCCAGGCCGAGTCGATTCATAGCGAGCTATGTCAGCGTCCTGGCGTAGCGTCAGCGCTACCTCGTCCCAACCGTTGAGGAGGCATTCGCGAAAGAATGGGTCGACGGAGAAATCAGCCTCCCACCCAGAGCTTTCCCCGCGAGCGGGGAGGGAGATGAGGCTCGATTCCAGATCCACGGTGATTTCGATGCCGGGCTGCCGCACCGCCAGGTCGATCAGCTGACGCACCGCCGTCTCGGGCAACTCGACCGGGAGCAGCCCGGAGCGAAAGCCGTTGCTCTTGAAGATGTCGCTAAAGGACGGAGCGATGACCGCCCGAAAGCCGGCGTCGAGCAATGACCATGCCGCGTGCTCGCGCGAAGATCCGCAGCCGAAGTTTGGGCCGGTGACGAGAAACGTCGCGCCCTGATACTCCGGCCGATCGAGGATAAAGCCGCCCTGGCGTCGCCAGTCGTAAAAGAGAAACGGTCCGTACCCGGAGCGTTCGATCCGCTTCAGGAACTGCTTGGGGATGATCTGGTCGGTATCGACGTTGGCCCGGTCGAGCGGCGCGAGCACCCCGGTGGTGCGCTTGAACGGTTCCATCAGTTGAATTCCCGGACATCCACGAGGTGGCCGGCGATGGCGGCGGCGGCAGCCATCGGCGGACTGACCAGATGGGTGCGGCCTCCGCTCCCCTGCCGGCCTTCGAAATTGCGGTTGCTGGTGGAGGCGCAGCGCTCTCCCGGGCGAAGAATGTCGGGATTCATTCCCAGACACATGGAGCAGCCGGCGTCCCGCCATTCGAAGCCCGCGTCCCGAAAGATCGCGTCCAGCCCTTCGGACTCGGCCTGGCGCTTGACGCTCGCCGATCCCGGCACCACCATCGCGCGGACCTTTGGATGAACGTTGTGCCCGCGCACCACCGACGCCGCGATCCGCAGATCCTCGAGGCGCGCGTTGGTGCAGGAGCCGATGAAGACCCGGTCGATCGAGATCGACTCCATCGCCGTGCCTGGCTCGAGCGCCATATAGCGCAGGGCTCGCTCGTCGGTCTCGGTTGACGGCGACGGCACGCTGCCCGTGACCGGCACCGATTGTCCCGGGTTCGTGCCCCAGCTGACGTAGGGCTCGAGCCGGCCGGCGTCGATCGCCACTTCATGCTCGAAGCCGGCGCCGGCATCGGTCGCCAGGGCGCGCCAGGAGGCCACCGCCGCCTCCCACTGGTCGGGGCGCGGCGCGTACTCGCGACCTTTCATGTAGGCGAAGGTCGTCTCGTCGGGGGCGATCATGCCGGCTCGGGCGCCGGCCTCGATCGTCATATTGCAGACCGTCATCCGGCCTTCCATCGACAGCCCGCGAATGGTCGATCCCCGGTACTCGATGACGTGGCCGCGGCCGCCCTCGACGCCGATCCGCGCGATGATGCCGAGGGCCACATCCTTGGCCGTGACACCCAGCGGAAGCGCGCCCTCGACGGTGACCGCCATGGCCCGGGGCCGCCGCTGCCGCAGGCATTGGGTGGCGAGCACGTGCTCGACCTCTGAGGTCCCAATGCCGAACGCGAGCGCGCCAAAGGCGCCGTGGGTCGAGGTATGCGAGTCGCCGCAAACAATCAGCATGCCCGGCTGGGTCAGCCCCAGCTCGGGCCCGATCACATGGACGATCCCCTGCCGCGCGCTGCCCATGCCGAACAGCCGGATACCCGCGCGCCGGCAGTTCTCTTCGAGCGCCGACATCTGACGCTCGGCGACCTCGTCCGCGGCTGCCCGGCCGCCGCGGGTGGGGACGTCGTGGTCCATGGTGGCCAGGGTCAGCTCGGGCCGGCGAACATGCCGATCGTTGAGGCGCAAGCTCTCGAAGGCCTGCGGGGAAGTGACCTCGTGCACGAGATGCAGGTCGACATAGAGAAGGTCCGGCTCGCCCTCGGGGGCGGCGACCCGATGGTCATCCCAGATCTTCGACGCCATGGTCCGGCCCATGCGTCCCCTAGAGGCGCTCCGCCAGCGCTCGGACGCGCAACGCCAGCAGGAGGTCGAGCCGCGCATCGGCGTCCTTCAGGTCGACGCCGGTCAATTCGCTGATCCGGCGCAACCGGTAATGGAGCGTGTTCAGATGGATGTGCAGGTCGCGGGCCGACTGTCGAAGGTTGCCATGGTGCTGGAGGTAGATCTCCAGCGTCCGGAGCAAGGGCGTCCCGCGAGCCCGGTCGTAATCGACCAGCGGGGCCAGCATCCGGCCGGCAAACGCATCGAGACCGGCGCGATCCTCGACCTGGGCGAGCAGCCGATAGACGCCAAGCCGGTCATAGTTGATCACCTGCTCGCGCTTTCCGAAGCGAACCATCAGGTCGAGCGCGCGCTGCGCCTCGACAAAGGCCGGCTTGAAGTCGTCCGGTTTCACGCACAGCCGGCCGATCGCCACCGAGACCGTGATGCCGAGGTCCGAGTCCGCCACCACTTCCCGGATTCGACCGGCCAGCGCCTCGCCCTCCGGATCCGTTCCGTCGGGCGGCTGCGGGACGAGCACGATCACGCTGTCGCTGTGGGCGGTGACCAGGTGGCGCGGCTGCTGCCGTCGGACGGCGCCGGTCACCAGCTGAAACAGCTGCCGCTTGAGGGTGATGACTTTGCCCTCTTCATAGCGGCGTTCTTTGATGAACTGGCGAAAGTGGTCGACGTCGACGACCAGCAGCCGGTGCGGTTGGGACAGGTCGTAATGAAGGTGGCGCGCCCGGCGGTGCACATTCGCCTCGTCGCCAAAGGTGCCGTTGAGCAGGTCATCGACCAGCTCGCCGCGAACCCGGTCCTCGGCCCCCGCGACCTCGCGCTGCTTGATCATCTCGAGCGCGATGACGGTGGCCGCGTGCTCGATGGCCATCATGGCGAGCTCTTCGTGGTGCTGCGGGTGATCGATGATCGAGAGGTAGCCGAGGCATTCGCGTCCAGCGAGCACCGGGGTGATGATGCGGCGGGCCGTCAGCCCGAGTTCGGGAAAGGGCGGCACCTGGTGCGGCACCCGGCCCACCACCACCTCGCGCAGCATGGCCTTGATGGCGGCCGATTGCTGGACCTTCGGTGGAGTGCCGTGCTGGGCGAGGGTCTGTTGCCGGTGTTTGTCCGTGACGCCGGGGACCACGTGGGTCGCCAGCAGGTGGAAGTTGATGTCTTCCAGCGCGATCGAGCTCTCGACCAGCTCACCCAGCGTCTTGACGATCGCCTGGAGGCCCTGGCCGTCGAGGGCCAGGTGGGTGAACTGGCGGTGGATCTCGATGGAGCGCCGAAGCTCGGCATTCTGGGCGTTGATGATCCGTTCGAGGATCGGGTTCATGATCTCGAGGTACGACACATCGGGCGGGATGCGGATGAGAGGGATGCCAAACTCATTGGCCTGGCCGATCATGTCTTGCGGGATCTGCGGTAGATAGCGCTCGGGCTTGATCACCAGGCCCGACGACTTGACGGCGGCGAGGTTGCGCATCAGATCCCGCTGAGCGGCCTGGTCGTCCTTGATGGCGAACGCCACCGTCAGCAAGAGCTCGCCCTCGGCGAGCCAGCTGATCGTCTCGGGGGACTCCAGCACCTTCACCCAGGTGATGGTTCGGTCGAGGCCGCCGGCCCCGGCCAGCACCTCACCCCTCCGCAATCCCCCCAGCGCCATCGCTTCGCGCACGGTCAGCGCCATGGGAGTGACTAGTATGCCTTACCGGGCGGCTCGCGTGAAGGACCAAAGAGTCCAAGAACTTTTGGTTGCTTTGCACAATGAAGGTCCACCGCTGAGGCTGCTAGCGTTTCCCCTGAGTCAACCGCCGTTGACGGGGCTTACTCACCCCCGGAGTCGGTGGCTCGGCAAGAGGGGCGGTCCGGCGGCCGCAAGTAGGGTGGTACCGCGGGAAGCCAAGCTTCTCGTCCCTGCAGGACGAGGGCTTTTTTTATTGGTTTCGGACTCATTTACGGCAAGGAGGACGGTTATGGCGAGCTATACGATCGAAATTCCGGACCCGCTTCATCATGAAATCCAGGAGCGGCGGCACCAGATCGACGTGGCCGGCATTGTGACCCAGGCGCTGACGGCCGCGGTCGCCAGCGGCCAGCCGGCCACGAATCCCGGTCCCGACGCCACCGAGGCGATCAACCGGATGTTCAGTGGCTGAGCCGGTCGATGAGCACCGAGATGCTTGACCGGGTCGAACAGGAGCTAACCCCCTTTGCGCCGGCGCCGCTGGAGCGGACCAGCGGCAATTACTGGCTGATCGAGACCCTGCGCCGCTGGGGTATCACGAGCTACGCCGGGGTGAACGGTGGCGGCTTGATCCACGTGACGAAGCACCTGCAACCCTTCGCCGATCCAAACTGGGCGGCAGCGGCCTCACCGATGCCAAGCTGCACAACATTCCCGCCGTCTACATCGTGGCCCTGAACTCCACCATGTCGATCGGCCTCGCTCCGCTGCAGGATGTCTCGGTACACGGCATGAACATCCTTCCCCAGCTGCAGGCCGAGCTGGCGGATGGATGCGTCGTCATCGATGACCTCGACACCATGGAGGAGCAGCTCGAGCGGGCGCAATCCATCCTGCTCGAATCCAAGCCGGTGGCTATCTGTTTCTACCCCGACATCCTTTCCCGAGACGTGCAGGTCGACGTGTCCTCCCGGCAGCGTCCGCGCGGCTTTCGTCAGCAGGACATCGACCGCTTCGTCGAGGAGTTTCCGCGTATCGCCGACGGCCGCCGGGTGGTCGTCTACGTGGGCAGCGAGGCCGCGCGCTGGCCGGGCATCCAGGCGATGACCACCAGCTTCTCGAGCCTGCTGCAAGCACCCACCGTCTGGTCGGTGAACGGCGCCAATGCCGTGTCAGCGGAAAATCCATACGGGTACGGGTACATCTCCTTCGGCGGTAACGACGAGGCGATGAAGCTGTGGCGGGGCATCGGGCCGGAGGATTGCGTGATCGCCCTTGGCTTCGACCCGGGCGAATATTCGCTGAACCTCGGCGCCATCCCGGCGGGCGATCTCTGGCACTTCACCGGGTGGTCCGAGCCTTACGGTCATCTGGCTGGTGAATTCCGGCATCGCGTGCGCGGCAATTACCGCGTCGTCCGGGGCGATCTCGACCTGACGCTGGCCGAGATCATTCCGCGCCTGACGGCGGGCGCCATTGGCCGGCGACCCGCCGTGGAGGTGCCGGCGCGCCTGAACACCCGCCACATCACCCGCGACGTTCGCGATGGCGCCGTGGACTTCATCGCGTTCTACGAGCAGCTCCACCGGTCGTGGCAGCCGAACAGCATCGGCTTCGATGACGTTTGCATCGCCTACAAGGACCGGCAGTACGTTACCCAGCGCCCGCATCCCTACATCCCGTTCCACACCATGCACGATGGATCGGCGATGGGTGGCGGCTTCGGCCTCGGGGTGGGGGCCAAGATGGCCGACCCCAGCCTGCACACGTTCGTCTTCACCGGCGACGGCTGCTGGCGGCTGTTCGGCGGCGCGCTGGCGGACGCCGCCAACCTCGACCTGCGGGTGTTCATCATCAACAACGGCGTCTACGGAATCGTCGACAAGGGCCTCGAGGTCGTCATTCCCGACGTCGAGAAGCGCCGTTACCATTCTTCGCTGCCCTCCATCGATTTCGTGGCGGCGGCGAAAGCCCACGGCTGGGACGGCTTCCGCGTCAAACCGGACCTCAGCAATCTCAAGGAAATCATGGACGCCTGCTACGAAACCGAGGGCCAGTCGATCCTGGTCGACGTGCCCGTCGACGCCGACCAGGTGATCGGCCTCAACCCGCGGCTCTACAACCTCACCACCAAGACGTACCTCTAATGGCAAAGGTCTATCACGACGCCGACGCCGACATGGCCGCGCTCTCTGGTCAGCGGGTGGCGGTCATCGGCTATGGCAGTCAGGGCCACGCACACGCGCTCAATCTGCAGGACAGCGGAGTCGACGTGGTGGTCGGCCTCTACAAGGGCAGCAAATCCTGGGAGGCCGCCGAGCAGGAAGACCTGCGGGTCGAGACCGTCGAGAAGGCGGTCGAGATGGGCAACGTGGTCATGCTTTTGGTACCCGATCAGACGCAAAAGCGACTCTACGATGA
>VBJI01000233.1 GCA_005880875.1 Chloroflexota bacterium
ACGGCGCGCGGTCTTCGTCATGTCATCGGCCGAGCGGGTCTGCTCGTCGAGCGGCAGAGCTACGTCAGTACCTACCTGTTCCCCGTGATCCTGCTGGGGCGGCTGTGGCTGAAGGTGCTGCGTCGGTTCAGGGAGGTCAAGAGCGAAAATACGCTCCATCCAACGTGGTCGAATGGCATGCTGCGTCGCATCTTCAGCGCCGAGATCCCGCTGCTGCGGCGGATGAACTTTCCCGTCGGCGCGTCGCTGCTGTGCGTGGCGAGAAAGGCGGGCTGACGCCGGTCCGGTCCCCTCGCTGGCCGGCGCTCGCCCTGCTCGCCTACCTGGGGCTGGGGGTGCTGCTCTTCGCCAGCGCCTGGCGCGCCCCCACCACGCTGGCGATCGGCGGCGGCGTCGATACGCCGCAGTTCATGTGGTTCTTCCGCTGGCCGTCGTTCGCGTTGCTGCATGGCCACAATCCGCTGGTCTCGAACTACATCGACTTTCCGGCCGGCATGAACCTGATGTGGAACGCCTCCATGCCGCTCGTCGGCGTGGTGTTGGCCCCGATCGAGCTCTGGCTCGGTCCGGTCTTCAGCTTCAACCTGGTCACGACCGTCGCGCTGGCGCTCTCGGCGTGGACGGCGTATCTCGCCATCCGGCGTTACGTCCGCAGCCAGGTCGGCGCGGCGATCGGTGGGCTGGTCTACGGGTTCTCGCCCTTCATGCTCGCCCACTCCCTCGGCCATCCGCACGTCACCCTGGCCTTCATTCCGCCGCTGTTCCTGATCATGCTCGACGAGATGCTGCTGCGGCAGACGCGGCCCTTCTGGCAGAGTGGGCTGATCCTCGGGGTGCTGGCCGGGGTGCAGCTCGTCATCGGCGAGGAACTGCTGGCCACGTCGGTGATCGTGGCTGCCCTGGGGCTCATCATTCTGATCGGGCTGTACCCGAATGCGGTCCGTGCCCGGCTTGCCCATGCCTCGCGGGCGCTCGCGATCGCGGCCGGGGTATTCGCGGTCCTGGCGGCGGTTCCGCTGGCGGTCCAGTTTGCCGGCCCGCAACGGGTTCCCGGCATCCTGCAGGAGCAGAACATCTTCGTCAGCGATCTGCTCAACTTCATCGTCCCCACCCGGATGCAGGCGCTGGCGCCCGCCTTTCTGACCCGCATCAGCGAGCGGTTCACCGGCGACATCGCGGAGTGGACCGCGTATGTCGGCATTCCCTTGATTGTGTTGCTCGCGTTTCTGGTCGTCCGGCAGTGGGCACGCCCCATCGTCCGCTTCGCGGCGCTCCTCGGCGTCATGCTTGCCCTGCTCTCGCTCGGGCCGACGTTGCATTTCAACGGACGGATCAGCCACATCCCCTCGTTCGTGCTGGGACTGGCCTTCCCACTGCTGGCTGCCTTCCTGCCAGCGCGGGTGATGCTCTATACCCTCGTCGGGGGATGGCTGGCGCTGATCAAGGCGCCCGTGCTCTACAACATCCTGCCCGGCCGCCTGATGCTCTTCGCCTATCTGCTGGTAGGCCTGCTGCTTGCCATCTTCATCGATACCTACCTCAGCCGGAGCGTGGGCCGTCGCCGGCTGCTCGTGGCGGGGGTCGTCCTGGTCGCCTTGCTGCCGCTGCTACCGCACTGGCCGTACGACCACACCGATGCGACGGTGCCGGCCTACTTCACGAGCGGCGACGTCACGCAGATCCCGTCGGGCAGCGTCGCCCTGGTCGCGCCCTTCTCCCACGGTGACGAAGCGACTGCCATGCTCTGGGAGGCGGCCTCGGGGATGCGCTTTCGCATGCCGGAGGGGTACGGGTTCATTCCGGGTCCGGCTCAGGATCCTCCGATGACCGCGACCCAGTCGATCATGGTGATGGTCCAGCGCGGAGAGCCCAGCCCGGAGGTTACCGACAGCCTTCGCCAGCAGATCCTGGGAGACCTGCGCTCGCTGAGCGTGCAGTCGGTGATCGTCGGGCCGATGGCCAACGAGGACCGGATGGTGAGCTTCTTCACCGACGTGCTGCAGACAGCGCCGACCCGGACAGCCGGCGTCTACATCTGGCCTTCGCTGAATCCTTAGGGCGACTGCTGAAAGAGCACGACCGACGTGTCGATGTCCGCGTGGGCGGTCATGCGACCGAGCATGCCGGCGTGTGACGCCAGGCTCGCTTCCAGCTGTTGATCCTCTGCCGCCAGTTGCGGCGTGAGCCCGAGGGGCGCGAACACGAAGAAGACTCGCTGATGACGGGCGGCGTAGTCCAGGACCGACTGCCGGTCCACGGGAACTGTCGGATCGCCGACCCACGAGAATCGCCCGGGTGAGTCCGCGTCGAAATGGGCAGCACCGCGGTTGGCTTCCAGGTAATACTCGACCGGGATGCCGCACTGGATCGACGGCCAGGCCGACGGCGAGCACCGCCTGGGCGAGCCGCCAGCGCAGGGCGCTGACGCCGAGACCCGCCAGCAGACAGAGCGGCGGCACCACGATGACGAGGTAGCGGCTGAAAAACAGGTGGAGGTTGAGCCGGGGTTGGGTCAATGCGAACGCGATCACGATCGGCACCACGAACCAGCTCGCCATCGCCAGCGCCGCGCCGAACGCGTCGGGACGTGCCCGGGTGATGGCGGCCAGCGCGCCGGCGCCAGGCATCGCGAACAGCGCCAGGGCGAAACCCAGAGCGGCGGCGCCGAAGATCAGCAGCTCGTAGCGGCGGCTGCCGCCGCCGATGAAGAGAAAGAATCCGGTGATGGCGTGCAGATTGACCGGGGGCACCCAGATGGGTCCACCGTGCACCGCGGCGTCGAACGCGATCGGGGCGATCAACACGCCGGTGACGACGAAACTCGCCACCGCCGGCCGCAGCGAGGCGCGCACCCGCTCCCGCCAGGGACCGGGCAGGATCAGCAGGACGGCGAGCGCCGCCGCCTGCGAAGCCAGCACCAGGCCGCTGAACAACGCCGCGTAGACCGAGAGCACGCTGCTGACGACGAAGACGATCCACCAGCGCCGCGCCGACGCCCGGCGGTCGAGGGCCGCGAAGAGCGCGTACCAGGAGACGCCGAGCAGCAGCAGCTCGAGGCTGTAGGAGCGGGCCATCTGGGCCAGGATCATCTGCAGGAAGTTCATGAGGAACAGCCCGGCCGCGACCAGCCCGGCGATCCGTCCGAACAACCGCCTGCCGAGCAGATACACCATCACGGCGGCGCCGACGGCGGCCAGCGCCGACGGCATGCGCAGCACGATCTCATTGGGGGCGATGCCGACGAGCCCGGTCAGGCCCAACCAGGCCTTGAGCACCAGGTAGTAGAGGACCATGTTCGATTCCGATCCCCAGGTCCAGCGAGTGAGCATCAGATGCAGGGGCTGGGTGACCATGCCGTAGGAATAGGTCTCGTCGAACCAGGCGCTGAAGTTGATGCGATGGAAGACGGCCAGCGCGGAGGCGATCGCCACCAGCAGCGGCGCCGCCCAGTCCGCGGCCAGTCCCAGGCGCCATGCGCCGGCCTGCAACGCCGGGGTCCGATCCCTCGTCCCGGGCAGCGTGCGCGCTTCAGCCTGGCCGATCAGGCGATTCTAGGCCACGAGTGCCGCGAATTCAGACCAGTAGAATCACCACCCAGATGAATCCGGACCTGGACCTGGTCGTCGTCGGCGGCTGCGGCCATGTCGGGCTCCCGCTCGCCATGTCCTTCGCCGACGTCGGCTGCCGGGTGGGCATCTACGACACCGATGAGGACAAGATCAACCACGTGCGACGCGGCCAGATGCCGTTTCGCGAGCGCGGCGCCGACGAGCTCCTGCTCAAGACCCTGGCCAGCGGCCGTCTGGAGCTGAGCAACCGCGCCGAGATCGTCGAGCGGACCACCGTGGTCGTGATGGTGATCGGCACCCCGATCGACGAGTTCATGAACCCGTCGACGCGCGTCTTCGAAAAGGTTGTGGACGAGCTGGGACCGCGGCTGCGGCCGCACTCGCTGGTGGTCCTGCGCAGCACCGTCTATCCGGGGACCACCGCCTTCGTCAAGCGGCGATTCCAGCAGCGCACCGCCGACATCGAGGTCGCCTTCTGTCCCGAGCGGATCGCGGAGGGCTACGCCCTCGAGGAGATCCGGACACTGCCGCAGATCATCGGCGCCGATGACGACGCCGCCTTCGACCGCGCGTCGGCCCTCTTCGAAAAGTTCGACGTGGAGATCATCCGCACCACGTCGGAGGAGGCGGAGCTGGCGAAGCTGCTGACCAATACCTGGCGCTACATGAAGTTCGCCATCGCCAACCAGTTCTTCCAGATCGTGCATCGGGCCGGTCAGGATCACAGTCGTGTGTTGCACGCGATCCGGCACAACTATCCGCGCGCCGCCGACCTGCCGGCGCCCGGTTTTGCCGCCGGACCCTGCCTCCTGAAAGACGTCATGCAGCTCGCGGCCTTCACCCCGGACCACTTCCCGATGGGACACTCC
Source organism: Chloroflexota bacterium (assembly GCA_005880875.1). GTDB lineage: Bacteria > Chloroflexota > Dormibacteria > CF-121 > CF-121 > CF-13. Next base: position 4,439 of record VBJI01000233.1, read on the forward strand.
GCGATGCTGGTCAACGAAGGCCTGCCCGCCTACGTGATCGACATGATCGACCATCGCCAATCACTGGAAGGCCGCACCGTGGGCATCCTTGGAAACCGTGCTGAAGGAATCGGACGTGCTGATCGTCGCCGCCCCGCACAAGATGTACCGGCAGATCGCCGTTGACGGCCGCGAGGTCGTCGATATCTGGGCGTCCCTGGGTAACACGATCCGTCTGTGAAGGTCCTCGTGACCGGCGCGGCGGGCTTCATCTGCGGCTACCTGGTGCCCGAGCTGCTGGAGGCCGGCCACAGCGTGATCGGACTCGACAACTTCAGCAAATACGGTCCGGTCAAAAAGAGCTACGACCACGACCCGAAGTACCGATTGGTCGAGGGCGATGCCAAGGACATCGAGCTGGTCTCACGGCTGGCGCTCGAGTGCGACCAGGTGGTGGCGGGCGCCGCCATGATCGGCGGCATCAGCTACTTCCACGAGTTCGCCTACGACCTGCTGGCGGAGAACGAGCGGATCCTGGCCGCCACCTTCGATGCCGCCATCGCCGCCTGCAAGCAGGGACGGCTGCAGAAGATCGACGTCCTGTCGAGCAGCATGGTCTTCGAGTCGGCGACGGTGTTCCCCACGCCCGAAGGCGCCCAGCTGACGAGCCCGCCGCCGATCTCGACCTACGGGTTTCAGAAGCTCGCCTCGGAATATTTCGCGAAGGGCGCCTGGTAGCAGTACCAGCTGCCCTACACGATCATCCGGCCGTTCAACTGCGTAGGCATCGGCGAGCGGCGCGCCCGCCGCGACGCCGACATCATGAGCGGCAACATCAAGCTGGCGATGAGTCACGTCGTCCCGGACCTGGTGCAGAAAGTGCTGAAGGGGCAGGATCCCCTCCGGATTCTGGGCGACGGCTCGCAAGTCCGCCACTACACCTACGGTGGCGACCTGGCGAAGGGCATTCGCCTCTGCATGGAGTCACCGGCCGCTCGCAACGAGGACTTCAATCTCTCGACGGCGCAGTCGACCACGGTCGCGCAGCTCGCCGAGAAAATCTGGAAGAAGATCCACACCGACGGCCGGCCGCTGCGGCTGGAGCACGATCCGCCCTTCGAGCACGACGTGCAGATGCGAGTCCCGGACGTGCGCAAGGCGAAGCGCGTGCTGGGCTTCGAGGCGACCACCACGCTCGATGCGATGCTGGACGAGGTGATCCCCTGGATCCGTGACGAGGTCGCGGCCGGGCGCGTCTGATGGCGCAGGACCCGGCGGCCGCACCACTGGCGCTCTCGATCGTGGTGCCGGTGTACAACGAGGCCGAGAACATCGCGCCGGTGCTGCGCAACCTGGCGGGCGCCGTCAAGGCGACGCCCTATGAAGTCCTGATCGTCTACGACTTCGACGCCGACACCACGGTGCCGGTGGTGCAGCGGTTAGTCCCGGAGATGCCACAGCTGCGGCTGCAACGCAATGACCTTGGTCGCGGCGTGCTCAACGCGATCCGCAAGGGATTCCAGGTGGCGAAGGCGCCTTCCGTGCTGGTGATGATGGCCGACGGCTCGGATGAGCCGCAGGCGATCGACGAGATGCTGCGGCGGGCGCGGGCGGGTGCCGACGTGGTGGCCGGTTCCCGCTATGTGCGGGGCGGCGGCCAGGAAGGCGGGCCGCTGCTGAAGCGAACGCTGTCGCGGACGGCCGGGCTGTCGCTCCATTGGCTCGGCCGGCTGCCGATCCACGACGCCACCAGCAACTTCCGGATGTACAGCCGCCGGCTGCTGGACGCGGTCACCATCGAGTCGTCGGCCGGCTTCGAGCTCGCCCTCGAGCTCACCGTCAAGGCGCAGCGGCTTGGCATGAAGGTCGACGAGGTCCCGACCGTATGGCACGACCGGACAGCGGGGACGAGCCGCTTCCGCTTGTGGCAGTGGATGCCCCACTACCTGCGCTGGTACTGGGTGGCGTTCGGTTTCGGGCGCTCAGCCGCCCGCCCGGCGGCGTCGGCGCAGCCGCCAACCCAGAGCGGATCCAGCGCCGACAAGTAATACGGACGCAACGGCAGCCATCAAATAGAGAGCGGCTCTGTTGCCGGGCCTGGATTGACCCCCAGCACCCGTGAGGGCGGCAGCGATGCGATTCCCGGCTGACGGCGACGGCAACGCCATCGACACGGGAGGTGCCGTTGGGGTTTCGCTCGCGCCGGCGCTGCGCGACAAAGAACTGGGC
>VBJI01000231.1 GCA_005880875.1 Chloroflexota bacterium
TCCGCTCCCGCGGGCACGTGTTCACCGGCATTTCCCGGAAGGTCTTACTCAATATCCTGCAGCGCCGCTGCCAGACGCTCGGCGTCCGGCTGGAGTTCGAGCACGAGATCCATGACCTCAAGGAACTCGAGGGCGCCGATCTCATCATCGGGGCGGACGGGATCAACGGCCTGGTGCGACGGACGTACGCCGAGGTCTTCAAGCCGCAGATCGTGGTCCATCCCACGAAGTTCGTCTGGTTCGGGGGCGACTTACCGCTCGATGCGTTCACCTTCATCTTTCGCCGCAACGACGACGGTCTGTTCCAGGTGCATGCCTACCCGTTCGACGCCCACACCTGCACCTTCATCGTCGAGTGCCCGGAGGATGCCTGGCGGCGGGCCGGGCTGGAAACCGCCACCGAGGCGGAGAGCATCGCGTATTGCGAGTCGCTTTTCCAGCCGGAACTGCGTGGTCGCCGGCTGATGTCGAACCGCTCCCTGTGGATCAACTTTGCCACGCTGCGACAGGAAAGCTGGCATCACGGCAATGTCGTCCTACTGGGAGACGCGGCCCACACCGCGCACTTCTCGATCGGCTCGGGAACCAAGCTGGCGATGGAGGACAGCATCGCGCTCGTCGACGCCCTCCGCCGCCATCACGACGTGGATGCCGCCATCAACGACTACGAGATGGAGCGCCAGCCGGTCGTGGAACGGTTCCAGGAGGCGGCAATCGAGAGTTCCAGCTACTTCGAGCACGTGGCGCGGTACGCCCAATTCGACCCCAGGCAGTTTGCGTTCAACCTGCTCACCCGCAGCCGCCGAATCACCTACATCAACCTGACCCAGCGCGACCCGGAACTGGTGCGCACGGTCGACGCGTGGTTTGCGGCGGCGGCGCAAGGTTCACCCGATGGGGCGCTGCGCCTGAGTCCGCCCCCGATGTTCGCCCCGTTTCGTCTCGGGAATTTGACGGTGCCGAACCGCGTGGTCATCGCAGCCGGCCCGGATCTCGAGGCCGCCGCTGGGACCGGTGCCGGACTGATCGTCACCGAGTTCGTCAGCGTCACGGAGGATGGACGCATCACCCCCGAATCGGCAGTCCTCGATCGACCGCACCAGGACGCCATGCGGCCTGCCGTGGAGCGGGTCCATCGGGCCGGCAGCAGGGTCGCCTTGCAGCTCGGTCATGCCGGCCGGCGCGGGTCGATGCGCCCCCGCTCACAGGGCGTGGACCGGCCGCTGGGGCAGGGCGGCTGGCGGTTGATCGCCGCCTCGCCGATCGCCTACACCCCGCACGCCGCGCTGCCGCGCGAGATGACGCATCGCGACATGGTGCACATCGCGACGGTCTTTGCCGCTGCCGCGCGGGCGGCCGCCGGCTGTGAGTTCGACGCCCTCGAGCTCAACTTCGCCCATGGGTACCTTCTCGCCGGCTTCATCTCGCCGCTGACCAATCGCCGCGGGGACGAGTACGGCAGTTCACTCGAGAACCGGATGCGCTTTCCGCTCGAAGTGGTCGACGCCGTCCGGGCGATCTGGGAGCGCCCGCTACTGGTGCGGATCTCCGCCAGCGATTGGATGCCGGGCGGGCTCGAGCTCGACGAAGCCGTCGAGATCGCAGCGCTGCTAAAGCTCCATGGTTGTGACCTGCTCCACCCGGTGATGGGCCAGACCGTGTGGGAGAGTCGCCCGGATTACCGGCGCCTGTTCGGTGTGCCGGCCAGCGACCGGATCCGGAACGAAGTCGGAATTCCAACCCTCGCCTCTGGCAACGTCACGACCGCCGACGACGTCAACACCATCCTGGCCGGCGGTCGCGCCGACCTCTGCCAACTCGATGGATTTCAAGCATCGTAGGGTGCACAGCGGTCCTGCAGCTTTCGATACAGGCTTGCGAGGTCCATCTCGACGGCCTGTTCGGTGACGCCGAGTGCCTTCGCGATTTGCTTGTCTGAATGGCCCTGGGCCACCAGGCGGAGGGTATCGGTCTCTTGGCGGGTTAGGGTCTCGAACGGGACCGGGACGAGGCTGCGTATTGTCGTTATCCCCGCGCCGCGGAGGAAATTCGTGAAGCGGATCCCCAAACCCAGACCTTCGATCGGAACGGCCTTGCCCAGGACTTGCCGACTGGGCCACGCGGCGGTCCATGTGCCCAGCGCGAGCGATCCAAGCCAGGCGGCGTTCGCGGCGAGTAATAACTTGAGACAGTCGCGCCTCGAAAGGCTCCCTACCGCCACGCCCGCACGATAGCAGCATCGACTTATCATCCAAGGGCATGGCCGGCGATCCGGGCGCCTTTGCCAGACAACTACCAAAGGCGGAGTTGCATCTCCACATCGAGGGAACCCTCGAGCCGGAGTTGATGTTCGAGCTGGCACGACGCAACGGCGTACCGCTGAGCTATGCCTCAGTCGATGAGCTACGACGAGCCTATGTCTTCAGCGATCTTCAGTCGTTCCTCGACATCTATTACGCCGGTTGCCAGGTGCTGCTGAAGGAGCGGGACTTCTATGACCTGACGTGGGCTTA
>VBJI01000079.1 GCA_005880875.1 Chloroflexota bacterium
CGGTCGTCAATCGGGTCACCGTCTGCCGGACCAGCCAGAGGTTGCCCAGGATACCCCGACCCAGCATCACGGCGTCGACGCCGGTGTCGGCCTGGCGCCGCGCGGCATCGTCGGCCGTCCGCAGATCGCCGCTGCCGGCGACCGGGATGGTGACCGAGGCCTTGACCTGGGCGATCGCCTCCCAATCCGCGAATGGGTCATAACGCTGCGAGCGAGTGCGACCGTGGACGGCGAGACCCTGGATCCCGGTTGCCTCCAGGCGGGTCGCCATCTCGAGGTAGTTGCGGGTGGCGAAGTCCCAGCCCAGCCGGATCTTGACCGTCACCGGGATCGACACCGCCCCCACCACCGCCTCGGCCACCCGGCACGCACGGTCTGGATCGCGCAACAGGGATGAGCCGCCCGAGGTCTTGACGACCTTGGGCACCGGGCAGCCCATGTTGACGTCGACGATGTCGGCGCCGGCGGCCTGCGCGATCCGCGCCGCCTGCGCCATCACCACCGGATCGCCCCCCATCAGCTGAACCGAGACCGGTCGCTGGTCCCAGCTGAGGTCCATCAACCGAAAGGACTCCCGATGGCCACGGACCAGCGCCTCACTGCTGATCATCTCGGTGCAGGCGAGGCCCGCGCCGAACTCGCGTGCGATCTTGCGGAAGGGCGCGTCGGTGACGCCCGCCATGGGCGCGACGTAGACGGGCGAGGTCAATGTGTGCGGACCGACTTTCACGGGGTTACCAGCCTATCAGCCTTTCGGCCGGAGCCGGGTCTCGATCAGCAGCGCGATCACGCCGAGCATCAGGATCACGCCGACGTTCTGCGCGTTGATGAAAATCGCGAACAGAGTGGCCGCCGCGATAAAGATGGCGGCAGGATCACGAATCGCCGGCGTACCGCGTCGGCGCTCAGGCGGGCCCGGCTCCGGCGGAGCGGGTGTTTCCGGGTCAGGCATTGAGGTCGTAAATCAGCCGAAGCCCCTCCAGCATCAACCGCTGGTCAACCAGCTCGATCACCGGGGTCTCCCTGGCGATGAGCTCGGCGAACCCCCCGGTCGCGATCACCCGAGGATTCTCGCCGAGCTCCCTTTTGATCCGCGCCACCATGCCCTCCACCTGGGCGGTGAAGCCGAAGATGATGCCCGCCTGCATGCTCTCGGCGGTCGTTCGTCCGATCACGGTAGGTGGCGCCTTCAGCTCCACCCGCTGGAGCCGGGCGGCCCGCTCGTAAAGCGCCTCGACCGAGATGCCCATCCCGGGGGCGATCGCCCCTCCGAGGTAGTCGCCGTCTCCGGATACGACGTCGTAGGTCGTCCCGGTGCCGAAGTCGATGATGATCAGCGGACCGCCGTACTTCTTGAACGCCGCCATCGCGGCCACGATCCGGTCCGCCCCCACCTCCTTCGGGTCGCGATAGTGGATCTTGAGCCCGGTCTTGATGCCGGGATTGACCATCATCGGTTCCCGGCCGAAATAGCGCTGGATCGCCTGGACCAGGCTGCTATTGAGGGGCGGCACGACGCTGGCGACCACGACCGCATCGACCGATTTCGGGTCGAAGCCCTCTTGCCGGATCAGCTGCACCATGGTCAGGCCGAGCTCGTCGGGCATGCTGTCTCGCCGGGTGGCGAGGCGCCAGTCATGCCGAAGCGTGCCGGCGTCGAAGAGCCCGAACGTCAGGTTCGTGTTGCCGAGATCGATCGCCAGCAACATCGTCGACAGTGTACCCGCGCCGGATTGCGGTCTTTGGTTTCTACAATGACCTGATGGTCGGTGCTGAGCGTCTGGCGGTCGCCGAGGAGATGCGAAGGCTCCGACCCTTCTGGCGGGACGGCCGGATTCTCCGCTGGCCGGCCCGGGAAAGCCGGCGCCGGCTGCTGCTGGCCGAGGTGGTGCAGGCCTTTCCCTGGGGAACGCGCCTGACCGAGCGAGCCGTCGACGCCATTCTCCGGAGCATCTGGTCGGACCACTGCCAGCTACGGCGGGCGCTCGTCGACTACGAGCTCCTGAATCGGAAAGACGGCGTCTACTGGAGGGTCGGCTGACGAGTTAGCCGAGCGCCCTAGTAAATGTCTTCTTTCCGGGTGTCCTCGTCGGCGTCCGGCACCTCGACCTCGTCCTCGGCTGATTCGACGGTATGCATGCCGTCGAGCTCCTCGGCCGGTTCCTCGCCGTCCTCCTCAACCTCTTCCGCGTCCGCATTGCGGTTGAGCAGCGATTCCTTGGCATACGGCCGGAATTCGTCGCGGCCCTTTTTGATCGTGAAGGAGGGCCGGCCGAAGAACTTCGGATCCTGGTAGGTCTCGCGGACGATGATCTTGACGGCGCCTCCCTCACAGGTAGCGACCGCACCCGAATACCGGTTGCCGCCCTCGAGGAACTTGATCAGGCGGCGGCCGAGGGCGTGCTCCAGGTGGCCGAGGGCGATCCCGCGAGCCGTCTCGACGTTCATCGTGTCGCCGGCCGCGATCAGCTTGACCGGGTCCCCGCCTGAGACCTTGCTGCAGGGGTCGCCCTCGGTGTGAACGTGCAGGGCCGTGAGTGCCGTCTTTCCGGTCTCCTCGATGAAGGCGTCGACGTCGACCTTCGCCTTGGAGGTCGGAACCGGCTGGCCCCCGCGGAGCGTCTGCAGCCTGGCCAGGTTCTTCTGGGCGATCGGGTTGACGGGGTTCATCTTCAGGGTGGCCTTGTAGGCGTCGACCGCGTCGTCGGGCTGGCCGAGCTCGGTGTAGGCCTTGCCCAGCCGGTTCAGCGTGTCCTCGTCCGGCCCGAAGCGGTCCATGATCCCCCGGTTGACCTGGATCGCCTCGGTCCACTTGCTTTGCAGGGCTAGCTCGATCGCTTCATCGACGTACTGGGCCCTTGGTTTGATGCGTTCTGCGAATTCAGCCAATCCGGTGCCCTCCTGAGATGCGTGCTACACCCTACGCGCACTCCAAAACCGTTGTCAAGCCTGCATCGCGGGTAGCTGGGCATCACAACGAGGCAGCCTCCGGATGCTTGTGGGTAAGCCTGCCGATTATTAAGTGGTATTAGAAGACGGGGCCCTTCAGTTGCACCCGGTTGGGCAAGGTTGTATAAAGAGCTACGCCTACGGGCGACAGGGAGTACACGCCGAGTAAAACCAGGATTTTGGAAGGAGGGTTCGTATGAATTTGCCGAAGTTGCTCGCGGGGCTTGCTCTCGCGAGCGTGGCGCTGGCGGCCTGCGGCGGAAGCAGCGGCGGAGGCGGCCAGAGTATCAAGGGGACGATCAAGATCGGCATCGACCTGCCGGTCAGCTTCTCGGATGCCTCGGACGGGCAGCCGACGCAGAACGGCGCCAAACTGGCTATCAAGCAGGCGGGAAAGGTGTGCGGCGCGTCCAGCCACTCCGATGCCTGCTTCACGCTGGCGGCCTTCGCCCTCGACGATGCCACCGCAGCGTTGGGCGGCCATGACCCGGCCCAGGGCGCGGCGAACGTGCGCCAGTTCATCGCCGACAACACAGTGCTCGGGATGGTCGGGCCGTTCAACAGCAGCGTCGCCAAGGCTGAGATCCCGATCAACAACCAGGTCGACCTGGCGATGATCAGTCCAGCCAATACCAACGAGTGTCTGACTCAGAAGCCGGCGGATGGGCACTGCAAGGTCAGCGGCGTGGAGCTCCACGACACGCTCCGGCCCACCGGCAAGAACAACTACTTCCGAGTCTGCACCACGGACCTGATCCAGGGTCCGGCAGGCGCTGACTTCGCCAACAAGAAGCTCGGCAAGAAGAAGGTTTTCGTGCTCAACGACCAGCAGACCTACGGGTTGGGCATCGCGCAGAACTTCGCCAAGCAGTTCGCTGCCGACGGCGGCACAGTGCTCAACTCTGATCTTGGCGGGTACGATCCAACCTCGACCAAGGACTGGCACTCGCAGTTGAATAAAGCGAAGTCGCTGGGCGCCGACGTCGTCTACTATGGCGGCACCACGGCGACCGGTGGCGGCCAGATCCGCAAGCAGATGAAGGGCATCCTGGATGTGCCTTACGTTGCGGGAGATGGCATCTCGGGCAATCAGTTTGCCAAGGACGCCGCCGACAATGCGAACGACAGCTACTTCACGGTCGCCGGTCCCTACCCGCAGAAACTATCGACCGCCCAGTCGTTCAACGCCGCGTACAAGAAGGAGTACAGCCAGGACGTTGGCGCCTACAGCGCACAGGCGTATGACGCGGCCAACATCCTCATCGCCGCCATCGGCAAAGCGATCGACGACGCGGGCGGCAACCAGCCGACTCGCGACCAGGTCACAGCTGAAGTGGCCAAGACCAAGGACTTCAAGGGCGCCATCGGAACCACCAGCTTCGACTCGAACGGCGATACCACGCTGAAGATCATCACGATCTACAAGTGGACGTCGGCGACCGACACCGGCGGGACCTTCGTCGACCAGGTCACTGTTTCCTAACTCGTAGCTAATGCCAGGGTGGAGCGGAGCCGAGGCTCCGCTCCACCTTGAACCCGAAGAAGCGGCTGGCTACACTGTGGGCAGCCAGAAAACCGCGGCGGTGGGCCGGGAGAAGGGATGAGGTTCTTCGCCGATCAGCTGATCTTTGGTCTTACGACAGGTGCGATCTACGCGCTCATCGCCCTGGGCTACACGCTCGTGTACGGCATCATCGAGTTGATCAACTTCGCCCACGGGGACGTCTACACGGTTGGCGGGTTGATCGGCCTGACATTGATTGGCCTGCTCCATCTCCAGGGAGCAACGGTGCTCTGGCTCATCCCCGGTCTCATCCTGGTCTTCCTGGCGGCCATGAGCCTGAATGGGCTGCTCGGCGTCGTCATCGAGCGGGTCGCATACCGGCGGCTTCGAAACGCGCCGCGCCTGGCGCCGCTCATCACCGCGGTGGGCGTCTCCTTCATCCTCGAGGGCGCCATCTTTTTGGTCAAGGGGCCAAACCACATCACGTACCCCAACCTGCTCCCTTCCGGCAGCATCTCCATTTTTGGCTACGAGCTCGGCGCCCAAAACCTGATCATCATCGCGCTGGCGCTTGGGCTCATGGTCGGGTTGCAGCAGTTCATCCAACGAACCCAGATCGGGCGGGCGATGCGAGCCACGGCTCAGGATCGAGATGCGGCCCGGCTGATGGGGATCAACATCAACCGAACCATCGCCGTCACGTTCTTCCTTGGATCGGCGCTCGCTGCCGCAGGCGGCATCATCCATCGGCCTGATCGTCGCGATGGTCGGCGGTTACATGCAGGGCGGGCAGCAGTGGTCCGACGTGTTCGTCTTCGGCATCCTGATCCTGGTCCTGGTCTTCCGGCCGACCGGGCTGTTCGGCATGCGGGTTCCTGAGAAATGAGCAAGAACTCCGCCCGGGGGAGCAGCAAGCTCGCCGGGGTGCGACGTATCTCTGGCCGGGGCATCCTGGCGTTCAGCAGGGAGCGCAAGATCCCTTACCTCCTGCTGGGCATCGGGCTGATCATCTTTCCGATCGTCGATACCTACACCCCGAACGTGGACTTCGTCGGCGACGCCGGACGCTGGATACTTCTCGCCCTCGGGCTGAACATCGTGGTCGGCTACGCGGGCCTGCTCGACCTGGGCTACGCCGCCTTCTTTGCCATCGGCTCGTACACGTTCGCCATCCTGGCGTCGCCCCAGTTCGGCATCCACATCTCGTTCTGGCTGCTGCTCCTGGTCGCCGCGTTCGTCGCCGCCATGTTTGGCGTCCTGCTCGGCGCCCCCACGCTCCGCCTTCGCGGCGACTACCTGGCCATCGTCACCCTCGGCTTCGGCGAGATCGTTCCCCGGGTCATCCGCAACGCCTCGAAGTTCACCGGTGGCGTGAACGGCATCGTCGGAACGGACCAGCCGATGATCCCCGCCTTCCTGGGTTTTCACGGTTATTCCTTTGGCCTGAACCCGGTTCCGTACTACTACCTGATGCTCGTGATCATCGTCATCACGATCTTGCTCATCCGCAACTTGCGGAACTCCAGGCTGGGGCGCGCGTGGATGGCGGTCCGCGAGGATGAGGTGGCGGCTGCCGCCACCGGGATCAACACGGTGACAACAAAGCTTTTGGCCTTCGCCCTGGGCGCGTCGTTCAGCGGCTTTGCGGGAAGCTACTACGCCTCGAAGCTCTTCATCGTGACGCCCGAGACCTTCAGCTTCGTCGTCTCGGTCACGGTCTTGCTGATGGTCGTCCTCGGCGGCATGGGCAACATCCGCGGCGTGATCGTCGGTGCGTTGGTGATTTACGCTATCCAGGCTTATGTGCTGGTGCAGCTACCAGGCTGGATCGCCAGCGCTACCCAGGCGCTCGACATCGGCTTCCTTAACAACGTCGACATCTCCGGCTACGTTCAGCGATCCAGCATTTTGATCTTCGGGGTGATCCTGGTGGTGATCATGCTGCTGCGACCGCAAGGACTGATCCCGAGCGCTCAACGAAAAGTCGAATTGGAGCTCGGCACCACTGAGGAGGCAGTGTCGGACCTTCGCGGTTCGGCATAGCGCCACGATGCCGCTCCTGGAAACCCGCGGGCTGACCAAGCGGTTCGGCGGACTCGTGGCGGTCGATGGCGTCGACCTCAGTGTCGAGGAAGGCGAGATCTTCGCCATGATCGGTCCGAATGGCGCCGGAAAGACCACCATGTTCAACCTGATCGCCGGGCTCTACAAGCCCAGCAGCGGCACCATCAGGTTCAGGGGCAAATGGGTCTATCCAGTGCGGGAGTACTGGCGGACGTATCTCCCGCCGCTCGCCGGCTACTACACCATGGCCAACGCCGTCAGACAGGCGCTCGGCGCTGGAAGGCTGCCGATCGGGCTCCGGCCGCATGCGGTGACGGCCCTTGGCATCGCCCGGACCTTTCAGAACATCCGGCTGTTCTCCTACATGACAGCGCTGGAGAACGTCATGGTTGGTGAGCATGTGCGGATGCGGGCACAAGTCTGGGATGCGCTGCTGCGCTCTCCCTATGCCAGGAAGGAGGAGCGGCAGGTTCGCGATCGGGCGATGGAGTTCCTTCGCTTCGTCGGTCTCGAGCGCTACGCGGAACAGTACGCGCGCAACCTTCCCTACGGGTTCCAGCGGCGGCTGGAGATTGCGCGGGCACTGGCTACCCAACCCACCCTGCTGATGCTCGACGAGCCTGCCGCCGGCTTCAACCCGCAAGAGAAGGCGCAGCTCATGGACCTGATCCAGGAGATTCGCCGCCGCGGGATCACGATCTTCCTGATCGAGCACGACATGAAGGTCGTGATGGAGGTTTCGGAACGGATCGTCGTGCTCGATTACGGCGAGAAGATCGCCGAAGGGCCGCCGCAAAAGGTGCGGACCGACCCGCGGGTCATCGAGGCGTACCTGGGCAAGAGCGCGTGAGCGCGATTCTCGAACTGGAACGAATCGACGTCTACTACGGCCGGATCCAGGCGCTTCGAGCGGTGAGCCTGCACGTCGACGAGGGTGAGATCGTGACGCTCATCGGGGCGAACGGGGCCGGCAAGACGACGACCTTGCGAGCGATCTCGGGGCTGACCCCGGCGAGCGGGGGCCAGGTCCGGCTGCGCGGCGAGGGGGTGACGCATCTGCAGGCCGAGGATATCGTCGTCAAGGGCGTCGGGCATGCCCCGGAGGGCCGACGCATCTTTTCTCGGATGACGGTCATGGAGAACCTGGCGCTGGGCGCCTATATCCGGCGCGACGGCGCCACGCGCGCTGACCTCGATCGGGTGTTCAGTCTCTTTCCACGGTTGAAGGAACGCCAGCGTCAGCTCGGTGGAACCCTTTCTGGCGGCGAGCAGCAGATGCTCTGCATCGGCCGGGCCCTGATGTCGCGGCCCAAGGTGCTGTTGCTCGACGAGCCCTCGCTGGGCCTGGCGCCGCTGATGGTCGACACCATCTTCCAGGTCATCCGCGACATCAACCAGGAAGGCACGACGGTGCTGTTGGTGGAGCAGAACGCGCTCAAGGCCCTGGGCGTCGCCAACCGCGGCTATGTCCTGGAGACCGGACGGATCGTCAAGGAAGGCACGTCCAGGGCGTTGATGGATAGCCCGGACGTCCAGCGAGCCTACCTCGGGATTTGAGACTGTTCAGGGGGGCGCCCACGACCATCGACTCGTGACTCGACCCAGGATGCTCATCTTGATCGCCGCTTGGATGGCGCTTTCGAGCTGCGCCGTGCCGGGAACCGCCAGCCAACAGATCATGGCGCGGGTGACGCTCGGCGCGGACCTGCCGCTGAGCGGTGACGATGCACAGGACGGCATTCCCGTCAAGCAGGCCATCGATCTCGCGATCAAGCAGGCGGGACTGGTCTGCGGCGCGAAATCACACCAGGACGCGTGTCTCCAGCTCAAGGCGATGGCTGCAGATGACGTCACCAGGGGCATCCACGATCCCGTCACCGGCGCGAACAACGTCCAGCGGCTGGCCGGCGATGCCCGCGTCATCGCCCTGATCGGCCCACTGTACGACAGCCTGGCGAAGAGTGAGCTGCCGGTAGCGAACGCCGCCATCCTCGCCATCGTCAGCCCCGCGGTCACGGACGAGTGCCTGACCCAAGAGCCCGCCGACGGGCACTGCCACGGCCTGGCGGCCCGCCTGCGGCCGCGGAAGCTCAATAGCTTTTTTCGGGTGGTCACGACGGAGCTGGTCGAGGGAACGGCGGGCGCCGACCTCGCCTTCGGCAGGCTGGGGAAAGGGCGTGCCTTCGTGGTCAACGATCAAACCGGCTTCGGTCAGGGCCTCGCTCGCACCTTCGCCGAGCGATTTGTCCACGATGGCGGGACGATCATCGATCCCTCGGACCTGGGCGCGTTCGACCCGAATCAGCCGCCAGACTTCGGAGCCCGGGTCGAGCGAGCCAGGGAACTGGGCGCGGATGTCCTCTACTTTGCGGGCTCGGAGGTGGGCGCCGCCGCCGCGCTCCGGCGCGCGATGATCGCCCGTGGGCTGCCGGTTCCGTTGATCGGGGCGCATCCGCTGGCAAGCAGCCAGTACGCCCGCTTGGCCGGCGACGCCGCCATCGGCAGTTACTACACGCTGGTCGGTCCCAATCCCGCCGCCATCCGCCAGGCCGCGGGCTTCATGCGCGACTACCGCGCCGCGTACCGCCAGCCGGCCGGCCGCATCAGCCTGGCAGCGTTCGACGCAACCACCATCGTCATCCGCGCGCTGTCCCGGGCAATCGACGACGCCGGCGGAAAAACGCCAACGCGCGAGCAGGTCCTCACCGAAATCAGCCGGACCTCGAACGACGCCGGGGCGATGGGAACCATGAGCTTCGACGCCCAGGGGGACACCACGCTGAAGCTGCTGGCGGCGTACCAGTGGGTGGCCGCGGCCGAGGGCACGGGTCGATTCCTGGCGGATCTCGTCGTTCGCTGAGCGGGAGGGCGGCCGCTAGCCGATCGGGCGTCCGGTTACGAGCGCGAGCGCGATCAGGTAGACGCAGATGACCGCGAACAGGCCATATTCGAACATGATCCGCCGGGTCAAGGAGTCGTCGAGGGCATGGACGGTCAGCCCCTGCCAGGCATACCAGGCGAACGCCAGGATGACGGCGACGTACTGGCTGCCCTGGTTGAGGTAGGTCACCATGCCGAAGGCGCCGAAGGTCACCGTGCCCGCCGTCAGGAAGGCCGAGAGCAGGGCGAGCCCCTCCCGCTTGGTGGCGAACCGGAAGCTGCGATACCCGCTGAGCAGGGCGACCACGAAGATGGCGCTGAACTTGAGGACGTTCGGCAGGTTATTCGCCTGCAGGATCAAGAAGAACAGGGCCAGCAGGGCGCAGAAGGTGGTGGCGTCCCGCAGGAAACGGTGGAGCGGCCGCTCACGCCCCATCCCGCGGGAAAGGTCCACGAAGCTGCTGACGAAAATGAAGGCGCCCATCGTGACCATCGCCAGGGCGTGCACCCGGTAGTCGGGCGCCAGGATGGAAAAGGCGGCGGCGGCGATGATGACCAGCACCGGCGAGATGTAGTGGTCCAGGCTCAGCCAGGCCGGTGTGCGATTGCGCGCGTGCAGAAAGACGAGGCCCATGGTGACGAGCAACACCAGGGCCGCCGTCAATTGCCAGACCTGGTTGGGCGAGAGCAGCTCGGACTTGAAGGTCAGCCCGATGGCGACCGCCCAGGCCGAGAGCAGCCCCAGGTAGCGCGTGCCGAGATGAACCGGGCGGGCCGCCGGTCGCACCCGCGCCGGGGTCCGTCCTTGCCCTGGCCGAAGGGTCGCGGAAGAGGCCAGGGCTTCCGACATGGCGGCTAGTCTAGCAGGCAAAACGGACGTTTGGGGCAGATTTGGACTGGGGAAAGATGCGCGCGTCAACCCCGAATTTGTATTCGAAACAAATGTTCGACGCGTCGGCGCGCGTCTGTGGAAACTGTGGAAAGCGCAAGCAAGCTAAGCCGTATTCGTACCCTGCCGGCCATATTTGTCTTCCAGGCGCACGACGTCGTCGATTTCCGGACTCGAGACTTCGAAGAACTCACAGTCGTCCACCCCGATCATCCGGTGCTTGCGTCCGGGTACGATCCGCTGCGACATCCCTGGGGTCAGCCGGAGGGTGGCCATCCGGCCCTGGGCATCCTCCAGCTGCAGGTCCATCGCCCCCTTGACCACCAGCAGCGTCTCGTCTTTCTGCCGGTGGTATTGCAGGCTCAGCATCTCGCCGCGGTCGATGTGGATCACCTTGCCGAGATACTTCTCGGTGACGGCGAAGCGGTTCTCCCAGCCCCAGGGCTTCTTGACGATCGCGTCAGACAAGCTGGCGCAGCCCGAGGCGCTCTTCCAGCGCCGCCAGCAGCTGATCGACGCGCGCCTTCGAGGGTGCCTCACTGTAGACGCGGATCAGCGGCTCGGTCCCGCTGAACCGGACCAGCACCCAGCTGCCATCGTCGAGGTAGTACTTGAAGCCGTCGTCGGTTCGAGACCGAACGACCCGGCCACCGGCGATCTCCGTGGGCGCGTCTTTCTCCAGCCGGCCGTAGAGCTCGGTGCGGCGCGCGCCGTATTCCTGCCGGTCGAGATGGAGGTCATGGCGCGCGTAGGCATGCGGCCCGACCAGCTCGATCAGGTGATCCAGGATCTTCGAGAGCGGCGTTCCGTACTCGACGATCATGTCGGCAAAGAAAACGCCCGATAACACCCCATCCCGCTCCGGGATGTGACCGCGAAACGCGAATCCCCCGCTCTCCTCGCCGGCGAGGATGCCGTTGACCTCGCTCATCTTCGGCCCCAGGTACTTGAAGCCAACGGGCAGTTCGTGGACCTTGACCTTGAAGCGCTCGCCCAGCTTGTCGACCATCGACGTCGAGGTGAGGGAGCGGACCACGTCGCCCTTCTGGCCGCGCTTCTCGATCAGGTACATCATCAGCATCGCCATCACCTGGAGCTGATTGATGAACTGGCCCTTCTCGTCGATGATGCCCACCCGATCGGCGTCACCATCGTTGGCGATGCAGAGGTCGAATCTGCCTTTCCGCATCCGCTCGACCGCTTCCGGCATGTACTGGGCGATCGGCTCCGGGTGCAAACCGCCGAAGCCGGGGTTGCGCTCGGCGTGGATCTCCTCCACGGTCGTCTTCCCGCCGCTGAGCAGCGCCCGCAGGTATCCCTGGCTGGCGCCATACATCGGCTCGTGCAGGATGCGAAGCCCGGCGCCCTTGATCCGTCCCAGATTCACCAGCCGGTTGACCTGCGCCACGTAAGCCGGTTGCGGATCGAACACCTCGATCCGGCCGTCCCGGACCGCGTCGTCGAAGCGAAGCTGCCGGACCCGACCGCCGCGTTGGACCCGCTGGATCTCCTCCTCGAGCCGCGCCGTGACCTCGGGTGATGCGGAGCCGGCGTACTCGGGTTGGCAACACGCGGACACCATTCGCCGCCAGCACCTGCCCGACCTCCCTCGCGAACAGCTCCGACGCGAACCGGGTGTCGTAGCCAACGATCGCCGACGGGTTCGGCCGGCTGACCAGGTACTGGGCGATCCCCTGGGTCGCGATCCGAACGGATTCGTAGGTGAAATCGTCGGCGATGATGCCGCGCCACCCGTCGGTGCCGAACTTGATCTCGACCGTCAATCTCAGCTAATCGTAGCCGGGATGGCTAGCTCGCTTTGGCGGAAGGTGTCCTTAGATGCGCGTCAGGCGTAAGTCCCGCGGCGGCGAGGTCGGAGTCGAGCATCTCACGAATCATTTCTTCGAAGCTGATCCTGGGCCGCCAGCCCAGCTTGGCGCGCGCCTTGCTCGGATCGCCGCACAGGTCAGGGACTTCCGCCGGCCGGAAGTAGGCCCGATCAACCTCCACGTACTGCTGCCAGTCGAGCCCCACCAGCCCGAAGGCGATCTCCACCAGCTGCCGGATGCTCCACTGAATGCCGGTCGCGATCACATAGTCGTCCGGCGCCTGCTGCTGCAGCATCAACCACATGGCTTCCACGTAGTCGCGGGCGTGCCCCCAGTCGCGCCTGGCCTCGAGGTTGCCCAGTCGCAGCTTGCTGGTCCGTCGCGCCAGGATCGAGGCAATGCCGCGGGTGACCTTGCGGGTCACGAAGTTCTCGCCACGTCTCGGCGATTCGTGATTGAAGAGGATGCCGCTGCAGGCGAACATCTGGTAGGCCTCCCGGTAGTTGACGGTCATCCAGTGCGCGTAGACCTTGGCGACCCCGTAGGGGCTTCGGGGATGAAACGGCGTTTGCTCGTTCTGTGGCGGGGGCGTCAACCCGAACATCTCCGAGGTCGATGCCTGGTAGAAACGCGTCGGACGACCGGTGGCCCGAATCGCCTCCAACAATCGGATGGTCCCGAGTCCATCGGTATTCCCGGTGTACTCGGGCTGGTCGAACGAGATATGGACCTGGCTCTGAGCCGCCAGATTGTAGATCTCGTCGGGCTCGACCGTCATCACCAGGCGGTTGAGGCCGCCCGAGTCGGTCATGTCGCCGTAGTGAAGCGTGAAACGGGCGCCTTCGAGGTGCGACGGATGGGCGTGCTCGAGGTGGTCGATCCGGCCGCGGTTCATGGTCGACGATCGCCGCACCACCCCGTGGACCTCGTAGCCCTTGTCCAGCAAGAGTTCCGCCAGGTAGGACCCGTCCTGTCCGGTGATCCCCGTGATCAGGGCGCGCTTTGCCACGGCCACAGTGTAACGACGCTCAGAGGTATTCGGTCTTGCCCATCTGCTTGAGGCGGTCGACGATCAGCTTCACATCCTGCGAGCGGGCCTTGGGACAGATCAGGATGGCGTCGTCGGTCTCGATCACCACCATGTCCTCGAGGCCGACCGCCGCCACCAGCTTGTTCGGGGAATGGATCATGCAGTTCCTGGAGTCGATCAAGACTGACTCACCCTCCACGAAGTTGCCCGCCTGGTCCTGTTCCAGGATGTCGTGCAGGTCGGCCCAGGACCCGAGGTCGTGCCACTCGAAGGCGGCCTTGACGACCAGCAGATTCCGGGTGCGCTCCATAACGGCGTAATCGATCGCCTCGGTGGGCAGGGCCTGGTAGGCGGCATCCGCGGCATCGGCGGGACCGGCACGGCGGGAGGCTTTCACCAGCTGCAGGCCCTGGTAGAGACCGGGCGCGTGCTGGGCCATCTCGTCAAAGAGGACGTCGATCGGCCAGGCGAATAGTCCCAGGTTCCAGAGATAATCGCCGCTCCGGAGGTAGCGCTCGGCCGTCTGCAGGTCCGGTTTTTCGACGAAGGCCTGCACCCGGTACACCGGCGCGCCGCCCTGCTCGTCGAGCGGAGGGCCGACCTTGATGTAGCCGAAGGCGGTCGATGCGTAGGGAGGGCGTAGCCCGACCGTCACCAGCGAGCGCTTCGCCTCGGCCCAGTGGGCCTCGGTCTCGAGCGTCTTGAGATACGCGTCCTCGTCGTGCCCGAGGTAGTGATCGGCATGGACGGAAAGCATGGTGGCCTGCGGGTCCTGTTCCGCAATGAGGATCGCGGCCATGCCAAGCGCGGAGCCGGTACCGCGGCGGGCCGGCTCGACGATGTAGCGCTCCATCGCCAGCGCCGGCAGTTGCTCCCGAATGCTCTCCACCTGCGACCGCTCGGTGACGACGTAGACGTTGTCGGTCAACCGACGGACACGCTCGAAGGTCGATTGCAGCAACGACTGCCGGCCGTGGAGGGCCAGCAAATGCTTGGGCGACTTTTCTCGCGATCGCGGCCAGAGCCGGGTGCCGCTGCCGCCCGCCAGGATCACGACATGGCGAGCCATCAGCCGGCGCGACGTTCCCGACGTCGCCAGTAGTCGAGCGTGTCGCGCAGCATACGCTCCAGAGAGATTCGCGGCCGCCAGCCGGTCAGCCGCTGGAACCGGCCGGCGTTGCAGACGTAGACATCGGCCTCGGCCGCCCGTTTGCGGGTGGCGTCGACCTCCAGCGCGATCTTCGCGCGGGTCATCTTCAGCAGCAGGGACAGCAGCTCGCGCAAACGCGGTGCGCTGCCGGAGCCGACGTTGTAGACCTCGCCGGGCCTGCCCTTCTCCACCGCGAGCAGGTAGGCGCGAGCGATATCGCGCACGTCGGTGAAATCGCGTCGTGCCTCGAGGTTGCCGACTTTGAGGGTCGGCGGTTGCTTGCCGAGCTCGATCCGCGCGATCTGCTGCGCGAAGCTGGCGATGGCGAAGTTCGGCGCCTGGCGCGGGCCGGCATGGTTGAACGGACGCACCCGGATGGCCGGCAGGCCACGGCCGAGGAAATACTGGAGCGCCATCAGGTCCTGGGTGACTTTGCTGACACCGTACGGGGTGATGGGCCGCAAGGGCGCCTCCTCGTTGAGTCGCCGGGCGCGACCCCTTGGCTGGCCGTACTCATCGCCCGAGCCGACCACCAGCACGCGGGGCAGGGGGTGCAGGTTCAGGAGAGCGCCGAGCAGGTTGGCCTGCATGCTCGCGTTGGTGGCGATGGTTCCGCCCGGATCGTCCCATG
This sequence comes from Chloroflexota bacterium, assembly GCA_005880875.1. GTDB lineage: Bacteria > Chloroflexota > Dormibacteria > CF-121 > CF-121 > CF-13. The sequence continues at coordinate 14,927 of VBJI01000079.1, forward strand.
ATGCGGCCGGACTGCTCAGGGCGGCCAGATGGAAGACCCAACGGGGGCGCACCGCCTGAACGACCGCCTCCACCTGGTCCTGCTGCAGCAGGTCGACCTGGTGGGTGACCACCGAAGCGGCCAGCTCCGCCGCCTCCTCCCGGCTGGCGCGTCGGGTCGTGCCATGGACGGTATGGCGCCTCCGGGTCAGCAGGTCACCGAGGTGGCTCCCGGCAAAGCCGTCGATGCCGGTGACGAGGACGGTCTCACCGCTAGCCGTCCTGCGACTCCACCACCTGCAAGCGTTGCACGCCGGCTTCCGACGCCAGCAGCTCGGCCTTGTCGGTTCGCTCCCAGGGAAGATCCAGGTCGGAGCGTCCGAAATGGCCGTAGGCGGCGGTCTGCTTGTAGATCGGCCGCCTGAGCCCAAGCTCTCGGATGATCTCGAGCGGACTCAGGTCGAAGTGCTTGTTGACCAGTTGCTCGATGGTGTTGACCGGAACTCGCTCGCTGCCGAAGGTCTCGACGAAGATCGAGACCGGTTTGCGGACCCCGATCGCGTAGGCAACCTGGATCTCGCAGTGACTGGCGAGGCCGGCCGCCACGATGTTCTTGGCTACGTAGCGCGCCGCGTAGGCGCCGGAGCGATCGACCTTCGAAGGATCTTTCCCGGAAAAGCAGCCACCGCCGTGCCGTGCGTAGCCGCCGTAGCTATCGACGATGATCTTGCGGCCGGTGACGCCGGCATCGGCCCGCGGCCCGCCCAGCACGAAGCGGCCGGTGGGGTTGACATGGATGGTCGAGCGCTGGTCGAGCATCTTGGCCGGCACGACCTGCTCCAGGACCAGTTCCCGCAGGTCATCGCGGATCCGATCCAGGTCAACGTCCTCGGTGTGCTGGGCGGAGAGCACGACGGTGTCGACGCGGCGAGGCCGCCCGTCCACGTACTCGATCGTCACCTGCGTCTTGCCGTCGGGACCCAGGTAGGGCAGGGTCTTGTCCTTGCGCACCCGCGCCATCTGGCGCGCCAGCTGATGGGCCAGCTGGATCGGCATCGGCATCAGCTCGGGCGTCTCGTCGCAGGCAAACCCGAACATCATCCCCTGGTCGCCGGCGCCGCCGGTATCGACGCCCTGCGCGATGTCGGGCGATTGCTTCTGGATCGAGACAATCACGCCACAGGTCTCGGCATCGAAGCCGAAGCCGGGATGATCGTAGCCGGCCTGCTCGATCGTGTCCCGGATGATGTCCCGCATCTCGACGTAGGTATCGGTGGTGATCTCGCCGATGACGAACGCCAGCCCGGTGGTGACCGCGGTCTCGCAGGCAACCCGGCCGAGGGGATCCTTCGCCATGATCGCGTCGAGGATCGCGTCCGAGATCTGGTCGGCGATCTTGTCGGGGTGGCCTTCGGTGACCGATTCCGAAGTAAAGAGGTGATTGCCGTGCTTCATCGCGTCCCCGACTCCCAGCCGCTCAGGTACTGCGCCTGCTCCGCCGTGAGCGAGTCGATCGCGATATGCATCGCGGCCAATTTTAGCCGAGCAATCTCGCGATCGATCTCGTCCGGAACCGGGTAGACCCTCGGCTGCAGCTCGCGAGCATGGGACACGAGGTACTCGGCGGAGAGCGCCTGGTTGGCGAAGCTCATGTCCATCACCGCCGCTGGGTGCCCCTCGGCCGCGGCAAGATTCACGAGGCGTCCCTCGCCGAGAACGAACAGCTTACGGCCGTCACGCAGCCGGTATTCTTCGAGCGACGGACGAATGGTTCGCACACTTTCGGCCATGCCGTCGAGGGCGCTGAGGTTGATCTCGTCGTTGAAGTGGCCGGAGTTGGCCAGGATGGCGCCGCTCTTCATCGCCTTCAGGTGCGGCTCATCGACCACGTTGATGTCGCCGGTCACCGTGACGAACAGGTCGCCCTCCCTGGCCGCCTCCGCGATGGGCATCACCCGGTAACCGTCCATCACGGCTTCCAGGGCGCGAACCGGGTCGACTTCGGTGACGATCACATGCGCGCCCATCCCGCGAGCCCGCATCGCCAGCCCCCGGCCGCACCAGCCGTAGCCGCAGACCACGAAGACCTTGCCCGCCAGCAGCACGTTCGTCGCGCGGATGATGCCGTCGATCGTGCTCTGCCCAGTGCCGTACCGGTTGTCGAAGAAGTGCTTGGTCATCGCCTCGTTGACGGCCACGATCGGATACCGAAGGACCTTGTGCTCCGCCATGCTGCGCAGGCGGACGACGCCGGTCGTCGTCTCCTCCGTCCCACCGATGACCTCACCGATCAGGTCGCTGCGATCTTTGTGGAGGGCGGCGACCAGGTCGGCGCCGTCATCCATGGTCATGGTGGGCCGATGCTCGAGGGTGGCGGCGATATGCCGGTGGTAGGTCTCACTGTCCTCGCCCTTGATCGCGAAGACGCTGATGCCGTGGTGCTGGACCAGCGACGCGGCGGCGGCGTCGGTCGTCGACAGCGGGTTCGACGCGCAGAGCACCACCTCGGCGCCGCCGGCTTTCAAGGTGATGGCGAGGTTCGCCGTTTCGGTCGTTACGTGCAGGCAGGCGGCCAGCCGCTGGCCCTTGAGCGGCTGCTCGCGCTTGAATCGCTCGCGGATCTGCTGCAGCACCGGCATCTCCTGGGCCGCCCAATCGATCAGCCGCTGGCCGTCGCCGGCGAGCTTGAGGTCTTTAACCTCGTAGCGTTGCGCTGGAATGGTCGCCATCTCAGGTCGCGCGCGACCCGTCGAGGGAAATCATGTCCACAAGCGTACTCAAGCGCGCTTCGATCTCGCCGCGGTCGGCCTGCATGATGCGCCGGACGCTGAAATCCTCGACCGCCAGCGACCCCAGCACGCTGCCGTAGAGCATGCCGCGGCGCAGGATGTCTTCGCCGTCGTGGCCGGCCCGCGCCACCGCGCCCAGCAGCCCACCGGCGAACGCGTCGCCGGCCCCGGTCGGGTCGCGGACCGTCTCGAGCGGGTGGGCCGGGGCGAGGAACACCCGGTCCGCGGTGAAGAGCAAGGATCCGTTCTCTCCCCGCTTGATGATCACCATCCGCGGACCATAGGAAAGGATGGCGCGCGCCGCCGCCGGCAGGAAGCGCTGCCCCGTGAACTGGACCGCCTCCTCGTCGTTCACCAGCACGCAATCGACCCGCTTAAACACCTGCTCGAGCCCGCTGCGCGCTGTATCGAGCCAGAGTTTGATGGTGTCGCAGGCGACAAAACTCGCCTGTTCGACCTGGTCGATGACCTCGAGCTGCAGCTCCGGCTGGATGTTGGAGAGGAAGACGACCCGCGAACTGCGGGAGGCGGGCGGCAGCACCGGGTGGAAATCGGCAAAGACGTTGAGCTGGGTGTCGAGGGTCTCCCGCTCCTCGAGCCGAACGCCGGAGTAGCGAGCGGTCCAGCGGAAGGTCTTGCCGTTGCGCACCTCGAGGCCGGTCAGGTCGACGCCTCGCGATTGCAGCAGGGCGCGATGGGCTGGTGGAAAATCCTCGCCGACGACGGCGACCAGCCGGATGGGGGCGAACATCGCCCCGGCGAGGCAGAAGTAGCTGGCGCCGCCGCCCAGAACGTCACTGGCGGTTTCGCTGGGCGTGTGCACGGTATCGAGCGCGACCGACCCTACGACCAGGATCGGCTCGACAGCATCGGCCATCTACAGCTTCAAATGGGAGACGACGTTGTATTCCGACAGGTTGTCGGCCCCCTTGAGAAATTTCAGCTCGATCAGGAAGGAGATCCCAACGACCTTGCCGCCCAGTTGCTGCACCAGACGGGCCGTCGTCCGGGCGGTCCCGCCGGTGGCGAGCAGATCGTCGACGATGACCACCGGCTGACCCGGTCTGATCGCGTCCTGATGGATCTCGAGGACGGCCGACCCGTACTCGAGCGCATAGGCCTCCGAGAGCTTCTGGCCGGGTAGCTTGCCCTCCTTCCGAACGGGCACGAAGCCGGCATGGAGCAGATAGGCCAGCGCTCCCCCAAAGATGAAGCCGCGCGACTCGACCCCCACCACCAGCTCCACCGCCTTCCCCCGGTAGGCCTCGGCCATGATGTCGACCGCCTGCCGGAAGGCGCCCGCATCCTGCAGCAACGTGGTGATGTCCTTGAAGAGGATGCCTTCCTTGGGGAAATTCGGCACGTCGCGGATCTTGTCCGCGAGGGCACGTAGGACGGCCCCATCGTCGGCAAGGGCCCCGCTCACCCGAGCAGTGTAGTCGAGCGTCAGCCGCGCGCCGTCAGTCCGGCGCGAACGATGGACCATTCCTCCGCGTCGAGCGCGCGCAGCCCGACCAGCGCCGCTCCGTAGACCGCCGCCCCCACGAGCACCACCACCGCCAGCGGCCAGGACCGGACCAGGTAGACGGCGATGCCCATGACCAGCGCGCTGGCCAGCACGCGGGCAACGCTGCGGAGCAGGGCCAGCGGCATCGACTGCCGGCGCAACAGCCACCAGCCGCCGGCAAACAGCGCCACCTCCGTAAGGGTCGAGGCGGCGGCCGCCCCCAGGTAGCCATAGGGCGGGATGAGAACCAGGTTGAGCGCGATGTTGACGGCGAGCGTGGCCAGCGAAAGCCGGGTGAAGTCGAGCTGCCGGTTCATCGCGGTCAGGGTGTAGATGAAGGCGTTGTTGACGAAAAGCAGCGCAATGGACGGGGCCAGGATGCGAAGCGCCGGGATCGATTGTTCGAATCCGCGAGGGGCGGCCAGGTGGACCAACGAATCGGCCGTGATTCCGATCCCCACCGCGAGCGGAAGGGCGAGCACGGCGAGCATCTTGTATGACTTCTCGTAGGCGAAGGTGAGCTGGCGACGCTCACCGACGGCGAGCATGGAGAGGGCCGGAAAGATGGCACCCATCGCCGTCTGCGGAATCCAGGCGACCGCGTCGACAAACCGATTGGCGGCGGAATACCAGCCGACCATCTGGAAGCCCTTGAACAGCTGAAGCAGGATGACGTCGAGCTGCGCGTAGATCGTCGTAATGGTGAAGCCGATGGCCAGCGGAAGACCGGCCAGCAACAGCCGGCGCACGAACATCGGCTCGAGCCCGGCGCGGATCGGTTCGTGCCAGCGCCAGCGAATAACCGAGAAGGCAAAGAGGCAGGTGAACAGGTAGCTCGCGGCATAGACCCAGAGGAAGACGTCCCAGGTCGCATGGCGGGTGACGGCCAGGCTCGTCAGGCCGAGGAGCAACAACGCCTCGATCACGATGGCTATCGCTTCGTAGCCGAGCCGTCCGCGAATGTAAAAGACCGCCCGCAGCAGGCTGGAGTAGCTCGTCGTCAGCAGGAGCGCGAAGCCGGCGAACGTGTAGGGAAACAGCGTGGGACTCAGCAGCCGAAGAACCAGGGCGAGCACCAGCAAGGCCAGAACCCCGAGGGCCAGGCGGGTGCTGAGAAGGCTGGAGAGGTAACGGCCGAACAGGCGGCGGTCGCGGGAGACGTCCCGGATGAAAACGGTCTGGAGTCCCAGGTCGGCGACGACGCCCAGCAGCGTGACGTAGACCACCATCGCCGCGAATCGCCCGTACCGGTCGGCGCCGAGGCTGCGCAGGAGCAGGACGACGACGACGAACACCGCGAGCTTGGCCAGCGCCCTTGCCCCCACCACCAGCACGCTGTTCCGCAGGGTGCGGGAAGCGAGGCGCTCACTCACTGGGCGGGATTCTAGAGCAGCTTCGGCCCTGGCGAGTATTCAGCTGCCCTGAATCGGAGGCGGACGCTCGGATCCTGTTCCTTAACATTCGTGGATGCAGTCGGCGACGACGAAGCCTCGGGTCTTCTCCGGCATTCAGCCCAGCGGCGGCCTGCATCTGGGCAACTACCTCGGCGCGATCCGAAACTGGGTGCGCGACCAGGACAAGTACGACAACATCTTCTGCATCGTCGACCTGCATACGATCACGGTTCCGCAGGATCCGGCGGCCCTGCGCGAGAACACGCTCGACCTGGCGGCCGTCTACCTGGCGAGTGGCATTTCCAAAACGCAGGCCATGTTCATTCAATCGCACATTCCGGCCCATGCCGAGCTCGCCTGGATCCTCGAGTGCTTTGTTCCAATGGGTTGGCTCGAGCGGATGACGCAGTTCAAAGAGAAGAGCGGACGAGAGCGAGAGCGCTCGAGCGCGGGCCTCTTCGCCTATCCGGCGTTGATGGCCGCCGACATCCTTCTCTATGACACCCGGTACGTACCGGTTGGCGAGGACCAGCGGCAGCACATTGAGCTCACCCGCGACGTGGCGCAGCGGATGAACCAACGGTTCGGCGAGCTGTTTACGCTTCCGGAGCCCATGATCCAGGCCGCCGGTGCGCGCATCATGGGGCTGGATGATCCGCAGAAGAAGATGAGCAAGAGCCTGGCGGCCGAGGCCCCCGGCCACGCCATCTTCATCCTCGACGCGCCGGAGGTGGTCCGCCGGAAGCTCGCCAGGGCGCAAACCGACGCCCAGCCCGAGGTCCGCTTTCCCGCCGGCCCCGGCGTCACGAACTTGCTGGAGATCTATCGCACCATCCAGGGAAAGGATTGGGCGACCGTCGAGAAAGAGTTTGGCGGTAAATCGTACAGCGTGTTGAAGACCGCTGTCGCCGACGCCGTGATCGAGGCGCTGACGCCGATCCAGCAACGCTACCGGGAAATCCGTACGGATGACGCGGCCCTGGTGCAACACCTGCGCGGCGCGGCCGAACGCCTGACCCCGACCGCGAACACCACCTTGCGGCGCGTCCAGGAAGCGGTCGGCCTACGCTAGGCCGGTTCCAGCAGCTCGTCGGGCGGCGGGCGTTGGTCGGCGGGTGCCTCGCCGCGCTTATCGCCTTGTTTCGAGTCGTCTACAGCTTCGCCACCATTGGAGCGTCGGGGCAGCTGAACGATTTCTACGACTACTGGGCCGCCGGGGTGCTGCTGAACCGAGGTCAGGATCCGTACAACGTCGCGGCCCTCACGGCGGTGCAACAGGCGGGGGGCGTCCAGGTGGAGACGGGCAGCGGCTACTCCTATCCAATCTTCTTCGCCCACCTGATGAGGCCGCTGGCCCTCCTCCCCCCAGGGACCGCCGCGGCGATCTTCTCCACCTTGAGCCTGCTGGCTCTGGCGTTCGCCGTTGCCATCCTGTTGCGATCGCTGCCACGGTTGCGCTGGCCACTGGCCATTGCGGGCGGAGTGGCCGCGGGTCTCTTTCCGCCGGTGATCGGCTCCCTGTACTTCGGCCAGGCGAACCTCTTTGTGTTGCTGTTGCTGGCGATCGCCTATCGCGGGGCGATTCCCGGAGCGACGCTCGGCATCGCGAGCGCCATCAAGCTCTACCCGGTGGCTGGATTGCTGGCCGCACTCACGGCGCGCCCACCGCGCTGGCGGGTGCTTGCTGTCGGCATCCCGCTGCTGGCCGCGCTCCTGCTCCTGCAGCTCGGTTCGGGCGGTGGGAGCTTCTCCGGACGGACCGGATATTTCCTCGGCCCCGACACCTACTGGAGCAACGAATCGATCAACGGCTGGCTGAGCCGGCTGGGAATCGACTCAACCTGGACCCATGCACCCCTCCGTCAGCTCCCGGTCGAGGCCACGATGCTGGCCCTCGTGCTGGTGCTCACGGCACTGACCGTGGTGGTGCTGTTGCGGGCACCCGGGCATCCCTGGGACGGCGCGATCGCGCTCAGCCTCTGGCTGGGCGTGGTCTGTGCGCCGAAAAACTCGCTCTGGAATTTCACCCCGCTCTTGCTCGCCATCACCTTCGGCTTTGCCCGGCTGGCCGGACGGTGGTGGCTGCTGGCGCTCGGCGTATTGGGTTGGCTCCTCATCGAGCTGCAAGCGCAGCTCGATGGCGCGCGCGCGAGCGTCTACCAGGCCAGCCCCGCGCTCACCTGGCTCTCCTCGGTCGGGCTCTATGGCGCGCTCATTCTCGGCGGGGTGACCGTGTATGTCCTGCTTCGACCGGGTTCGGATAATCGCGCTCGCTGAAATCCCAACGACGAAGGGTTCAGGCGGTTCCTTCGACCGGACCTTCGGCGACCTTCTCGGTCACCTTGTACTCGAGGTACATCCCGAGCATCAGCCGCGTCTGAGCCTCAAGTGCCGGCAGGACGCTGAACAGCAGGCCAACCGGCGGGTAGAGGCCGAGCTGCAGGTAGGCCCAGATCTGATGCAGGAAACCCCACTGGCGGGGCATCGGCGGATTGATCTTGCGCTCGACGAGGATCAGGGCCGCGATGTTGAGAAACGCGATGTTGATCAGGACGAAGGCGTAGGCGGCGAGTGTGTCGGCAGCGGGCGTCAGATTCCAGTCCTCCTGCAGCAGGCGCGGCAGCGCGGCGCCGAACAGCAACAGCACCGGCAGCGTGGTCCAGGTCAGGTGGTTGAAGACCATGTAGCCGTAGCGACGGGCCCGCAGCCACGCCGGGATCTCGACGTGGCGGAGCAGCCGCACGGTCACGTAGGGCAGATCGCTGACGCCCCAGGCCCAGCGCTTGATCTGGTTGTACTGATTGGCGTGGGTCTTGGCCCGCTCCCAGAAGATGCCACGATCCGAGGCCTCCGGCGCGTCGCCGAAGATGGGCAAGAACACTGGCACCATCTTCATGCCCCCGTGCGTCGCAAAAAACGACTTCCAATAGAAGCGCGAATCTTCGGGGATGACGTCATCGTCCCAGTAGCCGGCCTTGATGACGAGGTCGAGGGACATCGAATAGCTGCTGAACGCGACCAACCGGTCTGGCCGCGACGACAGGAACATCTGCCACTGCGTACAGGCGCTGGCCATGATGCGCACCGCGAAGGGCACCCGCCACAGATTGTTGTGGAACATCGGAATCGGCTGGAAGATGCACTCGAGCCGCTTCGGATCGGTGGCGTAGTGAGACGTCACGTAAGCGAAATACTGCGGATGCACCCGGAAGTCTGAATCCAGGTCGGTGATGATCACGTCTTTCGGATCGAGACCGAGCGCATCGAGCTCCCGTCGGAGGACCGGACCACCGTACGCCATGGCGGCTGATTTACCCACCACGATTCCCGGCAGCAGCGGGTCTTTGATATGGAAGAAGGCCCGAAGCCTGGTACCGAACTCCTCCTGCAGCCGGCGGACGTTCTCCCAGCCCGCCCGGTCGCTCTCGCGGGTAATGATTGCCACGATCTTGTTCTCCGCCGGATAGTCCGCTTGCGTAATCGCTCGGACGGTCTCGCGAAGGATCGGATAGGGCTCCGTGTACGTCGGGATCAGGACCGCGTGGACAATGGCGCGCGGATCCGAGATCCCGGGCGCCGCCTTGAGGTCTCGACAGCGCTGCCCCCAGTCGGTGGCAGCCGCGACCCTCATCCGCTGGTACGTGGAGCGGATGCCAACCACGACGACCGCCGTGCGCACGAACCAGTAGATGTCGACCAGGAAGATGGCCAAGGCAATGTACGGAGCAAAGACGAACGAGGCCACCACCGGGGTGATCAGGATGGTCCACGTCAGGGCGCCTGGAGCCACCTCCAGGGCGCGCTGGATACGCCGCTGGCCAGGGCTCAAGACTGCTGCCGGTGCCACCAGTTCCTAGGCTAGAGCAACCCGTCAGCTAGCGTAGAGCCCTATTTGGCGTTATACTGGGGGCCGGGTTAGACAGGTTCGCGCGCTCGCGCCTGTCCGACGCTCCGCCGAAGGGGTGGCTAGCCGTCGGCCCACCTGTGAAAGCCAGGTCCAATCTTATGCGCTACAAGGAGCGCCCTTGACCTTACGGTTGCCGCCTGTTGCCGCGGGGTCCCCGTTCGCCCATCGGGCCCCGGATATTACGGCGGTCCGGCTGAAGGTCTGCGCCGCACCGCAGAGCCAGGCCGAGACCCTCCTGGCCCATCTGGGGCAGGATGCCCTGCTGGCGTTGGTCACGGAAGCCACCGAAGGTGACGGCTACGTGGATATCAAGCACGCCCCCGTCCGGTTCACGCTCAACCTGCAGAAGCGAACGGACACCAGCATCGAGCGCTTCGGCCTGGTCGGACAGTTATTTGGTTTGCCCGGCCGCGATATCGCCTTCCTCGTGGAGCGGGTCCAGCCTGACCCGGATCCGACCAAGGATGCGGGCGATGTCCTGACCATCGAGGTCGCCGAGGCGGTTCCCGAGGAGGCCGCCTATGTCCCCGAGGATGACTGGGTGCGACGGCAGCTCACCGCCCTCGAGGAGGCGGCCCAGCTACCCCTGGTCCTGGCCGGCCAGGCCTTTGCCAATCACGAACGGCAGTGGCTCGCCTGGCAAGCCGAGCAGGACGCCCGGCCGTACGAGGTCGAGACCGAAGGCGTGATCTGCAGCAAGTGCGAGAATCTCCAGCCCAACGGCGCCAAGTGCGGCGTCTGCGGCGCCACCAACGGCGACCGGAGCGCCGGCAGCCTGATCGTGCTCAGCCGCCGAGGCGGCTTCAAAGAAGGTGACCGCGTCGTCATCCGCACCGCCCACGGGGCGGAGCGGGAGGGGACCCTGCTCCGCGGCGAGGGCGGGGGCCGTCGCTGGCTGGTCAAGCTGCGCGAAGAAGGCGTGCTCGGGCCGGGAACGGTCCGTCCCCAGCCGATCACGGCGGTGGTCGAAGTGCAGCAGCGGACCCTGAACGGGTTTCCAGCGGGCGACATCAGCCTGCGCCGAGTGGCCGCGCTGTTGATCGCGCCGGACGAGGTGCTGGCGCCCGGGACCGCCGAGCTTCTCCCCTTCGATGAGCGGCTGAACCCCAGCCAGCGGCAGGCCGTGACCAGCGCCGTCAACCTCTTCCCGGGCAGCATGCAACTGGTGCAGGGGCCACCCGGGACGGGCAAGACGACCTCCATCGTGGAGACGGTCCGTCAGCTGGTGGCGCGGGATCCCAACGTTCGCATCCTGATGACCTCGCATGCGAACACGGCGGTCGACAATGCGCAGGAACGACTGCAAGGCCTCGACTCGCTCCGCATGGTCCGTATCGCCGAGCCGGAGAAGGTCGATCCGAAGTTCCGGCCGAGCATCGTCGAGGCCGACGACCCGCGGGTTCGCAACGCGCACGTGGTCTTCGGCACGGTCAACCGGATCGCGCTCGCCATGAAAGAAGCCGAGATGTTCGACTGGCTGATCCTCGATGAGGCCAACAAGGTGCGCTTCACCGAGACCCTGCCCCTGTTGCGGCTGGCCCCGCGCTGGCTGCTGGTCGGCGATCACCGCCAGCTGCCGCCGGTGCTCGACGAAAGTGCCGCCGCCTTCCCGGTCGACGGCGACGAGGCGAAAGCCATGGTGCGCGATGCCAGCTTCTTCGAATTGAGCTGGGCGGTGGTTCCGGAAACCAACCTGGTGATGCTCGACGAGCAGTACCGGATGGCGGCGCCGATCGGGAGTTACGTCTCGGTCGCCTCCTATGACGGGCGACTGCGCAACTCGCCCGAGATGGCCGCCCTGCGCTCGCCGCTGCCCTGGCCCTTCAACCGCAACCTGACCTGGCTCACGATCCGCGGTCGCGAAAAGAAGGGTGGCTCGGGCAGTCTCTCGAACCGTGCCGAGATCGAAGCGGTGGGCCGCGTCGTTCGGCACCTGCAGCGGTTGGGATTGGAACATCTTCGGGTGGCCGTGATCGCCATGTACCAGGACCAGGTGACCCAGTTGCGTCGGGAGCTGCGGATGGTAGCCCTGCCCGGCCTGGCGGTGGATACGGTGGACGCCTTCGAGGGCGAGGAGGCCGACGTGGTCATCCTCAGCCTGGTGCGCAGCAACGAGGCGGAGCGGATCGGCTTCCTCAAGAAGGCGCAGCGGTTGAACGTCGCGATATCGCGGGCGAAGCAGCTGCTGGTGGTGGTGGGTGATATCGAGACCATGACCGGCCGCGAGGGGCAAGACCTCTACCGGCCGCTGCTCGAGCACATCGAGCGAGAGGGCCGGGTCGCGGGAATTGGCGCGCTGCATGCGATGGATGCGGCGGTCGGCGGTCGGCGCCGCGGCGATCGCCGTCGGCAGCGACCGGCTGGAGCACCACTCAGCACTCGGCCGCGTCGGCGACGTCGCGGGTATGGCCCGCGACCGGTCACACCGGGTGCTCCGGTGGCGAGCAACGGCGCGGAGGCTCCGGTGCCGGCTCCCAGTGAGAATGGCGCCGCCCCACCGCGGAAATTCCGGCGACGGCGGGGTCGGCGCCGGGGCAACCTCGCGCCGACGAACGGGACGGCGCAGGGCGCCAGCCCCGACGGCGGCACGCCCGCTCCGCAACCGGAACCGGCGGTTCAGTCGGTCGAGCCCGGCAGCTGAGCACGGCTCCCACCACGCCGCGAGCGCTGATCGGTAGCGAGCCCCAACCCTTGCTCGACCTGGTCGACTGGCGCCGGCGGGTGGGCGATCTCTACCGGCTGACGGGTCCGGATGCGATCCGGCAATTTCGGCAGGGACGCGACGAGCTGTTTCGCATCCATCCGCAATCGCCGCTCTCGGCAGACGCCCGGACGAGATTTCGAGGCCTTCGCTACTTCGATCCCGACCCGGCGCTCGAGCTCCGGTGTCGACTGGAACCGATGGAAGCCGGGGACCCGATCGAAATTGACACTGGCGGCGAGGACGGGGTGATCACGTACCGGAGGGCCGGCACGCTGCGGTTTCGTCTCGAAGGCCACGCATGCCAGCTGACCGTCTTCAGTCTCGTCGGGTATGGCGCCGGGTTGTTCCTTCCCTTCCGCGATGCCACCTCGGGGAGGGAGACCTACGGTGGCGGCCGCTACCTGTTCGACACGGTGAAGAACACCGATGGCCTGGCGCTCGAAATCCAGCCGGGCTCGTCTGAGATCACCATCGATTTCAACTTCGCCTACAACCCGTCGTGCGCCTACGATCCGCGGTGGGCCTGCCCGCTGGCGCCGCGCGAGAACTGGCTACCCGTTTCGATCCGCGCTGGCGAGAAAAGCTTTGCCGATGAGTTGTCGGCGTGAGTATGACCGTGCTGATCACGGGGGCCTCAGGCGGCATTGGCTACGAGCTGGCCCTGCTGTTTGCGCGTGATCGGTACGACTGCGTTCTCGTGGCGCGGAGTCATGACAGGTTGACCGCGCTGGCCAGCCGGCTGGAGTCCGAGTTTGGCATCAAAACGCTGGTGCTGGCGAAGGACCTGTCAAAGCCCGCGACGGTCGATGAGATCTACGAGGAAGTCAGCGCTGCAACGCTGAAGGTCGATGTGCTCGTCAACAATGCGGGCTTTCCGGTCTACGGCCGGTTTGTCGAGACCGACCTGTCGGCCGAGCTCGAGATGCTGCAGGTCAACGTGGTCGCGCTCACCGCGCTCACCAAGCTGTTCGTGAGGGGCATGGTGGAAAGGCGCCAGGGACGCATCCTCAACCTGGCCTCGACCGCAGCCTTCGTGCCCGGCCCATTGATGGCGGTGTACTACGCGAGCAAGGCGTATGTCCTGTCGTTCTCGGAAGCGCTGGCTAACGAGCTGAAGGGCACGGGTGTCACGGTCACGGCGCTCACGCCGGGGGCCACGCGGACGGGTTTCCAGGAGCGAGGCAAGATGGAGGATGCCCGGCTGATCAAGGGGACGCTTTCCGATGCCGCGTCAGTGGCGCTGGCCGGGTATCGCGGACTGATGGCTGGGAAAACGGTCGTCATTCCGGGATTGGGCAACAAGCTGCTGCCGGTTGTGGTGCGTCTCAGCCCGCGCCGAATCGTGACCCGGGTCTCACGCCGCATGCTCGAGCAGACCCCCCGCTGATCCCTCAGTCGGCGCGCTGGAGGTTTGCGACCAGGTGGCGGGCGAGCGGAACACCTTCCATCCCCATCTTCAGCTCGTAGCGGAGGGTATCGCCGTCCAGCCAGAGTGACCGGCTGATCGAGCTGACCCGCTTCGCGGTCGGCGTGCGCCCCACGCTGGCGCATTCGACATCGACCCGCTGCCCATCGACGCGGCCCAGGGAGATCTCCGCAAAGCCGATCGGCTGCGCGATGACGAACTCGACCCGACCCTCGCCCACCAGCCGGAGGTAGCCCGCCTCGCCGTGCATCGGCTGGCCGGTGTCGATCGCCTCGGTCCGCTGCGTGTAGATGAGAAATGGCTTGCCGTTGTGGGAGAAGCGGATCTCCTCCCGGTAGCGAAAGGGCTCGATGGTTGGATACTGGCCCTGGCCCTCACCCCGCCAGGTGCCCAGCAGGAACGCAACCGGCTTCACAGCCGGATGCAGCTCGGTCGCGATCATGCGCCCATCTTAGAGAGGAGGCAGTTGCCCTCGGCAGGACTCGAACCTGCGACGCCCTCCTTAGGACGGAGGCGCTCTGATCCCCTGAGCTACGAGGGCATGAGGCCGCGGCGCAAAAGAGAGGGTATCATTGGCATCTGCCGATCGGGGCGTAGCTCAGCCAGGTTAGAGTGCACGGTTCGGGACCGTGAGGTCGGTGGTTCAAATCCACTCGCCCCGATAGCACCAAAGGCGCACACTGACGGCGTGAGGCCGTGGACCCTGCGGGTGATCGCGTTGCTCGGGATCGTGAGCATCGTGTACGGCTTCATGCGGGGCGACGTGGTTGACATCGCCCTGGGAACCGCGGTTCTTGTCAGCGGCAGCCTGGGGTATATCGCCTGGTGGCGTCGCCGGTGATCAGGTGTGGGATGGCACCCGCGAGCGGCGAGCAGGTTCTTGGCGGGCTTTCGGGTTCAGTCCAGCAGGACCGAAAACACATGACCGGCCGTCCCCTCTTCTCCATGCTGATCTTCGCCGGCATCATCGTGGCCGCGATGTGGTTCTTCGTCCTGCCGGCGCTGACGACCTTCCGCCCCACCCTGCCCTGATCAGGCGAGCGTCAGCAGGGCGATGCCACCCACGATGGCGAAGGCGCCCGCCATCCGGACCCAGGCGCCGCGCCGCTCGCCCAACCGCCAGATGCCCCAGGCCGTGACCAGGACGATCGCCGACTCGCGAAGTGGGGCAACGATCGCCAGCGGCGCGATGCTCAGGGCGAACAGGATCATGAAGTAGGCGCTGGTCATCAGCACGCCCACCGCCAGGGACACGCGGAACTGATCGGTCAAGCGGTTCTCGGCCACCCGTCGGAGCCGAGTGAACGTGACAAGAAAGATCGCCCCGAAGAACCAGAGCAGCCAGCCATAGAGCCACGGCGGGCCCAGACGGACGCCGATGCGGTCGAGCGAGGTGTAGGCCGCGATCACGATGCCGGTCAGCAACGCCGGTCCGAGTGCCGAGCCGGCGCTGGACGGGCGCCGAACGGCCCACATGCCAGCGAGGAGAAACAGAATGCCGGCGAGCGCGACCAGATGAACGCGCTCGCCGAGGAGCACGAGACCAACCACCACGGCCAGCAGCGGCGCCGTCCCTCGGGCGATCGGGTAGACCACGGACAGCTCACCACGCTGATACGCAATCGACAGCGTGATGAAGTAGCCGAGCTCGAGCCCGGCCGACGCGAGCGCCAGGAGCCAGCCGGCGAGCGGCAATCCGGGCCGGCCCTGCGCCAGCCAGAGGGCGGCGACCGGAGGAAGCGCGACGAGCGTGCCGAGTGACATCGCTCGCGCCGCCAGGGACAGGGGATTTTCGGATGCCTTGAGCAGGGCATTCCAGCTGGCATGACAGACGGCCGCCAGCAAGACCAGCGGTAGTACCGCGACAGGCACGCTGCCGAGTCTAGATGAGGTTGGTCCGGGGATATTGCAGGGAATGCGATATCATTGATATCACGTTATGGCGCCTCGCACCCCTCGAGCCATCTGGAGCGGGACGATTTCTTTCGGGATGGTCAGTATCCCGGTCAACCTCTACACCGCCACCCAATCGCACGACGTGCGCTTCCACCTCCTGCACAAACGGGACGGTGTTCGGTTGAAGAACGTTCGCTGGTGCCCCAAAGACGAAAAGGCCGTGCCGTGGGACGAAGTCGTGCGCGGGTTCGAGTACGCCAAGGGGCGTTATGTGCCGCTCAGCGACGAGGATCTCGACCATCTCCCGGTGAAGACCATTCATACCGTCGACATTTCGGACTTCGTCAAACTCGAAGAGGTGGACCCGATCTACTTCGACAAGGCCTACTATCTCGCGCCCGAGGAGGCGGGGGTCAAGGCATTTGCCTTGCTTCGGCAGGCACTGCAGCAGACGGGGCGGGCGGCCGTGGCGAAAGTGGCCATCCGCGACAAAGAGAATCTATGCCTGGTTCGGCCCTACCAGGATGTGCTGTCGATGGAGACCATGCTCTACGCGAATGAGATTCGATCGACGGAAGGCATCGCCGCCGACGGCGCGAAGGTTTCCCCGAAAGAGTTGCAGATGGCCGTCTCCTTGATCGAGAACCTCAGCGACAGCTTCGACGCCGAGCGTTACGAGGATGACTACCAGGCCGCGCTGAAGCAGGTCATCGATGCCAAGGTCGACGGTGCGCCGCTGCCTGAAGCACCGGCGGAGCGAGGCGAAAAGGTGGTCGACTTGATGGATGCCCTGCGGGCGAGCGTCGAGGCGACGAAGAAACGCTCGGGCAAGCCCGAACGCAAATCGGCGAGCACCGCCCGGCACGCGCCGCAGCGCCGTCGCAAGAGCGCCTAACACTCTGGCCAAGCGGCCAGCCCAACCGCTTGGCTACTGCCAGAACAGGTGGCCGAGGAGCATCCCGATGACCACCGCCACCACGTAACTGAAGCGGGGGTAGGCGCGCACCACCGACCGGATGAGATTCGTCATCGGATCCTGGCCCTTCCCGAGCGCAATCGTCTCGCTCAACATGACGAGAAACAGGATGCCGACGAAGATCGTGACCAGAAGGGAGAGGACCGCGCCAGGATTAATTTGCAGGGTTGCGATTCCTTAGCTGGCTCAGCGGGCGGGGCGCCGGCGCGAGTCGCCCGGTCGCCGGGCCCCAGAGAAAATGCCCGAGCGTGATGCCCACCAGGATGGCAATCACGAAAACCCATCCAGGGAACGCGTGCACCGCTTCGCGGAAATAGTCGCTGATCGGCTTGTTCCCGGTGAACAGCGCCCAGGTCTCGAAGATCATCAGCAAGAAGATGGCACCCACAAATGCCGTGACCAAAAACGAAAACACGTTCCCGCGATTCAGGATCATCGCCGGGCACCCTCGATTTCCGCGGGCACCCGCTGAATCGCGGCCACGAACGACTCGGGGGTGAGCACTCCGCAGAAGCGGGCTCCGTCGAGCACTGCGACCCAGATCGCCTGATGGATGAGCATTTGCGAGAACGCATCGTATAACGTCCGGTCGGCCGAAATCGTGGCGTCCAGTGGCTGCGCTCGATCGCTCACTCGACCGTCGCCGTCGGCACGCTCCCGGTCCAGTTCCCCAACTGGCCGTCCGTCCTGGTCCAGGACGATCGCCCGTCGCCAGGTTCCATCCAGCTGCCGGCGGGCGTCAACAAGGGCGTCATCCGCATGCACCACCGGCGGTTTCTCCAGCGCCCCCAGATCGATCGGCGTCACGGAAAGCCGCTTCAGGCCGCGGTCGGGACCGAGCAGCTCGATGACCAGGTCGGTCCCGGGCTTGGCCAGGATCGCGGCCGGGGTATCGTACTGGACCAGCTGGCCGAGGTTCATGATGGCGATCCGGTCACCCAGTTTGATGGCTTCGTCGATGTCATGGGTGACGAAGATGACCGTCTTGCGTACCTCGCGCTGGATACGCAAGAACTCATTCTGTAGGCGCTCCCTGGCAATCCGGTCGATCGCCCCGAACGGCTCATCCATCAGCAGGATCGGGGGATCCGCTCCGAGAGCCCGCGCCACACCGACCCGCTGGCGCTGGCCGCCGGAGAGCTGGTGCGGGTAGCGCCGCGCGAACTGTCGCGGATCCAGACCGACCAGGTCGAGCAGCTCGGTGACCCGCCGCTGGATGCGGCTTTTGTCCCAACCCAGCAGCCGGGGAACCGTGGCGACATTGTCGGCGATGGTCATGTGGGGAAAAAGCCCAACGTTTTGAATGACGTATCCCATCCGCAGCCTGAGGGCGATGGGGTCACCGTGGGTGACGTCCTGTTCGTCGTGAAAAATGCGGCCACCGGTCGGCTCGATCAACCGATTGATCATTTTCAGGGTGGTCGTCTTCCCGCAACCCGAGGGTCCCACCAGCATCGTCAACTGGCCCGTCGCGAACTCGATCGAAAGCTCGCGGACGGCCACCTGGCCGCCCGGGTAGCGCTTGCTCACCCGTTCAAGCCGAATCATTAGAAAGTCCTACTGTAAATTGCGGGCGGCTGAGGCGGCTGATAGCATCGTGCCCATGCTCGCCACCGGGGTCCTCGGGGCAGCGGACGACCCATGGATCCGGTGGGACTGGATTGCCGGTCACATCCCTGTCATCCGCGACGCGCTGACGCAGCACATCGAGCTCACCTTGATTGCCGTCGGCATCGGTTTTCTGATCGCGTTGCCGCTTGGACTGATCGCCTGGCGTACGCGAAGGTTGCGGGGTCCGATCTTCTCAATTACCGGAATTCTTTACACCGTCCCTTCCCTGGCATTGTTCGCGTTGCTGATCCCGTTCACCGGGCTGACCATTCTGACGGCCGAGATCGGACTCGTCAGCTACACGCTGTTGATTTTGATCCGCAACATCGTGGTCGGCATGGACGCCGTCCCACAAGAGGTGCGCGAGGCGGCCCTCGGGATGGGATATCGACCGCTTGCCGAACTGTTCCGGATCGACATCCCGCTGGCCGTCCCGGCCATCATGGCGGGCATCCGGATCGCCACCGTGACGACTATTGGATTGGTCACGGTCACCGCTCTGATCGGCGAGGGCGGCCTCGGCAGTTTGATTCTGGACGGATTGATCCGGGACTTCAAAACGCCGCTCGTGGTGGGCACCTTGCTCTCGATCGCTCTGGCCATCATCGCGGATGTCGGCCTGGCCGGCCTGCAACGCCTGGTCACGCCCTGGTCCCGGGGCCGGGTGATGTCCGGCATCTCGCTACTGGCTGCTGCCGTGATCGCCCTGCCGATCGGCATCACGCTCGGGCATTTCGGCCGCGGCGGAAATCTCGCCATCAACGTGTCGAACGTGGGGCGCGCCATTCCCTCGTTCGCGATCCTCGTGCTGGCCGTCCAGCTCGTCGGGATCGGCGCGCTGCCCGCCTTCCTGGCGCTCGTGGCCCTCGGCGTGCCGCCAATCCTGACCAACAGCTATGTCGGCATGCGGGAAGTCGATCCGGAGGTGCGGGAAGCCGCGACCGGCATGGGGATGCGACAGCGCCTCATCCTCTGGCGCATCGAGCTGCCGATCGCGCTGCCCCTGATCATGGCCGGTGTTCGTACCTCGGCGGTGAACATCGTGGCCACTGCCACACTGGCCGCCCTGGTGGCCTGGGGCGGGCTCGGCCGGTTCATCGTCGACGGCCTATCGCAGCGCGACTACGCCCAGCTCTTCGCCGGCGCGCTGCTGGTCGCCCTGCTGTCAACGGCGGTTGAGCTGGGACTTGCCGCGGCGCAGCGGCTCGCCACGTCTGAAGGGCTTCGCATTCAGAAATATCCATTGGAGGCTGAGGTGGTGCCGACACCGCAAGCTATGATCGCGTGACTCGGTGACGTCTTTATCGACACGAATTTTTGGGAGGTGGAACGTAATGCGGATGGAGCGGATTTTTGTGCTTGGCGCGAGCATGGTCGCGCTGGCACTGCTGACGACGTCGTGCGGATCGACAGGTGGGCCATCCAGCTCGACGAGCCAGATCGCCAGTCAGATGACGTTGGGCGGACCTTCCGAATGCCCAACCCGACCCTTTTGCGAGCAGGGGCTGACCAGGGTTTACGGCCTGCACTTCAAGGCCTTCAAACCGCTCGATGCCGGTGGTCCGCTGACTAAGGCCGCCCTGGATCGCGGTGACATCGACATCGGCTTGATCTTCTCGAGCGACAGTGCCTACTCGACCGGCAAATACGTGCAGCTCCAGGATGACAAGCACCTGCAAAATGCCGACAACGTGGTCCCGCTCATCAAGACCAGCAAGGCGTCGGATGACGTGACCTCGCTGCTGAACGACATCGATGGCAAGTTGACGACCACCGACCTGATCGCCCTCAACAAGAGCTCGGACGTCGACAAACAGGACCCGGATGTGATCGCGAAGAAATGGCTCACGGATCACAGCTACAGCACGTCCTCGTCCGGCACCGCAAAGGGAACGATCACGGTGGGCGCGCTGAACTTCCCGGAGAGCGCCATCATCGCCCAGATTTATGGCCAGGCGCTGAAGGGTAAGGGGTACACGATCAACTTCAAGCTGAACCTCGGCGCGCGCGAAGTCGTCGAGCCGGCGCTCGAGCGCGGGGACATCGACCTCTTCCCTGACTACGCCGCGACCGAGCTGGAATTCCAGAACAAGGCCAAGGGCGAAGCCACGCCTGACGCAGCGGCCACCGTCGCGAAGCTCAACATAGCGCTCGCAGTCTGAGGGAAGGCCTCGCCCTACCGCGAGGCCTTCCCAGGCTCGGCCCTTCGACGACATAGAATCGCCCCGTGCCCGAGACCTACCACTTCATCACGGATTGGCGCTTTCGGGCTCCCATTCGACGCGTCTGGGAGGTCGTCCTGGATATCGAGCGGTATCCGGGCTGGTGGAAGAACTTCCGCCGAGTGACGATCACCCGAGGCGACGGACGCTCGATCGGCTCCGTCATCGAATGCGAGGTGCGTGGCTCGCTTCCCTACAGCCTCAAATACGCCGTCGAGGTGGTCGAGGCCGAGGAATACCGGCACGTTCTGCTGCGCTCGACCGGCGACCTCGTCGGCACCGGCCGTTGGGAATTCTCCGAAGCTGACGCGGAGACTCGGGCCGTCTATTACTGGGACGTCGCCACCACCAATCCGATTCTCAACCTCCTGGCACCGCTGGCGAAGGGCGCGCTGGCTAGGAACCACGAACAGGTGATGGCCAATGGTTATGCGGCGCTCCGGCCGCACGTCGAAGCGCCGACGACCTAACCGGTTTTCGGGCGGCGACGACGAGCCGCCTCGAAGGCGTCCAGCCGGTCCTTGACGGTCTTCTCATATCCCCGCTCCGACGGGTGGTAATAGGTCCGGTCCTTGATCGCGTCGGGGAGATGCTGCTGCTCCACCTGGGCCTCCTCGTAGTCGTGGGCATAGCGGTAACCCTTGCCGTAGCCGAGCTTGCGCATCAGCGGCGTCGGCGCGTTGCGAAGATGCAGCGGGACGGGGTCGGCTCGGGTCCGTTCGACGTCTTCCTGCACGGTCGTGTAGGCGGCATACAGCGCGTTGCTCTTCGGCGCGGTGGCGAGGTAGACGACCGCTTGCGCCAATGCCAGGTTCGCCTCCGGCATGCCGATGAAGTGGGCGGCTTGCTGGGCGGCCACCGCCTGGGTGAGCGCCTGCGGGTCGGCCAGCCCGATGTCCTCCGAGGCGAACCGGATGAGCCGCCGGACGACGTAGAGCGGATCTTCGCCGGCCTCCAGCATGCGCCCCAACCAGTAGAGAGAGGCGTCCGGATCGCTGTCCCGCAGACTCTTGTGCAGGGCCGAGATGATGTTGTAGTGTTCCTCGCCGGCGCGGTCATAGAGAAGGTTGCGGCGCTGGACGGCTTCTTCGACCAGGGCGGCGGTCAGCCGGCGCCGCCCCTGGTTTGGCCTCGCCAGCGCGGCGGCAGCCTCCAGTCCGTTGAGCGCCACCCGGGCGTCGCCGTTCGCGACCCGAATGAGCGCCTTCCTCGCTTCCGCATCCAGGTCGACACGCCGCGCCGCGAGCCCGCGCTCCGGGTCGGCGACGGCCCGGTCGAGGATCGCACCGACCTGGACGTCGTCCAGCGCGCCGAGCACGAACACCCGGGTCCGTGACAGCAGCGCCGCGTTGACCTCGAATGACGGGTTCTCGGTGGTGGCGCCGATCAGCGTGATCACCCCCTCCTCCACAAAGGGCAGGACGGCGTCCTGCTGACCCTTGTTGAAGCGGTGGATTTCGTCGATGAAGAGGATGGTTCGCTTTCCCGACTGGGCCCGACGCAGTCGCGCCTCCTCGATATTTCGCCGGAGGTCCGCGACGCCGGCACTGACCGCGCTGAGCGGCACGAAATGCGAGGACGTGACCCGGGCGATCAGCCGGGCCAGCGTCGTCTTGCCACTTCCGGGCGGTCCCCAGAGGATCATCGATCCGACCCGATCCTCCTCGATCGCGCGACGCAGCTCGTGCTCCGGTCCAACCAGGTGCTCCTGGCCGACAAACTCATCCAGCGTGCGCGGTCGCATGCGGGCCGCCAGCGGTTGGTCCTTTGCGACGGCCGCCTCATCGGGGGCGGGAAACAGCGTCTCCTGCGCCACCACCTGACTATAGGGACTGGCCGACCGAATCCCTCGACGCACTGCCTGGGCTGTTCGTCGGCGGCCAGTCCTCGGAGGGAAGGCGCACCTTGCGGAAGAGCAACAAGAATGTCAGGCCGGCGAGCAGGTAAAAAACGGCACTCACCGAAAAGGCCAGCTGGTAGCCGCCGCGCAGCTGCAGAAAGCCACTCGCAAGTGGACCGATCCCACCGAGCCCGATGCCAGTGACGATGGTTTGCGCGGTTGCCAGCCGCGCCCGCTGACCGGCCTCGACGTACTCCATACCAAACACCTGACCCAGAGGTGACTGGAGGTTGAGGGCGATTTGCCGGACGTAGAGGATCAAGACGGCAACCGGCAGGCTCATCAGGAACGCCAGGGCAAGAATCAGCGGCGCTCCCGCCACCTGGAGGAGGCCGATGGTGCGGGCCATGCCGAGCCGCCGCGACACCCTGGGCGCCCCAAGCGTGGTCAACGCGGTCGCCGCCGCCCCGACGGCGAGGATCGCCCCGATGGGCCCCGGCGTCAGGCCGAAACGCTGCAACAGGTAGAGCTGGATGAAGTTCAAGTACATGCCGGCGCCGATCCCGAGGATCAGGCCGGGCAGCAGGAATCGCGCGAAGCGGACCGTGTCCACTCTCAGCAGGTCACGAACCGGAAAGACTTTGGTGGGCTTGAGCCCGGCCGCGCCCGCCAGCCGCACCAGGAACGGCATGCTGGTCACCGTCAGGAGTGTCATCGCGACAAAGGCCGATCGAATCGAGCTCGCGGATGTGCTCGAGGTGTGGGCCAGCCGCGCCGTGGCTTCGGGAATGGCTCCCCCCAGCAGATCGCCAAGCAGCGTCGCGATCCACGCCAGGGACTGGTTGACCGCAAAGAGGACGACCCGTTCCGCTTCGCGGCTGACCTGCGCCAGCACCGGGGCTCCCAGCACCTCGAGGATCGTCAGCCCCAGCGCGAAGCTGCCGGCGGCAAGGACGGCGAGGAGCCGCGCACCGGCTAGAGCCAGCACCAGCGAAGCCAGGACCGCCAGCGCCCCGCTGCCGATCAGAAACACGCGGTAGCCGATTCGGTCCGCCAGGGCGGCAAAGGGAAGGCCGATGCCAAGCAACGCGAGCGCGGGGAGCGAATTGAAGATGCCGATGACCGCGTTGGAAAAACCGAGCGCGCTCATGTAGAGGTTGAAGACGAGATTGAAGATGCCGGAGGCGATCGAGATCAGCAACGAGAAGGCGAGAAACTGCCGAGCGGCGGGACTGAGTGAGGCAAAGCCGGAGAGCGCGCGGCGAAACGGTGCTCCGGCTTGCATCGGCCGAGTCGTCTAGGTCCCGGCCGCCCTCGAAGGAGCTGTCGACGTCGGCTCGGTCGCCGGTTGAATCGCCTGATAGATCTGCCGACCGACCGCCGCCTGCACTACCAATGGGTCGTTGCGGCGGTAATCGAGCCAGTATCGGACTTCGAGCGTCAGCCCCCCATCGAGGCTCGGTTGCAGGCCGACACGCGGCGGAGGGTCCTTGGCGATATCGGGCCGGCTCTTGAGCTGTTCCTCGACCCGTTCGGCCAGGCCATCGAGTGCGGCGCCTGCCGGCACCTTGGCCGTCAGCGTAAACAGCCGGGTCGGGTACCGGGTGCGGTTGATGATCGTCCCCGTGTAGACGAGTGAGTTGGGCGTTATCACCTGCTCGCCTTCGCTCGTCCGCAGCGTCGTGGCCCGCATTTCGATGTTCTCGACGATGCCCGTGTGATTGTCGACGGTGATCTCGTCGCCGAGGCGAAACGGGCGCTCGAGCAACATGAAGATGCCGGCGATGAAGTTCTTCAGAATGTCCTGAAACGCCAGGCTGATGGCGAGGGCCAGGAACCCAAACCCTCCAAACACCAGCGCTGGGCTGCCGAACCAGCGGGTGAAAAAGGCGATGAGGCCCAGCAGTACGGTCGCCAGGTACGCAATCCTGGACACCAGTAAGGCAACTTGTGGGTCGATGTGCGGCCGCGTGAGTTGCTTGCGCAACGCCCCTCGAACCAGGCTCGCGATAACGAAACTGAGTAAGAGAAGGAGGACGCCCTCGGCGAATCTTGCCCACTCCTCGTCCCAGTGCGCGGTTATCCAAGCCCACATGGCGCCCATTGTAGGGGCGCTTTGGCTTTAGCTCTCGGGCGGCGCTTCGCCCTCGGCGCCACCCTCCGCGGGCGCCTCGGTCTCGCCAACCGTCGGCACCTCGGCTGCCGCCGGCGCCGGTGCGGCTTCCTCCACCTCTTCTCGGTGGGCGGCGACCTTGACGATCAGGTCATCGGGCTCGTCGAGGATTTCGCAACCAGGCGGGATCTTCAGGTCCTTCACCCGAATCTCGTCGTCGATCTCCTTCAGGCCGGAGACGTCGACCGTGATCACCGGTGGCAGGTCGGTCGGCAGACACTCGACCTTCAGGACGTGCAGGCCGCGCTGCAGATCGGCCTCACCCTTGGCGACCAGCTCCACCTCCCCTTCGATCTCGATCGGGACTTCCGACTCGATCTTCTCGGTGAGGTTGACTTGATAGAAGTCGACGTGAAGCAGGTCGCCGTCGCGCGGACTGCGCTGCACCTCGCGGATCAGCGCCTTGCGGACCGGCTCATCGCCGAGCTGAAGGTCGAGGAGCTGATTGCGCCCCACCTTCTGGAAGGCCTTGACGAATTCGCGGCCGTCGACCACGACGGTAACGGCATCGACGTTGTGGCCGTAGATCACCGCGGGCAACCGGCCCTGCCGGCGGAGCGCCTGCAGATGCCGGCCCCGGTCGGCACGGGGCTCGAGTTTCAACGTTACGGCGGTCGCAGTGGCCAGCGCGTTTCTCCTTCAGCCCGAATTCGGCGGCGCCAATCTTAACACAGCGTTTGCCGCCTCTTGAACGGCCCTTCACCGGAACTTTTGCGCCGTTTGGCCGTTACTCCAGGTGCAGAATGCCCGTAAAATGCGGTGACAACGGTGCTGGCAGGTACTCTTAGCTTCCTTCGTCGCTACGGCACTCGGATCGGTGTCGTTGTCGGCACGTTTGTCCTGGTCGCCGGCCTGATTTTCGTCCAGCAGATGCGCGAGGCCTTCGCCGAGCAGGATTTTCAGGCTGAGCGGACCCAGGCGCTGGCCGCGCAGAACCACGCCAGCGAGCTGGGCCTGGAGCTCGCCGAGATTTCCGACCTGCAGCGCCAGGAAATGACCACCGCGAGCGAGACCCCGCCGACAGCCTCGGCTCCATTCAACGAGCAGCGGATCTCCTTCTTCAACCGGGCCGCCAGCCAGGAGGCGCAGATCAAGGAACAGCTGGACACCCGCGTCCAGAAACTGCTGGCGCAAACCCACGATGCGGCCCTGTCTGACGTCGCCCAGCTCTCGGCCAACCTGCAGAAAGCCAAGCAGATCGGCGTCGATGACCAGCTGCTCGTCGAGTTCGCCGGCCTCACCAACAAGGCGCAGATCGAGATCGACGTGGCCGGCACGGTACGCGGCTACCGCGCCGTCAGCACCGAGCTCAAAGCCCCCCTCTCCAAGCTCTCGCTTCTGCTCGCGGACCAGGCAACCACGAACAAGCTGGTGGGGCAGTATGCCTCGCAGGCTGCGGCCGCGGACCACGGCGATGCCAGCCTGGCGCGAACCGGCGCCAATACCGCGCTGACGCAGGTGCAAGCGGACATGGCCACCGCCCGCATCTTCCAGATGGACGTCTCGATCATCGACGTCCACGTGCAGAAGCTGGCAGCTCAACTCAATCGAGCGACGACGGCGACCGACCTCGAGCAGGTGAACGGCGGACTTATGGTCCAGGACAAGGTTCTCCAGGACGCCATGGGACAGAACCTGCCGGACAAGGCGCTCACGATCTCGCTGCGTGAGCAGGTGATCCGGGCCTACTCGCATGGGCAGCAGGTCTTTTGGAGCTACGTGACGACCGGCCGGCCCGGGCTGGAAACCGACCCAGGCAGCTTCAAGGTCTACTGGAAAGTGTCACCCTGGACGATGCATTCACCCTGGCCGAAGGGCTCGGCTTACTGGTACCCCGACTCCAAGGTCAAGATGGTGATGTGGTTCAACGGTGGCGACGGGATTCACGACGCCAGCTGGCGCTCCCGCTACGGCCCCGGCACCAATGGCCCGCACTACGACCCGACCGGCGAAGATACGGGCACCCACGGCTGCGTCAACGTTCCTTACAGCAACATGGTCTGGCTGTGGAACTGGACGCCCACCGGCACCCCGGTCATCGTTTACTAGGGGCTCGATCCCCGGCGACGCTACGACGTTTGCGGTAGCGCCAAGGGCCGAACGGCGCAAGGCATTTTAGAAGCGGTGGCGTTAGACAAGGTAGGAGCTTGTCCATGGCCATTGCCCACACCACCATGCACCAGGTCGCGCCGCATACCTGGACGTTCGAGGCGCCTGAGGTGCCCGTGGCGCCGATGAAAGCGAACTGTCGGGCCTGCCGGCAGTCGGTCGCCATCCTGCGGCCGTCCGCCATGGATCTCAAGACCGGCAACTACGTCGTCCGGGGCGACTGCGAGAAATGTGGCGCCGAAGTCTTGCTGATAGTCAGCTGATCGGCTCGAACCCCTCGCCAGTCCAGTAGCCGAGCATCTGCTCGGTCTCGTGATAGAACCAGATGAGATACCGCTCGCGCGCGGCCTCAGTCAGAAAGTCCGCCTTGCGCTCCATCGATTCGAGCGGGAACAGATCGAGGGCGCTGACCCAGTTGATCTTCAGAAAGGCGCGCATGAAAAGGAAGTCGCCGGTAAAGACCACGGTTTGCTCCTGGTCCTGGACGTAAACCGCCTGGTGCCCGGCGGTGTGTCCGCCAGTGACCCGCACCCGGACGCCCGGCGCAACCTCCGCCTCGCCATCGACCAGCAGCAGGCGGCCCTCCTCCTCGAGGAGGGCAAGGTTCTCCGCTTTGTACGAGGGCCGGCTGCGCGGATCCGGATGACGCCAGGCCGCGAGTTCCGTCGTCTGCACCACGTGCTTGGCCCGGGGAAAGAGGGGGGTCAGCTCGCCATCGCGGCCGGGCGTGACCAGCGCGCCGACGTGGTCGAAGTGAAGATGGCTGAGCACCACAAGATCGATGTCCTGCGGCTTGAGGCCGACGCTGGCGAGGGCATCCGGCAGCCCGGGATTGCGCTCGTAGGCGTAGATGTCGCGCTCCTTCTCCGAGAGCTTCGGTCCGATGCCCGCCTCGATCAGCACATTGGCGTCCGGGGTCCGGACGAGCAGGCAGTTGGTCGCCATCAGGATACGGTTGCGGGCATCCGGGACTTTGAGCTTCTCCCACATCACCCGGGGAACGACCCCGAAGACCGAGCCACCGTCCATTCGCCAGTGGCCGTCGCTCAGGCAGTGCAGCTCGAAACGCCCGAGCTTTCGGGGGGCGGCCGCGATCACGCCGCCTTAAAACCCTTGTTGACGAAATCGATGATGGACTGCAGCGAGGTGCCGGGACCGAAGATCTCGACGACACCAATCTTTTTGAGCGCGTCGGCATCGTCCTGGGGGATGATGCCGCCCCCGAAAACCACGATGTCGGTGGCGTTCCGCTCCTTGAGCAGTTCCAGGATGCGCGGAATCAGCGTCATGTGCGCGCCGCTGTGGAGGCTGACGCCGATCGCGTCCACGTCTTCCTGGATGGCCGCCTCAACCACCATCTCCGGCGTCTGGCGCAGCCCGGCATAGATCACCTCGACGCCGGCGTCGCGGAGCGCTCGGGACACCACCTTCACCCCTCGGTCATGGCCGTCAAGGCCAACCTTGGCCGTCAACACCCGCCGCCGCTTGGCCTGGTCGGGAGCCTGCCGTTCCGTCGACGCCTGCGCGGGCACGGTCAATGCCTCAGCAGGTAAAACGCGATGACCACGAGGGGCAGTACGACGGCCAGCACCCGGCCAATGAGCGAGTAGCGAAGGCGGCTCATCTAGAAAAGGATCGGCTCACGGTAGACGCCGAACACCTCCTTGAGCGCCGCCATGATCTCGCCCTCTGTCACGTAGGCCTTGACGCAGTCGAGCAAGGGAGGCATCAGGTTGTCGCGGCCGCGGGCGGCCCGCTTGAGTTCCTCGAGCCGATGGTCGACGCTGGTGTTGTCGCGGCGCGCCTTGAGCGCCGTCAGCCGCGCCACCTGCCCTCGCTCGGTTTCCGGCCCGATCTTGAGGGTCGGAACCGGCGCGCCCTCCCCGTCCTTGTAGGCGTTGACTCCAACGATGATTCGCTCGTTGGCCTCCAACGTGCGCTCGAACTCGAACGCGGCGTCGGCGATCTCGCGCTGAAAGAATCCGTTCTCGATGCAGCGCAATACCCCGCCCTGCTCGTCAATCCGGTCGAAGTACTCCTGCGCGCCGCGCTCCATCTGGTCGGTGAGCTGCTCCATGAAATACGAGCCGGCCAGTGGGTCGATGGTATTGGTGACGCCGGTCTCATGGGCCAGCACCTGCTGAGTCCGCAAGGCGATCTGGGCGGCTCGCTCCGTCGGCAACGCCAGCACCTCGTCCATCGAGTTCGTATGCAGGGAGTTGGTGCCACCCAGCACGGCTGCCATCGCCTCGTACGCGGTGCGACTGATATTGTTCTCCACCTGCTGGCGGGTCAGCGAGACGCCGGCGGTCTGCGTGTGGAAGCGCAGCATCCAGGATTTCGGGTCGCGGGCTCCATACTTGTCACGCATGATGCGCGCCCACAGCCGGCGGGCGGCACGGAACTTCGCGATCTCCTCGAAGAAATCGCTGTGTGAGTCGGAGAAGAACGAGAGCCGCGGCGCGAACTCGTCGACCGGCAGCCCGGCTTTCATCGATGCCTCGACATAGGCCATGCCATCGGCCAGCGTGAAGGCGAGTTCCTGGACGGCGGTTGAGCCGGCCTCTCGGATGTGGTAGCCCGAGATCGACACGGCATTCCAGCGCGGCATGTTTTGGGCCGCGAAGACGATCGTGTCCACCACCAGCCGCATCGACGGCTCCGGCGGGAAGATGTATTCCTTTTGCGCGATGTACTCCTTCAAGATGTCGTTCTGCAGGGTGCCACCGAGCTGCGCGGGTGCGAGCCCTTCTTTCTCTCCAACGGCGATGTACATCGCGTAGAGGATCGCCGCCGGCGAGTTGATCGTCATGGAAGTCGTGATCTGGTCCAGCCGGATGCCATCGAAGAGGGTCTCCATGTCTTCCAGCGAATCGATGGCAACGCCGCAATGACCGACCTCGCCGGCGCTCAGCGGGTCATCGGAGTCATAGCCCATCAGGGTCGGCATGTCGAAGGCGACCGAGAGCCCGGCCTGGCCCTGTGAGAGCAGGAACTTGTAACGACGGTTCGTTTCCTCGGCGGTGCCATAGCCGGCGAACTGCCGGATGGTCCACAGCTGGCCGCGATACATCGAGGGGTAGACACCGCGGGTGTATGGAAATTCGCCGGGGTAGCCGAGCTTCTCGTCATAGCTCCATCCGGCAAGATCCTCGGGCGTGTAGAGCGGTTGCACTGGCACGCCGGAGATGGTGGCGGCGGTTTCCTTCGGCGCCCGGCGGCCGCCACGGTAGCGCGTGGCCCACTCGTCGTAGGCTGTCTTGCGGCGAACCGCCATCAGCTGCCTCCTTGCGGCCCTCGCTGTCCGAGAACCTCCTCGGCGAGGGCGTATGGGTTTAGTTTCCCATTCCGATTCTCTCGCAGCCGCCGTCCGACCGCGGTGTCGCCATCGAGGACCCGGCGAGCCTCATCGCGGGCCCGCTCGGCGACCAGGGCGACCACTTCCTGCTTGAGCCGCTGCTGCCGCCGGGCGGCCAGCCCGCCACTCTCCTTGAGAAAGGCCTGGTGCCCGAGGATCGCATCCCACAACGGCCCGATGCCCTCCTCCTTCGCGGCGGACGCCATCAGGATCGGCGGCCGCCACGCCTGCCTCGGTCCGAGCGCCATCGCGTCCTGGATCAGGCGACGGGTTTTTTCCGCCCCACCCAGGTCGACCTTGTTGATGACGAAGACATCGGCAATCTCGAGAATGCCCGCCTTGATCGTCTGCACCGCGTCGCCCGACTCGGGCATCAGGACAAGGACCACCGTGTCGCAAATGGTTGAGATCTCCAGCTCCGACTGCCCGACACCCACGGTCTCGACCAGGATCACGTCCCGCCCATACGCGTCGAGCAGGTGGATCGCCTCCCGGGTGGCGGCGGCCAGCCCGCCGAGATGACCGCGAGCCCCCATGCTCCGGATGAAGACGCCCTTGTCCAGGGTGTGACGCGACATCCGAATCCGGTCGCCAAGCACCGCGCCGCCGGTGAAGGGGCTGCTGGGGTCGACCGCGATCACGCCCACCGTCTGCTGCCGGTCGCGGATCACCTTGACCAGCGCGTCGGCCAGCGTACTCTTGCCGGTTCCCGGCGAACCGGTGAGCCCGACCAGGAAAGCTCTGCCGGTCTGCGGTTGGAGCTCGGCCACCAGCGCCGTGGCCTGCGGGTCGCGGTCTTCGGCCAGGCTGATCGCCCTTGCCAGCGCCCGCACATCACCGGAAAGCAGGCCGCCGGCCAGACTCATCTCGAGGTCATCCTATCAGCGGCTGTTTGACGCGCCGAAGCCTACGCCGCGCCCGATGCGGGGAACGTCTTCAGGGTGAAATCCGAGCCGAGGACGACGGTGACGGAGGGCCCGCTGGCCGGCGCGGGAACGACGGTGATCGCGCCGCCAAAGTAGCTCTGCAACCAGGCGACGGTCGCCATCGCCTTACCGCCGGAGCCATCCAGGATTTGCGTCTGGGTGACCCGTTGGGTGGCCGGCGGTGCCAGGGTCGCTTGCCAGCCCTCGGCCTGCAACAGGGACGTCATGATGCTGGCCGGAGTGCCAATTCCGTATGGGAGCCAGTACCGCCGGCTTCCATCCTGGACCAGGAAGGGCGCCTGCCGGGCGAGCGCCGACCGATCGGGAAGGGCCATCGCGACGTACCGATGCAGCGCGTCGTAGCTCGGGTCAAGGGGTTTGAGGATGTACTGGCCGCCGCCGTAGCCGCTGCGCAGCAGGTTCGACGTATCGAGGGAGACGCGCCGGATGTCCGGATCCTTGATCTGTCCGGCCAGATCGGCCAGCGGGCGCAGGTCGGCCGGCCGAAGGTTGGTGCGGACGTTGTCCTGCAGGGCGCCGAGGAGCGACAGGAGGCGGGGTACGGCGTTCAACGAGAAGACCCGCTGGCGAACGGCGAGCATGATCAGCTGCTGGCGACGCGACCGATCGAAGTCCGACGTGGTTTCCCGCGAGCGGGCATACTCCAGGGCGCGCTCACCGTCAAACTGCTGCCAGCCGGCATCGATGTGGACGTGCATCATGCCGGTCGTCTCGCCCCGGGGGAAATACGGGTCATCGAGCGTGGTTGGGACGTCGACCCGAACCCCGCCCAGCGCGTCGACGAGATCGCGGAATGCTTTGAAGTCGATCCCGACCCAGTAGTCGAGCGGCTGGCCCGTGATCTGCGAGACCGTCGCGGCAGCCAGGTCGCCCCCTCCGGTCGCGGTCTTCCAATCGCTGCGCACGTTCGGATAGTTGGCGTGGTCCATCCCGATGGCATAGGCGCTGTTGAGCTTGCCCATCATGAAATGGTTGTTGGGGAGCGCCGGGATCTTGACCCAGAGGTCGCGTGGAAGCGAGATCATGATCGCCTGATGGGTGCTGGGCCGGATCGAGACCAGCATGACGGAGTCCGTGAGATACGGGCCGTCGTGCCCCGGCCCGCCGTAGCCGAATAGCAGGATATTGATCCGCTCGTCGTGCTTCACCCTCCAGCCAAGCGAGCCAGGCGCATCGCTCTGCGCATGCACCAGCGCCACCAGGTCGGCCGGCTGGGCACGGGGCGAGATGGCGTGAATGGCCGACCACACGCGAAAAGCCAGTAAGCCTGCCACCAGCAGCGCCACTCCAGCGATCACGGCCCCGGCAGCGCGGGCGTAATGCCAGCCGCGCGCTGGGCCGAGCGCGGCGGACGACCGCCGCCGGCGCGGTTGAGCTACCAAATTGCCGCAGACAGTCTAGCGAATGAGGACGCGGCAGCTGGTCCGTAAGATGTCAGGAATGCGGGCAGGAGCTGGCGTTCGACGGGCGCAGGGCCCGTTTCTCCTCCCCGCCCGGGTTGTCCTTCTGGTCGCCGGACTGATCGCTGTCGCGCTGGGGACCTTTACGTTGCTCCACGACTATCACGCCGGACAGGTCGACCGGCTCTATACGATCCTCGCGCTCCTCAGCGGCCTCGTCTGGCTGGCCTGCATCGGCCTGGGGTTCATGGGCTATCGCTTCGGCGTGTTCGGTGCCGGCGCGATCGCCTTCGTGCAGTTCGGGGTACTGGCCTCGACCCATTTTGTCTCGGGTGCAGGTGCGCTCGGCACCTTCGTCAAGCACGAAGGTCTTCCGGTCGCCACGGTCGCGATGGCGTTGGTGCCGGCCTGCGCCCTGGTTGTCATGAGCGCGGCCGTCTCCTGGACCAACCCGAGCGCCCGAAACCCGCGCCAGGAGACGATCGCCTTGCTGCTGGCGTCGCTGCTCGGCGCGGTATTCGTGATTCTGCAAGCGACTGATGGGGTTCATCGGACCGACTTCGGCACGGCGAACACCGAAGACGGCGCCTTCGCCGCCGCGATCGTCGCCTCGCTCTGGCTGGCCGGTGGGCTATGGATCGGGCGCGTGCGTCGAACCGGAGCCCTGCTGATCGTGGTGGCGACCTTCATCGTCTGGTATTCATTCGTCACCCTGCACCTGGTCAAAGGCGGAACCAGCGTGCGCGAGATCGCCTCCACCAGCGGCGTGATCTGGGCGTTGATCTCGGCCGCCGCGACCGTGCTGGCCGGGGCGTCATTCGTGGTCGCGCTGACTTTGCTCGCGCTCGCCCTGGTGCGGCCCGGCCGGTCGAAACAGCCGCAGACCGCCCCCGCGGCACAGCGCGCCAGCCGCTGACCGGCTCGACAGGAAAGGACCCACCGCCGCCGTCATTCGTGCATGCCCACGCAGGCGCGGCTCGCCGCGGCCGTTGCCGTCATCCTGGTCCTGGCGGTGGCCGTCGTGCTTGTGATTCGCAACCCGGCCGGGCCAGTGGGCCGCATCGAGCCGATGCCGCTGGCGACCGGGAGCGTGAGTCGCGTTCCCATCATCGGTCCCGGCCATCGATTCCTGTTCCTGCCGGTCTCGGGCCGGGTGACGACGGGTGTGAAGTACCGCTACGGATTGGAGACGCACTGCGGCATCGACTACCCGACGGGTCCCGACTTCGACGGCAGCTTCTGGGACGCCGTCGACCCGGCGCAGCGCCACACCTTCACGAATCCGCCGGCCGGCTTTGCCGGTCCGCAGGACGCCGGGTACATGATCCTGCTATCTCCGGACACCGCCGAGTTCCATGCGTCGGCCGGCACGGTCGCGAGGTACACGCGCCGGAACGGCGCCCTGATCGCGGGACTCTGCGAGTAGAGCGGGATGAGTCAGTCCGGCAGGCGGGCGCCGTCCGGGCCGTAGCGGTAGAAACCCCGACCCGACTTGCGTCCGAGGTGGCCGGCATCGACGAGCTGCTGCAGCAGCGGCGGAGCCGCGAACTGCGGATCGTGGAGGCCCTCATACAGAACGCCGCAAATGTAGAGGTGCGTATCGAGGCCGACGAAGTCGGCGAGCTCGAGCGGCCCCATCGGATGGTGCAGGCCGAGCTTGGCGCCCTGGTCGATGTCTTCGCGGCTCCCCAGGCCCTGCATCAGGGCTCGGATCGCCTCGTTGATGAAGGGCACCAACATCCGGTTGACCATAAAGCCCGGGTAATCGAGCGACGTGATCGGCGTCTTCCCCAGCGCTTTCGAGAGCTCCAGCGTGGTCGCCACCGTCGGGCCCGAAGTCTCCCGGCCTTTGGTGATCTCGACCAGCGGCATCACCGGCACGGGATTGAAGAAGTGCATCCCGATGAACCGGTCCGGTCGTTGCGTGACCGCGGCCATCTTTGTGATCGGGATGGATGAGGTGTTGCTCGCCAGGATGTGACGTGGTCGGATGCAAGCGGGCCATCGCGGCGTCGCGCCTGGCGGCGTCGAGCTTGCCTTTCTGCACCAGGTTGTCGAGCCGCTTCTTGATGTTCTCAACGCCGCGGTTGACGAGCTGGTCGTCGACTTCCCTGAGGGTGACCTCATAGCCGCAACTGACGGCGGTCTGCGCGATCCCCGCCCCCATCAGGCCCGCGCCGGCGACATACAGCTGCTTCATCGTCACGCCTTCTCCTTGAACACCTCTCGGGCAATCACGAATCGTTGGATCTCGTTCGTTCCCTCGTAGATCTGGGTGATCTTCGCGTCGCGCATCATCCGTTCGGCGGGGAAATCCCGCAGGTAACCGTAGCCGCCAAGGATCTGCACCGCGTCGGTGGTGACCCGCATCGCGGTGTCCGAGGCGAAGAGCTTGGCCATCGAGGAGCTGACGCTGATCTCGGGCAGCTGCCGGTCCAGAGCATCGCCGGCAGCGTAGGTCAGGGCTCGCGCCGCCTCGATCTGGGTAGCCATGTCGGCGAGCATGAACTGGATGCCCTGGAACTCCGCGATCGGCTTCCCGAACTGCCGCCGGTCGCGGGCGTACCGCCGGGCCAGGTCGAAGGCGCCTTCGGCGATCCCGAGCGCCTGCGCCGCGATCCCGGGTCGTGAATGATCGAGCACGCGCATCGCGAGCTTGAAGCCTTCACCCTCATTGCCCAGACGGTTGGCCGCCGGCACCGCCAGGTCTTCGAAGAAGAGCTGCGCCGTTGGCGACCCGCGGATGCCGAGCTTCTTCTCCAGCTTGCCAACCTTGAAACCCGGCATCGTCTTCTCCACGATGAAGGCCGAGATATTTCGGGCGGGGGTGTCGCCGTCCTGGTCGGTGCGGGCGAACACGACGAGCGTGTCGGCCACGCTGCCGCCGGTAATAAAAGTCTTGGACCCGTTGATCACGTAGGTGTTGCCGTGCTTGATGGCGCGGGTGCGCATCCCGCCCGCGTCCGACCCGGATCCCGGCTCGGTGAGCGCGTAGGCGGCCAGCTGTTCCCCGCGGGCGAGTGGCGGGAGGTAATGGCGCTTCTGCGTCTCGCTGCCGGCCAGCCAGATCGGCAGGCTGCCCAGCGACTGATCGTGCTTGGCGAACAGCTCCTTGATGTCCCAGGGGAACTCACCGGACTCGTCGATCTCGGGGGCCCGCGGCTCGACCCGCTCCAGGCAGAGGTCGTGCACCGTCTCCTGAATCTGCCGCTGCTCGTCGTTGAGGCTAAAATCCATCAGGCGCGCACCAGCTCGCGGGCGATCACGACCCGCTGCACCTGGTTGGTGCCTTCGTAGATCTGGCAGGCCTTCGCATCGCGTACCCGACGGGCCATCGGATAGTCCTCGAGATAGCCATAGCCGCCGAAGACCTGCAGGGCGTCCAGCGTGATGTCCATCGCCGCATCGGTCGCGAACAGCTTCGCCATGGAGGCATCCTTGGTAAACGGCTGACCGGCGTCGCAGAGCGCGGCAGCCTTCCAGGTCATCCAGCGCGCGGCGCGGACCTTGACCGTCATGTCGGCGATCTTGTTCTGGATGGTCTGCAGCTCGGCGATTGGCCGGCCGAACTGCTTGCGCTCCCTCGCATAGGCGATGGCGTCATCGAGCGCGCCCTGCGCCAGGCCAATCGCCTGGGCGCTGATCCCGATCCGACCGCTGTCGAGGGCGCGCATCGCGATCCGGAATCCCTGGCCTTCATCACCGAGCCGGTCGGTTTCGCCCACCGCGCAGTCCTCCAGATGAACCTCGGCGATCGCCGAGCCGTTCAATCCCATCTTTTTGAAGCGGGGACCGACCTTGAGCCCGGGACTGTCGCCCGCCACGAGGAAGGTGCTAATCCCTTCGGCGCCAGCGCCGGGCCGGGTCGTCGCCATCACCACGTAGAGCTGCGCCTCGCCGGCGTTGGTGATGAAGATCTTCGTCCCATTGAGGACATAGCCGCCATTCCTTCGAGTGGCCACGGTCTTCAGATGCGCCGCGTCGGAGCCGGCCTCAGGCTCGGTCAGCGCGAAGGCGGCGAGCTTCTTTCCGGTCGCGAGGTCGGGCAACCAGCGGCGCTTCTGCTCCTCGTTGCCGAACAGCACGATCGGCTCCGTGCCGACCGAGCCGTGCACGTCGAGAATGCCGGCGGTGCTGGCGATTCATCGGCGTGATCGATCCCCTCCGCACGCGGCTTGACCTCGCGCTCGGCGAAATCCCGAACCAGCCGGCGAATCTCCAGCTGCTCGGCCGTCAGCGACAGATCCATCGTGATGCCTAGGCGCCGTTTACGCGAATGATGGTGGCTTCGCCCTGGGCCATCCCGGAGCAGATCCCGGCGGCGCCGACGCCACCACCGCGGCGGCGTAGCTCGAACGCCAGGTGCATCAGGATGCGCGCCCCCGAAGCCCCGATCGGATGGCCCACCGCCAGCGCGCCACCGTCGACATTGACCCGCTGCTCGTCGATGCCGAGCAGGTCCATCGCGG
Organism: Chloroflexota bacterium; assembly: GCA_005880875.1. GTDB lineage: Bacteria > Chloroflexota > Dormibacteria > CF-121 > CF-121 > CF-13. The sequence goes on from VBJI01000079.1 coordinate 51,633, forward strand.
TGCAGGCGACCGCCGCAAAGGCCTCGTTGATCTCGAACAGACTCACGTCCGAGACGCGAAAGCCGAGCTTTTTCAGGCCGGCCTGGATGGACGAGGCGGGTACCGTCGCCAGGTAGGGCGTGTCGGCGGCGGATTCCCCGTAGGCGAGCCATTCGGCGAGGATCGGGAGGCCACGACGCTTCGCTTCCGCGGCACTCATCACCAGCAACGCGGCCGCCCCATCGTTGACGCCTGGGGCGTTGCCGGCGGTCACGGTCCCTTCCGGTTGGAAGACCGGCGTCAGGCGCGCGAGTCCCTCGAGCGTGGTATCCGGCCGAGGTTGCTCGTCCGCTGCGACGGTCGTGGTGCCCTTTGAATTCGCAATCGCCACCGGGACAAGCTCATCGTCGAAGTGACCCGCCTTGAGCCCCACGGCATACCGCTGCTGGCTGCCATAGGCATATGCGTCCTGCCGTTCTCGGGAGACCTCGAACTCTTTCGCCACATTGCTCCCCTCGACCGCCATGTGGCAGCCATTCGCAGGGTCGATCAGACCGTCGCGAACCATGCTGTCGATAAGCGCACCGTCGCCGAGCCGGTATCCGAAGCGCGCCTTCTCCAGCAGGTAAGGGGACCGGCTCATGCTCTCCATGCCGCCGGCGACGACCACCTCGGCGTCGCCATTGCGGATCAGCAGGGCCGCCAGGTTCACCGCCTTGAGCGACGAGGCGCACACCTTGTTGACGCTCAGCGCCGGCACGTTGGTGGGCAGTCCCGCTTTGATGGCGGCCTGGCGCGCCGGGATCTGGCCCATGCCGGCGGTAATCACCGTCCCCATGATCACCTGATCAACGTCGCCGCCCGCGACGTGCCCTCGGTCGAGCACTTCCTTGATGACGATCGCGCCGAGATCGGGCGCGGCGAGCGTCGAGAGGCCGCCACCCAGCTTGCCAAACGGTGTGCGGGCGGCCGCCACCAGCACGACGTCCTCCACGAATTCATTCTAGGATCGCCGAAAACGCGCCATATACTTGCCTGCGTGAGCGCGGCCAAGCCGGATCCTGACGCCACCCCCGTCGAAGAGCTGAAGGCGCGCTCGGAGGCCGCCCGCGCCGGCGGTTCGGCCAAGTACGCCGAGAAGCTCCGCCAGGACCACAAGCTTCCGGTGCGGCGCCGGCTGGAGCTGCTGCTCGATCCAGATTTTCTGATCGAAGATGGGCTGCTGGCCCATGCGGATGAGCCCGGCTACGGCGCCGACGGCGTCGTCACGGTCGTGGGTCGGATCGAGGGACGCACCGTCTGCATCATGGCCAACGACCCCACCGTGAAGGCCGGGTCGTGGGGACCCCGCACGGTGGAAAAGATCGTTCGCATCCAGGAGACGGCGGAGCGCTTGCGGGCGCCGATCTTCTACCTGGTCGATTCCGCTGGGGCCCGGATCACCGAGCAGGTCGAGATGTTCCCCGGCCGGCGACATGCGGGCCGCATTTTCTTCCAGGAGGTGCAGCTTTCCGGTGTCGTCCCGCAAATCTGCCTGCTGTTCGGCCCCTCGGCCGCGGGCGGCGCCTACATTCCGGCCTTCTGCGACATCACCATCATGGTCGAGGGCAACGCCAGCATGTACCTCGGGTCACCGCGGATGGCCGAGATGGTGATCGGCGAGAAAGTGACGCTGGAGGAGATGGGCGGCGCCCGGATGCACGCCACGGTCAGCGGATGCGGCGACATGCTGGTGGCCACCGAAGAAGAAGCGATCGAGGCCGGCCGGCGCTTCCTCGGGTACCTCCCGCAGAACTGGCAGGAGACGCCGCGGGCTCAGCCCCCGGTCGAGGCTCGGCCAGCGGTGCCGCTGGAGACATTGGTCCCCGAGGACGAAGGGCGCGCCTTCAACATGCAGCAGCTGGTCGACGGCGTGGTCGACGCGGGCAGCTTTTTCGAGATCAAGAAGCTCTATGCCCGGGAGATCATCTGCGGGCTGGCGCGGATCGGCGGCCGGGTAGTCGGCATCATCGCCAACCAGCCGATGCACAAGGGCGGCATCCTCTTCGTGGACTCGGCCGACAAGGCGGCGCGCTTCATCTGGCTCTGCGATGCGTTCAACATTCCACTGTTGTTTCTCGCCGACGTGCCCGGCTTCATGATCGGGACCGCGGTCGAGCGGCAGGGCATCATCCGCCACGGCGCCAAGATGATCGCCGCGGTCGCCGAATCGACGGTGCCCAAGATCTCCGTGATCGTGCGCAAGGCCTACGGCGCCGGGCTCTATGCCATGGCCGGGCCCGCCTATGAACCGAACGCCACGCTGGCGCTGCCCACGGCCATGATCGGCGTGATGGGGCCCAGCGCGGCGGTCAACGCTGTCTTTTACAACAAGATCCAGGAGCTGCCGGAGGGGGAGCGTCCCGCTTACGTGAAGAAGTTGCAGGACGAGTATCGGGAAGACATCGACCTGTATCGGCTGGCCTCGGACCTGATCGTCGATGCGGTGGTAGCCCCTACCGACCTGCGAAGAGAGCTGGTCAATCGCTTTGCGGCGTATGCCACCAGTCAACGCCCGCGGGTCGACCGCAAGCACGGGGTCTTCCCCGTCTAGAGCTCGCCCGGCGACGGGGCGTGATCCTTCGGGATCAGGACCAGGGCCACCACCACCGCGACAGCGCTGACGGCCGCGCCGAGCAGCAGCGGCAGGGCGATGCCACGCTCCAGGAGTGGACCGGAGAGGGCCGATCCGATCGGTTGTCCCGCAAAGTTCAGACTCATCGACACGGCAAAGGCGCGCCCGAACCAGGCGGGGTCCGTCCGCCGCTGCCGCAACGCGAAGATCCCGATATTGACGGCGGAGCCCGCCAGGCCGGCGATGACCGCGATGGCGAAGGCCATCGGCAGGCTGGTCGTAAACGCCAACAAGGCCAGGGCCGGTACCTGGGTCGCGATGCAGCCGGCGATCAAGAGCCGCTCACGCCCCTCGGTATCGAGCCGGCCAATCAGCAAACCGGACACCAGGCCGGCCAGGCCGAAGACGGCGAAAACCTGACCGACCGTCGCCGCGCTGCCATGCAGTTGCCGGAGGACGAGCACCGGGATGCCGACCGGGAGAACGCCGAACCCGAGGTTGGCGACGAACAGCGTGATCGCGAGACCGCGCAGGCTCCGATGACGGAGGACGTAGCGAAGCGCCGCCCAGGCGTCGCCGACCAGCGAATTCACGGCTTCGACCCGCGCAATCGGTTCGGCGACGCCAACCAGCGAGAACGCCGCCAGCGCGGCCACGCCCGCGACGGCGAGCAATCCAACCTCGGGTCCAAATCGCGCCACTATCAGGCCGGCGATGGCGGGACCGATGATGGCCATCAACGAATAGCTACTGGTGTCGAGCCCATTGGCGCGGTCCCACAGCGTTCGGGGCAGCATCAGCGGGAAGAGCGATCGGGCGCCGGTGATGCTCATGATGTTGCTCACGGCCAGGACGGCGACCAGTGCCAGCAGGAGCGCGGGCGGCAACCGATGGTTGAGCGAGAGGACCACGATGGTGGTCATCAAGGCGGCCGTCAGGGCGTAATCGATGACCATCAGCCGGACCCGTCCCTGGCGGTCGAGCAAGGCGCCGGCGACCGGACTCAAGGCCAGACCAGGGAGGATGGCGAGCAGGACGGTCAGGCCCGCCAGGCTGGGCGACCGATATCGCTGGAGCACGAAGAGCACGAGGACGATCTCCCACATCTGTGCCCCGAGCCGGGCCAGCAGCGTCCCCAGCGCGACCCGAGCGAAGCCGGGCACCCGGAGCAGCGCGGCGTAGGACCGCTCAGCCGGCGCCGCGTCAGATCCCAACATCGCCGTGTGGAATCTATCCGATACCCGGCACGCGGTGCGCCGAGCGTCTACGAGTGGCCGACGGCGACGATCGTCCGGCCGGCTGCGACAAAGACGCGCCCATCGGCGGCGGCGGGCGTGGCGAAATGCGGCGTCGCTCCGAGTGACAGTTGGAAGGCGACCGCCCCGGTCTTCGGATCGAGACCGACCAGCCGAGCCCCGCCACGATCGATGGTCAAGACCAGGCCGCCGGCGACGATCGGCGGCTCGGCCCAGAATCGTGGGCCGCGCCAGGCCACGGTAAAGCGGTCGCCGGTTTCCAGCCGTAGCGCGGTCAAACCATCGGAACACGCGACGTAGATATAGGGCGACAGGAAGGCGGTACCGCCCCACGCTCCGCCGCACACCGGCGCCCGGAACGCCTGGCCGTTGATCCCTCCCAGGTGGTCCGCCCGCAGCAGGTAACCGATGCCGTCCTTGCCAGCCTGAAACAGGAGGTTGCCGCTGATCAGGGCGGGACCGATCGACCCGAGGTCGGCATCGCCCGCGTTCAGGTCCGCCCAGTTCGCCGGGGCAAACCAGTCGAGCACGCGAAGTTCCGGTGAGAGACGGATGACCGCATCCCCGAAGTCGAACGTCCCCGTCGAGTTGCCGTTGCCGGTCGAGACATAGAGTTCACCCGAGGCATCGACGGCCGCCCCTGATGGTCCCCAGATCCCGGCACGGCCATCCGCATTGACCCGGTAGGTCAGGGGCGAACCGCTGCCATCGGTCCGCACGCCCACCACCCAACCGTTATAGGTTCCGCAGTCGCCAAACAGCCCGCCAAACGGCACATACACGACGCCCCGCGATAGCGCCAGCGCCGCCCGTTGCTGTAACGCCCGCGGATCCGCCAGTGGCGGATCGACCGATCGGCGCGAGCGTACCGAACCGTCGGCGAGGTCGAGGCCGACCAGCTCGTGTCGCCCGGGCTGCACGAACGCCACCACCCAGAGCCGACCCGCCGGGGGATCGATGACCGGCGTTCCGGTGATCCCGAGTGGATCGATATCGCCACAGGGAAGCTGGCTTTGTGGGACCGGCTCGCCCAGATGGGTCCGCCACACCTGGCGGCCGGTCTTCGCGTCGAGCGCGTAGACGGAGTCGTCCTCGGTCGCCACCAGGACCCGGTTAGCGGCGACCAGTGGCTCGGCGAAGAGCTGCCCGTCGAGCAATGGCGATACCCAGATGCGCTGCGTCGGGAGGATTGACGACGTGGTCGGATCGTATCCGCTGCGCGAGAGATCACGGTGATAAGTCGGCCATCCAGCCGCCGCAGCCGCCGACGTGCCGCCAAAAGCTGGGGGATTGGAGGGCGACGAGGGCTGGGTGGCCTGGCCGGCACAACTGGTGGCGACGAGCAGGAGCACCGCCGGTGCCCACCGTCGTGCATGGCTGACGCGACCGATCATTTCGGACCTAACATCGCCCTGTGGAATCTATCCGATATCTCGCGCTCGGCGATTCCTATACGATCGGCACCGGGCTCGAAGACGAAGCCCAGAACTTTCCGAGCCTGCTCGCGAAGAGGCTGAGGGAGGAGACCGGGGTGGACGTCGCTCTGGTCAACCTCGGCGTGAATGGATACACGACGGCGGACCTGATCCGCGAGGAGTTGCCCGTTGCGCCTGGCGTTCGGCCGGAACTCGTAACGGTTCTGATCGGTGCCAACGACATCGTGCAGGGCTCGGATGAAGCATCGTACCGTCGCCGGCTGCAGGGGATCTATGCTGCGGTGGAGCAACTCGGAGTGCCGGCGGAACGCGTCCTGTCGATATCGGTCCCCGACTTTTCCAGCCTGCCTGGCGCTGCGCCGTTTGGAGCGCCGCGTCAACTCCGGGCGCGGGTGGACGCCTTCAACAGGATCGCCGAGTCGGAGGCTGCCGCTCGTGGTTTTCGTTACGCGGACATCACGGCCATCAGCCGCGAGCCGGACCGTGGCGACGGTTGGGTCGCCGATGACGGGCTTCATCCCGGCCCGGCGCAGCATCGAGCCATCGCCGGCAAGCTGTGGGCCGTCGTGGCTACGGCGTGGACGCGGATCAGGTCGTCATGAGAATGGAATGAGAATCCGCAGTTTTTCGCGCGGCTTTTGATAGCCTCGATCTCCCATGCGCCTCATCGGACCCGGCCTCGCGCGCCGCGATGTTGCGCAGACGAGTACCATCACCCGCCTCGGCTCCGCCATCCGCCTGCAACGGGTCAACCACTGGTATCGGTCCGGCCGCTCGACGGTTGAGGCGCTCCACGAGATCGATCTCGAGATCCCGGCCGCCGGCTACGTCGCGCTGACCGGTTCATCGGGAGCGGGCAAGAGCACGCTGCTCTCGCTGATCGGAGGACTCGAACGACCGCAGTCGGGCGAGCTCCGAGTCGGCGAGCACCAGCTGCGCCAACTGCAAGGCGACGCGCTCGCCGCTTATCGCCGCGCGACCATCGGATTCGTCTTCCAGCATTTCGGGCTGCTCGACCTGCTGACGGCACGCGAGAATGTCGAGCTCGCTGCGTCACTGTCCACCTCGACGCGCCGGCGCGAGCGAGCCAACCAGCTTCTCGATGAGGTCGGTCTGCGGGATCGGGCCGACCATCGGCCCGGGGAATTGAGCGGCGGTGAGCGACAGCGGGTCGCCATCGCCCGCGCCCTGGTGAACGATCCGAGCGTGATCCTGGCGGATGAACCGACCGGAAATCTGGATGCCGCCAGCGGCGCGCGCGTCCTCGATCTGCTCGAGCGGCTGCATGCCGAGCGCAGCTGCACCCTGCTGGTCGTCACACACAACGAGACGATCGCGAAGCGCGCCACCCGGCGATACCGGCTGGACGCCGGCCGGCTGATCGCATGAAGTGGACCGACTCCCTGGGATTGGCCGCAAAAAGCCTGCGCCGGCGTCCAGCTCGGGCGCTGCTGACGATCCTCGCCGTCGCCCTGGGAACGACGTTGCTGGTGGCGCTGGGGAGCGTTGCCTCGACCGCCGGAAGCCGTATCGTCAGCAAGCTGAGCAATGGCGGCCCCGGGACGGCGATCAAGGTTGCGGCCTCCCAGGCCGATTCGGACCAGGCGTACACGGACGACCTGCGTGCGACCGGTCCGAAGCCGATCACCGCCACCACCGTCCAGACCCTGCGACGTTCCCCGCACATCGCCACGGTCATTCCCGTGATGGCGGCCCGGGTCCTGGTCGTACCGCCACCATTCGGTTCCAAGGCGTCGTCGGTCAAGGCGCCGGTCGCCTTCGGCGACACCCTGGTCGGCGTCGACATGCGGCAAGCAAACAATCTGCCGATCACGATTCTGGCCGGCCGATTGCCACGCACCGGCTCGTTGACCGAGGTCGCCGTCACCGAGACGTATCTCGATCACGCGGCGATGCCGGTTGCGAGCGTGATCGGCACCGAGGTGGAGCTCGCCGAGCCGCAGGCCTTTCAAAGCCAGACGGGCCTGCAGTTCCGCGGCCGCTGGCTGCGTGCCCGAATCGTCGGCGTCGTCTCGCAACAGGTCGGAAGCGGCGCGCTGCTGGTGCCGGTCGAGCAGACGCAACGCGCTCGAGCCTGGACGCTGGCCGGCTGCTCCGCTACCTGCGGGTGGTGGACATCGTGCTGGCCGGAATCGGGACGATCGCGCTTGGCATCGCCGGCATGGGCGTGGCGAACGCCTTGCTGGCGGCCGTCCGGGAGCGCCGCCGAGAGATCGGCGTGCTGAAGGCGATCGGGGCCCGCGATCGCGACATCCTTCGATGGTTCTTGCTGGAGGCCTTTGCCGTCGGGAGCGTCGGGGGAATTCTGGGGACGGTCGCCGGCCTGCTCATCGCGCTCTGGGTCGGCGTTTCCGTCAACGACTATCTCAGCCAGCAAGGACTGCAGAGCATCCAATTCGGGGAGGTGTCGTGGCCGCTGATCATCGCCGCCATCGCGCGGCTCGCCCCCCGGGAGGCCGTGGCCGGGATATGAGACCCAGGCACCCGACCTGGCTCGCCGCCGGCCTGCTATTGGCATTCCTGGCCACCGCCTGTACGAGCCCGACCACTGGCCCACCTGCCGCCGCGCCGGTTCAGCGGGCGTCCATCTATGCCGCGATCGGTGCGAGCGAAACCTACGGGATTGGCGCCAGCGACCGGTATCGCGAAGCCTATCCGCAGGTGTTCTACCGCGACGTCCTGCCGCCATCCGCCGTCCTCTACAACTTCGGCATCCCGGGAGCGACGACGGCCGAAGCCCTGCGCGACGAGGTGCCGGCCGCGCTCGCCGTCCACCCCACGGTCGTGACCGTCTGGCTCAACGTCAATGATCTGCTCCAGGGCGTATCGCCGCAGACCTACGCGCCGCAGCTGCGGCAACTCGTCCAGGCTATGCGCAGGAACGCGCAGGCCCGCGTCCTGGTGGCCAACATGCCCGACCTTCGTCAACTCCCCGCGTACAAGGCCTGTCTTCCCGCTGCGCCGGCGTCCGCGCCGCAATGCCTGATCCCGGCCGGCCTGGTGCCGTCACCCGACCAGGTCGCCGCCGCCGTCGACGCCTACAACAGCGTCATCACCCAGGTGGCCACGGAAGAAGGCGCAACGCTGGTGGATCTCCACGCCGGCGGGGCGCTGATGGCCCAGCATCCAGAGTGGTTGAGCTCGGATGGTTTCCATCCGAACGGCCTCGGCTACGCGGCGATCGCCCATGTGTTCGAGGGCGCCTACCACCGTACGGCCTGAGAAACTGGCGGTGGATCGCCGTCCGTCAGCACGAGATGGCTGGCCGAAGGCGTTATTGAGTCATGGCGACTCCATTCGGCCGGGGCTCGGATCTGATCAGTCGGCTCATCGCCCAGGGCCGCGACGCGATGAGCGGCGGCCGCTGGATGGAGGCGGAGTATGCCTTTCGGACCGTGCTCGAGCAGGAGCCGGGAAACTGGATGGCGATGCGGGCCCTGGCGTCAGCACTTCGGCAACTCGGCCAGAGAGAGGAGGCACGCCACATGGAGGCCAGAGCCGCGGCCCTGGCACCGCCGGCGCATAAGCCGGCGAGGCGCTCATGGCTGCGACGACTCGGGTTTGCCGAATTCCTTCTGATGCTGCTGAATCCAATTTCACTTGGAACCCTGCTGATCGCATCGGTGCTCCTTCCCCTGATCCCCTGGATCGCCGTCGTCTACTACCGCGCCTGGCCCAACCGGTCACGCAGCCTCCAGATGGGAATCATCGGGTGGATTTTCGTTCGGGTTCGACTCGGATCGATGGGTCCGTTCATCCTCGGGTTTACGGCCGGATTCGTCTGGCTCGCGATTCTGGGACCCTACGCCACCGCTGATCCCGATGTGGGACTCCGGCTGTTCACTGGCTTCATCGCGGTGTTCACCGCGCTTTGCGGGCTCCGCCTGGTTATCGCCATCGCCTTGCAGCTACGCCGGGTCGCGTTGGGGCCGAGTCGCGACACCGACTAGACCAGCCAGCGCCGCGGCGCCCGTGGCCAACGCGGCCCCGAAACCCACCCCGAAGAGGATCCCCGTGACCTGGAGGGCGACGCCGGCGATACCGGATGGCGGCGTAAACGCACCCGGCGGAGGGGCGAACCCACCCGGAGGAGGCGTGAAGCCCGGCGGGGGTGTCAAAAAGCCGGGGGGCGGCGACGTCGCGGTTCCAATTGAAAACGAGCCGCCATCCGGGCACAGCGTACTGAGCTCCATCAGCCGGTGCATCATGGCTGAGCCGAATGGGATGAGCGCCACCAGGGCGCAACCGCTGACCGCGCCCACCAATAGTCCGGCAAGCGCCGCCGAGGGCACCGTCCCATCGGCCCGACCGGCCGCGAAGCCGGCTGCGGCGGCGAGCAGCAGAAAAACCAACGCCGCACCGAGCATCAGCACGGGGATGACGAGAGGGCCGACCCGACAGAGGTCGGCCGGACGGAGCAGGAGGATCGCGAGGTTCGCGGCCAGCGTGGACGCGAAGGCGATGACGCCGGCGATCGCCCCGAAACGGACCCCCGCAACCATCAGAGGGCCCCGCGCGCCGGCGGGACCCCCTGCCTGCGAGGGCTATGGCCCGACGAGCTGACCCCTGACCTCCCCGGCCGGATGTTTGGTCGTGTGGACGTTCACGTAGTAGCCGGACGGGTTCGCGATGATCGCATTCAACAGAGCTCGTTCCGACGTCGTGATATTGATCGCGTTGTGGCTGGCGCAGCCGCTGAAAGCGGTCGCTGTCGAGGGTGTGGCGAACTGGAAGAACGGCACGACGACGGGGCCGTTTGTGCCGGCATTCCCCCGGTGAATGTGTGACGCGGTGATCGGGGTTGTCAGGCCGGAAACATGGATATCCCAGCAGACCTCCTCCTGACCCGGGTTGATCGTGAGCCGTGCGCTTCCGCTCCCGGTGCTGTCACTCACCGACGGTGCGAGCGTGACCGTAAACGGAGCGCCGCCGTGATCTGACCCTGGCAGCCGTGCCGCCGAAGCGGTGGCGGGGAGCGCGAGGGCTCCCGCGGCGAGCAACGCGAGGACGATCAGTCGTTTCATAAGACTCCTCCCTGAGCTGAACCGTGGAACCGGATGTCTTGCGACGGCCACATCTAGTTACACACTTCGTGCCGGCCTCGTCAAGAGGTCCGCACGATCACCCGGCAACCAGCAGCGGGATCGACTTGAAGCGTGAGCCGCCCGGAGGTGGCGTCCCAGTGGGAGGCGACGAGGCAGACGCCATCAGCCGTCGGGGCCGTCAGCGTGACGGCCGACCAGCCAATCTCGATCGGCTGATCCGCATGAGTGGCGTTCACCGTGATCGTGAGGTTGCCACGGATGCCGTCACCGTGCCCGGCACGCACGCCGGCGGGAGCCGCGATCAGGTAGGGGCGCGCCAGGTGGCGCAGCGCGTTCCTGTTGACGAGCTGGCCGGCGGCATCCACGATGCCCCAGTAGCGATTCTCTCGCCATTGCCACCAGGCCCAGCCGATGCCCAGGTCATCCGCCTCATCGAGGGCGGCATCGGCATACGACATCGCTCCTTTCTGCGTGAGGTCATAGCCGAGCTCACCGATCCACAGCGGCGCCGGGACCTGGCCCGCCTCCTTGACCCGCTGCTGGAACCGCTGGCGCAGGAAGGTCGGATCGCCAGTCCAGAATGGCGGGATCAGCGAGCCCTCGTAGAGGTGGGTGCCATAGACGATATTCGGCCCCTTCAGATGATCCACCACGGTGTTCAGCGTGAGCAGCAGGATGCCCTGCACGAAGAACAGGTGGTTGGCATCAACGGCGCCGATCGCGTCGATCGCCTCCTTGAACATCGGCCAGAGGTAGAACTTCTCGAAGAGGCGCGGCGGGATCGGCAACGGATGGGCCTCGTTGAAGATGTCGTAGCCCGCCACGCCGGGGTTGTTGGAGAACTTCACCGCGACCGTCTGCCAGGCTCGATAAAACTCCTTCTTCCAATCGGACGACAGCCAGAAATACAGGTCGGACGCGATCGCGGCCGGGATGAGGGACGGACTCCAAGAGTATTGCGGCAGCGGGTTCCAGTTCGGCGCGCCGATGGTCGCCCATCCGGGTGCGCCCGAGTAGCCGAAGCGCGGACTCCACCCGAGGCGGAAGTGCATGTCAAGTACCACGTACAGGTCATGCCGGTTCAGCATCGCCACCGTGCTCGCCACGC
>VBJI01000123.1 GCA_005880875.1 Chloroflexota bacterium
CCGGCGTGAACGAGCCGTGGACCACGTCCGCGATTGCCGCCTTGACCGCCACGTCGAGGTGCTTTTCAGCGCTCGTGATCAGGCAGCTGTCGACCTCAGGGTACGAGATGTACTGATCGACGTCGACACCGATGCACTTCTTACCCTGTTCCTTTGCGGCAACCAGGGCGCCGTTGCCGGTATTGCCGCCGACGCCGAAGACGATGTCAGCCCCCTGCCCGAAAAAGGTCAGCGCCTGCTGCTTGCCCCAGTCGGGATCGTTGAAGTCCTTGGCACCACTTTCGGGTTGATAGATGGTCAGGACCTTGACGCCCGAGTTGACGCTCTTGGCCCCGTTCTTGAAGCCTTCGACGTAGTGCACGACGGGCGGCACGCTTTGCAGGCCGGCGACGACGCCGAGTGTGTTCGTTTTGGTCAGCTGGCCGGCGAGCACCCCCGCCAGGTAGCCCGGCTGGTCCTCTTTGAAGAGCAAGCCAAGCAGATTGGAGGGCGGCGTCTTGTCGGTGAAGTCAGCGTTGTCGACCATGATGAACTTGATGCCGGGATTCGCCTTGGCAGCCGCGATCGTGGCATCACCAAGCTTGAAGCCGACGGTCACGATGACGTCGTACTTCTGATCGACGAAGAGGCCGATGTTCTTCGGGTAGTCGTCCTCACTACTGGACTCGATGGCCTTCCCCTGGACGCAAAGGCTGGAATCCTGCTGCGCCTTGACGACGCCCTGGTAGGAGTCGAAGTTGAAGGACTTGTCGCTGAGCTTGCCAACGTCAGTGACGAGACCCACCTTCCAGGTCTTGGAACAACTCGACGCGGCGGGTCCCGAGGTACCGCCGCAGGCCGCCACCGCCGTGGCCAGAAACAGGACGGCACTGAGGCTGAGCAAACGAGCGGCTGGTTTCGTCATACGTCCTCCCCTAAACAGACTGCAATTGACCCCTCGATTCCGGGCGATTGTAGCACTTAAATATTCGAAATCATTCAAGAATCAGCGGCTCGCCGGCCGCCTGTCAGGCGCCGGTTGCCAGCGCCCCGGAAGCCAGCAGGTCCGAGATCGTCTGCAGACGCTGGCGCATACCGGGTGTGAGCCGCGGATCGGTGAGCGGGCTCAGGCCCACCGCGTCCTGGGCCAGGCCGAGCGCCTGGACGCCACTCGACCATCGGCCTGCCGCCGCGTCGCTGACCGCGAGCCGGACGCCCCGGTCGATGAATTTCACCGAGCTGGTCAACAAGCAGGAGGTGCTGGCGAGATCGTCCGTCGTCCCGGCGCCGATGCAGAGGCGGCCGGCCCGGGCCGCCGCCTGCAACGCTCCAACCCCGGTGCTCCCGCCGGCGCCGTAGATCACGTCGGCTCCTTGATCGACGAACGTGAGCGCCTGGGCCGCGCCCCAGGCCGGGTTGGCGTAGGGCGCGCCCGCGTCCGCCGGCTGGTAAGCCCCCAGCGGCCTGATGCCGGGCCGGACATATTGCGCGCCGTGCTCGAAGCCCAGCCGATTCGTACGATCGTCCGCGCCCGCCGGTCCATAGACGCCCGCGACGATGCCCGTCCTGGTGATCATCACGGCCAAGGCCCCTGCCAGGAACGCGGCCTGGTCCCGGCGAAAGCTCAGCACGAGGAGATTCGGAAGGGCGGCGGGGACGACGATCGGATCGACGAGCACGAAGTGCGTCGCCGGGTTGGCGCGCGCCGCGTCGACGACCGCGTCCGTCAGCAGGAAGCTGCCAGCGATGACGAGATCGTCATGGCGGTCGGCGGCAGCCTGCAGGTTGCCCCGGTAGTCGGACGGGCGGCGAGACTCCGTGCGCTCTGCGTGCGCGCAGGGCAGGTCGCGCAAGGCATCACCGACGCCCCGCCAGCCCTCGGCATCGACGGCCGATCGTAGACCAGCGACATCAGTGACGAAGCCAACCCGAAAGCTGGTTGGACAGGAGGCGATCGGGCTTGGCGTCGACTGGACGGCCGGACGCACGCCGGTCGCTCCCGCCTGCACCAACAGCAGCAGGCAGACGGTCAGGACCAGGACAGTTGCAGTTACGTACCGAAGAGGCGATCGCCGTAGTCGCCGAGGCCGGGCAGGATGTACTTCTGCGCGTTCAGCTGCCGATCCCTCGCCGCGGCGAAGATCTGGACGTCCGGATGGGCCGTCTCCAGCGCCTCGATCCCCTCGGGAGCCGCCACGACGCACACTAGGCGAACGCTTGCCGGCTTGTATTCCTTCATGATCTCGACGGCCTTGCGAGCGGTCCCCCCGGTGGCGAGCATCGGATCCAGGATCATCACGACCTTGCCGTCGATGTCGGGCGGAAGCTTGACGTAGTAACGGGAGGCGACCGCCGTGCGCTCGTCCCGCTCGAGGCCGATGTAGCCGACCGTCACGTGCGGCAGCAGCTCGAGCACCGGTCCCACCAGGCCGAGGCCGGCGCGCAGGATGGGGACGGCGACCACCCGGTCGGCGATCGCATGGCCCTGCGTGGTCTCCAGCGGCGTCTGGGTCTCGAGGACCCGGCTCCGCAGATCCTGGGTCGCCGCGTACAGCAGCAGGGTGATGATCTTGTCCGAGGCTTCCCGGAATTCGTCCGGCGTCGTCTCACGGTCGCGCAGCCGGGTCAGGTAATGGGCCACCAGCGGATGGTCGACGACATGGAGACTCACGGGAGGGACTTCGGGATCACGGCCAGGCCGGGCTCGGCCATGCGGCCCTCGGCCAGCAGCTTCTTCACGCGGGCGATGTTCGACTCCGACCAGTTGCCGTTCGGCTTGCGAGGCGTGAAGCGGCCGGCGTAGGTCTTGTCGTCGATGGTCTTTACCTGGCCATCGATCCAGCCATAGGCGAGCGCCTCTTCGACGGAGTCGTCGTACGAGATCCCGGTCTTGTCGGATGTCTTCTTGTGGTAGACGAGCCAGATTTCTTTCTTGTCGCCATGGTGCTTGGCCAGCCAGCGGCGCCACTCGCCGGGAGTCCGGACCGTGAGCGTCTCGCCAACGTCCATCTACGCCTTGATCGGAGCCAGCTGGCGGACGGCTGCCAGCGCCACCATGAACATCGGGGTCAGATCGAGGTCGGCAACCCGACCGGGCTCGATATCGGCTTCGCCGGGTTCATTGACGACGGTCAGGACCGACCCGCCGCGCAGCCCGCGGAGGGCGCACAGCACGAAGATGGTCGACGATTCCATATCGTTGCAGAGCACCTGCGCCCGGTGCCAGACCTGGAGTGCCTGCTCGAGCTCTTCGCGACGGGGCATCCGGGCGGCGTGCAGATCCGTGTACAGCGAGTCGTGGCTGCGCACGATCCCGGCGTGGGTGCGGTGGTTCAGGCTGCGGCCGGCCGCCAGCATCGATTGGGCGAGCTCGAAGTCGGCGACCGCCGGATAGCCGAGCGGGACGTATCCGGGGGTGGTGCCCTCGTCACGGACCGCCGCGGTGGCGACGACCAGGTCGCCGAAGCCGACGCCTTTCTGGATGGATCCGGTCGTCCCCACCCGAATGAATGTCCTGGCGCCGATCGCCATCAGCTCTTCGATCGCAATGGCCGTGGATGGCGAGCCAATGCCGGTGGAGCAGACGGACACCGGCCTGCCGTCGAGCTCGCCGGTGTAGGTGGTGAACTCGCGATTGCGGGCAATCAGTCGCGGACGATCGAACAGCTTGGCGATGGACTCGACGCGGCCGGGGTCGCCGGGGAGGAGCACCGCGTCACCCACGTCGCCGGGCTTGCAGCGAATGTGGTATTGAAGCTCCCCCATCCCGACGTGAGTCTAACGTGAACGGTTCGAGCGCGCATCGGCGTGAGGGCGACTTACTGGCTCCAGGAGCTGGCTTCGCTGGTTGCCGTGAAGGTGTCCCCCATGAAGAGGCGCAGCAGTGGAGAGCCGATGGACTGCCGGTAGCTGACCGTGACGTGGATCGGGGTATTTTTCGTGCGCTCGAGCAGGGCCGGCGAGACCGAGACGCTGACATGATCTGGATTCACACTGCCAAGATTTTCCAGGACGGTCTGGCAGAGGGCGGCATCGGCGTAGCCCTGCGGATGCAGAAGCCCGCCGGTCACCGCCCAGCAGGGTGTCCGCGGGTCGGCCGCCTCGAGGCTGCTGCCCGCCACGTAGGCGGCTTCCTGGGCGGCGTGACTGACCTTGACGGTGGTCAGCGCGAGGCCCAGGAACTGCACTCCCATCACCCCCAGCGCGAAGACGAAGGCGATCACCAGCGCGAACTCGGCGCCGACCTGTCCGCGCGAGGCTCGTTGCACGACTCCAGCATCCGGCAGCGGAGTTGCCGAACGCGTTACACGTCCAGCCGCTCGACGCCCGAGGCGGTAACCCGTCGCAGCACAAGGGCTCGGGGCGCGGCGCCGGCGCCGATCGTGAAGGCGCCCGCAACGCGATCCGCAACGTTCGCGGCGGCGGCGGGCGTCCGGGCGTGGACGATGGCCAGCGGCTCGCCCGCCGCCACCGGGTCCCCGACTTTCTTTTCCAGCACGATCCCGACGGCCAGGTCGATCGGCGCGTCCTTTCGATCGCGCCCGGCACCGAGCGTTTTCCCGGCCAGCGCGATCTCGAGCGCGTCGGCGCGTGCGATGTACCCGGCGGTTGAGGCAAGCACGGGCCGCTGGACCGGCGCCGTCGGGAGGAGGCCCGGGTTCTCGGTCACGCGCGGGTCGCCGCCCTGCGCCGCGATGAGCTCCGCGAACTTGCCCAACGCGCTGCCGTCGGTGAGATGCCGATGTAGATCGACCGGAGGAACGCCGGCCAGGCGGAGCATCTCGGCGGCGAACCGCAGCGAGAGCGCCTCCAGCTCGGGGGGGCCATGACCGGCGAGGGCCTCGATCGCCTCTTTGATTTCGAGAGCATTGCCGACCGCTCGCCCGAGCGGCTGTTCCATGTCGGTCACGTAGGCGACCGTCTCGCGGTGGGCCCGGGTGCCCAGGGTGACCAGGGCCTCGGCCAGCGCCTGCGCCTCTAAGACCGTCGCGATGAAGGCGCCTCGGCCGGCCTTGACGTCCAGCAGGATGGCGTCGGCTCCGGCGGCCAGCTTCTTGCTCATGACGCTACTGGCTATCAACGGCACGGAATCAACCGTGGCCGTCGCATCGCGCAAGGCGTAGAGGACTTTGTCGGCCGGCACCATGTCCGCGGTCTGGCCGGCAATGGCGATCCCGATCCGGTCCACTTGCTGGAGAAATCGATCGACCGGCAGATCGACCTGGAAACCCGGGATCGCCTCCAGCTTGTCGAGGGTGCCGCCGCTGTGTCCGAGCGCTCGGCCGGAAATCTTCGCGACCGGGACGCCGGCTGCCGCGACCAGCGGCGCCACGACCAGCGTCGCCTTGTCGCCAACGCCGCCGGTCGAGTGCTTGTCGACTTTTCGGCCGGGGATCGACGAGAGGTCCAACTGGCGGCCACTCGCGGCCATCGCCAGGGTCAGCGCTGTCGTTTCCGCGTCGGTCATGCCGCGTAAACGCACCGCCATCAGCCAGGCGGCGAGCTGGTAGTCGGGGATGGTGCCCTTAGCTGCGCCCTCGACCAGGAAACGAATCCCATCATCCGTGTGCGCCTGGCCGTCGCGCTTCTCGCGAATCAGGTCGAGCGCCGTCACGCACGAAGTGTAATTTGGGGCGCGTGTGGCTGACGCTGATCGGGCTCATCGTGCCGCTGGGGCTCGACACTTTTGCCGTCGCGGCGGCCCTCGGGATCGCCGGTCTCAAGGCGAGGGACCGGACCCGGGTCACGGTGCTCTTCACGGCCTTCGAGGTCGGCATGCCGCTGGTTGGCTTCCTGGGCGGACGCGTTGTCGGGCAGGTCGCCGGGAACGCTGCCGACGTCATCGCGATCGCGATTCTGATCGCGGTCGGGCTCTACATGCTGCGCCCAACCGGCGACGAGCGGGAAGAGCGGCGCCTGACCTTACTCGGTCGCACCAGGGGGTGGGCGGCCATCGCGCTCGGCGTCAGCATCAGCATGGATGAGCTTGCGATCGGTTTCACGATTGGCCTGTTGGGCTTCCCGGTGATCGTGATTCTGGTGTTGATCGGCGTCCAGACGTTCATCGTGACCCAGCTCGGGCTGCGGCTTGGGCAGCGCCTGGGGGAGCGGGTTCGGGAGGGGGCGGAGCGGCTGGCCGGCATCGCCCTGGCCGGGCTCGGGATTGTGCTCGCCGTCGAAAAGCTACTTCACTAAGAAGGAGTTGACGCCGGGCGCGGGCGCGAAGTTTTTGTTGTACTGGACCAGCAGGGCGGGATGGCCGGGCGTGATGCCGGGCGGGCACCCAGCCGGACCACCGGTGGAGTTGCCGAGTACGGTGCCGTCGTCGATCGTCAGCGTGAAGCCGATGAACTCGCCCGTCACGGCATACTG
This sequence comes from Chloroflexota bacterium, assembly GCA_005880875.1. Taxonomy (GTDB): domain Bacteria; phylum Chloroflexota; class Dormibacteria; order CF-121; family CF-121; genus CF-13. The sequence continues at coordinate 6,352 of VBJI01000123.1, forward strand.
GCCGGCCGAGCCGGGACCACCCGGGTTGGCGTCGTCCGAGGGGCTGGTGTTGTGCGGGCCAAGCTGCACTCCGGTCAAGGTCATCCCGGTGCCTCCGCTCGTTCCGCCATTGGCTGAGGAATCGAACACGCTCCCCCAGAGTTGGTACCGGGGTGCGTTTGAACTCTGGGCACTGAACGTCTCACTCCATGGGTTGGCGTAGTTGTTGCTGGACGCGATGTAGAAAACAATGTGCGTGCTCCCGGTCGGCACGAAGCTGGGCCCGACAAAGAAAACGCTGCCGGCGTTCGCCGACTGGCTGTTATCGGCGCTGTAATAGCTGCCGTTGTCGAAGACGAATTCGACGCCATCCGTGCCGTCTGTGGCCGGCGGGAGGTTGGTCGCACCGACGCCGCCGACATAGTGCGGCAGCCCGGTTTTGGTGTTGGAAATATTGCCGCCATGGGTTATCAGGCTGGCGCCGCCAGTGAAGTAGTACAAACCGTTGGCGAAGACGTAGATACCGCTGGCCGAGTCGAAGCTCGAGTTGTTTGGGACCTGGATGCTGCTGCCGTTGCCGGAATATTTGCCGGGATAGTAGATCACGATATCCCGCGTCATGCTCGTGTTGTTGTAGACCGTGATTCCGTTCGAGGCAAAGCTGCCGCCCGAGGGAACGTTCTGTTGCTTGGCCCGGGGGTGCGCGGTCGGGATCTGGGAGGTGTCCGGGATCAGGTAGTTTGGCTCGGGGTCCTGGCCGTTTGCAAACGGCGGCTGGGTGACCCAGTACTTCGCCAGGTGCTGGTTGTCATTCGCCTGGTTGATATAGACGTTGCCGTTGATGTTGATCACGCCCGGATAGCCCGTTGGAATGTGGAACTTCGCGTTGCTGATGGTCTCGCCCGACGGGGTGCCGTTGCACGCATCGGCACCGTCCTGGCCGTTGTCGACCTGGGCGTAACCGCCACCCTGGATGTTGATCGTGTTGCCGGTGCCGATGCCACCGTAGGCAAAGATGGCGTAGGTCTTGGCATTGGTGCCGGCCTCGGCGGTCGCCGTCGCGATGATGTTGATCTGGTTGAAGCCGAGCACCTGCACGAAGGTCGCCACCGCGCTATAGGTAACCGTCACCTGGACTTGCTTGCTGTTGTAGCCGGTGGGAGCCACCGCCGTGACGGTATAGCCGCCTTCAGTGTCCGTGACCGTGCTGTTGACCGGCGCCGTGTAGTAGGAGGATGTTGGATCGTTGTTGGCAGGGTTCTGGTTGAAGGTCGAAAACGTGTCATCGAGCGCGTAGTAGAGGGCATAATTCGGCAGGCCGTTTGGGTTGGCGACGGTTCCCACCAGGCTCTGGGCTCCGGCCAGCGAACCGGCGTCGACCGCGTCCTGCATCAACCGGCGCTGGAAGTAGAGCCGTCCGGCGTCGATCGCCAGGGCGAGCATGCCGCAGATGGCGACCATGGCCAGCGCCATGACCACGATGGCCTGC
>VBJI01000080.1 GCA_005880875.1 Chloroflexota bacterium
GCAAGACCCTCGACGAGTCGCGGGGCGAGGTCAAACGCGCCATCGAGGTGATCGACTTCGCCTGCGGCGCCCCGACCCTGATGATGGGCCACAACCTCGATCAGATCGCCAAGGGGATCGACGAGGAGCTGACCCGATTCCCGGTTGGCGTGGTAGCGGGCATCACGCCCTTCAACTTCCCCAACATGGTTCCGCTCTGGATGATCCCGGTGGCGATCGTGACCGGCAACACCTTCGTGCTGAAGCCATCGCAGCTGACGCCGCTGTCCGCCGTCCGGATCGCCGAGCTGCTGGAGGAGGCCGGACTGCCCGAGGGTGTCTTCAATGTGGTGCATGGGGCCAACGACGCGGTCAACCAGCTCCTCACCCATCCGGACGTCGCGGCCATCTCTTTTGTCGGGTCGGCGACGGTTGCCGCCTACATCTACGCCACCGCGGCCGCCAACGGCAAGCGGGTACAGGCCCTCGGTGGCGCCAAGAACCACATCCTCGTGATGGACGATGCCGAGCTGGAGCCATCGGCCCAGAACGTGATCTCGTCCGCCTTCGGCAATGCCGGCCAGCGCTGCCTCGCCGGCAGCGTCGCGGTCGGGGTGGGAAAGATCGGCGATGCGCTGGTGCGCGAGCTGGCGAACGACGCCGCCAAGCTGAAGCTCGGCCCGGGGACCGACCCGAAGACAACGCTGGGACCGGTGATCCGGGGTGAGCGCAAGGCAAAGCTCATCGAGTACATCGACGGCGCGGAGTCGGATGGGGCGCAACTGGTTTCGGACGGCAGGCGGGTCGATCTCAACGACGGCTTCTTCCTCGGCCCGACGATCTTCGACCGGGTGACGCCCAACATGAAGATCTGGAAGGAGGAACTCTTTGGGCCGGTGCTCTCGGTAATGCGGGCCACGGACATCGACGAGGCGCTCAAGCTGCTCAATTCCAGCACCTACGGAAACATGGCGTCGATCTTCACCACCTCAGGTAAGAATGCGCGCGAGTTCAAACGCCGGGCGCAGGCGGGCATGCTGGGGGTGAACATCGGCGTCGCGGCGCCTATGGCGTTCTTCCCCTTCACCGGTTGGAAGAATTCCTTCTTCGGCGACCTGCACGCCACCGGGCAGGACAGCGTGCGGTTCTACACACGGCACAAGGTCGTGACGACTAGATGGTTCTAGAAACGAGCGCGCGCCCCCATGTTTTGAGCGGCGAGGAGATCGTCGCCCTGTGCCGGCAGTACACGCTGTACGACTGGACCGCCCAGTCCGCGGTCGACCCCATTCCCGTCGATCACGCGAAAGGTGTCTATTTCTACACGCCGGACGGCCAGCGCATCATCGACTTCAACAGCCAGTTCATGAGCGTCAACGCGGGGCACGGCGATCCCCGCATCATCGACGCCATCAAGCGGCAGGCGGAGAAGTTGGCGTTCATCAACCCCTTCATGGCCCACGAACCCCGCGCCAGGCTGGGCAAGAAGCTGGCCGAGCTGCTGCCCGGCGACATCAACAAAGTCTTCTTCACCCTGGGCGGTGCCGAGGCAAACGAATACGCGGTCAAGATGGCGCGCTGGGTCACCGGCCGCCACAAGATCGTTTCGCGCTACCGCTCCTACCATGGCGCCACCGCGGGGGCCATCGCGTTGACCGGCGATCCGCGCCGCTGGGCCAACGACATCGGAGATTCGGGTGTGGTGCACGTCCTCGATCCCTATCACGGCCCACAGCGCGAAGTGGACAGCGCGGAGGAGTCGCTGCGCTACCTGGACGAGACGATTCAGCTCGAGGGGCCGAGTACCATTGCCGGCTTCATCCTGGAGCCGGTCACCGGGACGAACGGGATCCTGATCCCACCGGACGGATACCTGCAGGGGGTGCGCGAACTGTGCGACCGATACGGCATCCTCATGATCTGCGACGAGGTCATGTCGGGCTTTGGCCGAACCGGCGAATGGTTTGCGGTCAACCACTGGAAGGTCGTCCCCGACATCATCACCATGGCGAAGGGGTTGACCAGCAGCTATGTTCCGCTGGGCGCCGTCGGGATGCGGCCGCAGGTGGCCCAGCACTTCGAGAAGAACGTCTTCTCCGGCGGCCTTACCTATAACAGCCATCCGCTGGCATGCGCCGCGGCGCTGGGAACGATTCAGGCCTACGAGGAAGACGACATGATCGGCAACGCGCGCCGGATGGGCGAGGTGATGAAGCATCATCACGAGACCCTCAAGAGCCGGCATCCCAGCCTCGGCCGGACCCGGTCGATCGGGCTCTTCGGCATCCTCGAGCTGGTCCGAAATCGCAAGACCATGGAGCCGCTGGCGCCGTTCAATGGCACGTCCGAGGAGATGAAGGCAATCGGCAAGTACTTCCGCGAGCACGGCCTGTACACCTTCGTTCGCTGGCACACGATCATGACGAACCCGCCGCTGTGCATCAATGAAGAGGAACTGGCCGAAGGCTTCGCGATCATCGACAAGGCCCTCGACATCGCTGACCAGGCCGTCGCCTGACGACGATCGTCCGCGACGACCCATCTGATCCCGATCCGGGATTTGCGGAACTCTACGCCAGCCTGCCCGATGCCATCGATCTCTGGCCGTGGAAAGCGCTGGCCCTCGGGGCGAAGCCGCCGGTGCTGTACCTCGGCGTCGGAACCGGCCGGCTGGCGGTCCCACTGCATGCGGCAGGCATCCAGCTTGTCGGGGTGGACAGCCATCCAGGAATGCTCGAGCGGCTCAGGGCGCGCCTTCCTGACACCGAGCTGGTTCAGGCGCGCATCGAAACGTTGAACCTGGGACGCAAGTTCGATCTCATCATCGTGCCCTCGAACATCCTCTGCTTCGTCGAGCGCCTTCGCTCTGCCGCAAATCATCTCGCTGCCGACGGCACGCTCGTCTTCGAGCTGACCAATCCTTACTGGTTGCAAGCCGGCGCGAGCAGCGGGGTTCGGGTGGAGGCGTTCGACAGCAACGGGGCCCGTTTCGAGGTCGACTACGAGCTTCCCGACGGGCGCACCATTACCCAGCAGGCCGAGATTCCCCTGGTCTGGCCGGATCAAATCGAGCGCTGGCTCACCCTCGGTGCCGGTCTGAAACTACGGCGGATGTTCGGGAGGCCGGACGCTGAACTCGAGGCCGCGCCCAGTTTTTACGTGGTCGCCGGCAGGTAGAGTTAGCGAGGCCATGGTGGAAGAATCCGGAGAGCGACGTACCGGAGGAATCGTTCGGCGTGGCCTGGAGCGGCAGATCGACGACCGCAAGCTGCTCGAGCGGCCCGACGGCGCCCCGGAATTCCTCGACAGCGACCCCTGGCGGGTTCTGCGGATCCAGGCCGAATTCGTGGCGGGCTTCGATGCGCTGGCCACGCTCGGTCCGGCGGTCACCTTCTTTGGTTCGGCGCGAGTTCGGCCACCCGACCCGATGTATGACGCGGCGCGCGCCCTGGCGGCCGAGCTCTCCCGCCGGGGCTTTGCGATCATCACCGGAGGCGGACCGGGCACCATGGAGGCCGCCAATCTGGGTGCCCGGGAGGGTCGGGGGTTGTCGGTCGGCCTGAACATCGAGCTCCCCTTCGAGCAGGGACTCAACGAGTACGTCAACTTGGGCATCGAGTTCCACTACTTCTTCGTGCGCAAGACGATGTTTGTCAAGTACGCGGAGGCCTTCGTGATTTTCCCGGGCGGCTTCGGCACCATGGACGAGCTGTTCGAAGCATTGACGCTGATTCAAACGGGGAAGATCGTCCATTTTCCGGTAATCATGTTCGGGTCCGCGTACTGGGCCGGGTTGCGCCAATGGATCCGCGACCGGGTGCTGGCCGAGGGCAAGATCTCGGCCGAGGACCTTGACCTCATGGTCGTTACCGACGACATTCAGCAAGCCGCTGACATCGTGCAGCAGTACTACCAGCGCAAGGTGCTGGAAGCCCAGCCGAAGGAGCGGGCGGAACCGAAGAAGAGCGACGCCCAGTGACCGCGTCGCTCGAGAATTCGTTCCTCACGGATGGGGGACAGCCGGCCGGGCAAATCGCGGGAGAACTGGCCGAGTTCATTGGCGCGGCGCAACGCAGTCTCGACATCGCGATCTACGACCTGAACCTGACGGACGGGCCGGCCGAGCAGGTCCGCCAGGCGGTCAAGGCCGCCGCCGCTCGGGGCGTGGCGATTCGGCTGCTCTACAACGTCGACTTTCCGAACCCGATCCCAGTCCCGCCGCCCTCGCAGGCCGACACCGCGTTCATCGCCAGTCTGGGGGTGTCGACCAAACCGGTCTCGGGGGTGCCCGACCTGATGCACCACAAATACGTCGTGCGCGATGCCGCGGCCGAGACGGCAACGGTCTGGACCGGCTCCATGAACTGGACGAACGACTCCTGGACGAAAGAGGAAAACGTCATCGTCAAGATCCCCTCCACCGCGTTGGCGGCGGAGTACGCAAGGAACTTTGCGGAGCTTTGGGAAACGGGCCGGGTCGAGGGGAGCGGAAAGTACGATCTCGCCGGCGTCCCGGTCGCCTACCGGGACAGTCCCGTCAAGGTCCACGTCTTCTTCGCTCCCGGGCGCGGGCGGCAGATGGCCCACGTGATTGCCGATCGAATCGCCCACGCAAAGCGCCGCATCCGCGTGTGTTCGCCGGTGATCACCGCCGGGGTGATCCTGGGAACGCTCGGCGACCTGGCGCACCGAACGCATCCAGACTTCAAAGGTGTTTATGACCGTACCCAGATGGCCGAGGTGCTCGGCCAGTGGCGGGTCGACCCGCACGCCACCTGGAAGGGACCGGCCTTCCAGGCGGTGAGCGCCGCGCTCCCGTTCGCCTCCAAGGTCACGACACCCTACACGCCGACCAGCATCCATGACTTCATGCATGCCAAGATCACGGTGGTGGACAACACCGTCTTCACCGGCAGTTACAACCTGTCGCATGCCGGCGAGGACAACGCGGAAAACCTGCTCGAGCTCGACGGTGCGTCGCTGGCGGACAGCTTCGTCGAATTCGTGGACGGGGTCTATGCCCGCTACGCGAAGACCGAGGCCGCTACGCCAAAATAGGGTCATGGCGCGACGTCATCGCCTGGCCCTCTACGCCGGGTCGCTGCTCTCGCTCGGCGCCCTCCTGCCCCCCGTCAGCGGTTTTGCCGACCGGCGGCTCAGTCTCCACATGCTCCTGGAGATGCTGCTCCTGGCGCTCTTCGTCCCGCTCCTTGCTTACGGCGCCGGGGCACTGCGGCGCCTCCCGCTTGCCGTCCGGGTCCACCCGGTCATCGGCATCGTGGCCCTCAATGTCGTGCTCTTCGGTTCACAGCTCCCCGCGGTGATGGACCGCAGCTCGAATAACCCGCCGTTCCAGGAGGCGACGCTGATCGCCTTCATCGGCGGCGCCTTTTTGTTCTGGTGGCCCATCGTTCGCCCGGGTGGACTGAGCGCGATTGCGAAGATCGGATATTTGATGGTGGCGGGCGTGCCGCCGACGATCCCCGGTATCACGCTGGCCCTCTCCCATCACCTCTTCTATCAGGCCTATCGATCGCTTGAGGATCAGCAGCTCGCCGGCTTGATGCTGTTCGGTACCGCAAAATTCGCGCTGGTATTCGGAACCTTCGTGATCCTGTGGCGGATGCTCACCCCGGACCCAGAACCGCCCGACTGGAATGACCGGCCGGCCGACACCGGCGACGTCCCGCCTGCCGCACCGGCGTGGTTGCGACGGCTCGACGAGGAGCTGCCCACCGAGCCGAGCCGCGAGCGGATTCCAGTCGGAGCCCGACGCTAGTCCGTCGTTAGACCAGCGGCCACGGATAGGCCCAGCGCGAGGTGGGCTCGGGATAACGTCCGTCGTCGGCGACGCGACCGGCGCGCTGTGCCAGCGCCCGGATTTCCGGACCGGTAATCAAGGCGCGCAGCTCCTTGACCAAGTCCTGACCGGCGAGCAGCTCGCCGGCAAGCCGCTGGGCGTCGTGCCGCAGGTTTGGCGGGATTTCCTCGCCACCGAATTCCCAGATCACGGTGCGCAGCTTGGGGAGCGAATGAAAGGTGAGCCCGTTGTCCACGCCCCAGATGTGCCCGTCGCGATCCAGCAGGCAGTGGCCGCTTTTGCGGTCGGCGTTGTTGACGATCACATCGAAAGCGGCCATGGTGCGAAAGGTCGATGCCCGAGCGGGCATCAGCGAAAAATAGTGCTCGCGCAGGTCAGCGACGACGAATTGCTGGAGCGAGCCCGGACCCAGCGGGCCATCCTGACGATAGATCGTGAGGGGAACGACGTTCCACCCGAGGGCCGCGCTGACCAGGAAAGCCGCGACCTCACGCTTGCCGAGCGTCCCCTCGGGGAAATCGTCCAGCGGCGTCTCGCCTTCGGCCGGCTTGTATACACCGAATGTTTCGGCACCATCCGGGCCGCGCACCTGGGCAAGGTAGGTGTAATTAGAGCAATCCGGCATCAGTCCTCGCGGTTTGATCCGCCCGGTGCGCAACAGGCGCTGCCGCGCCTCGCTCTCAAGAAACCGAGCCGCCTGCGCCATCCCTCAATGATGCCCGTTCAGTCGTGGGCAGACGCCGCCATCGTGGTCGATGGGACCGCCGCACATCGGGCAGGGCGGACGCCCCGCGCTGATCACCCCGGCGGCGTGCGTGGCGAGGGCCTGCATCTGGGCCAGGCTGGCCTGGAAGTGCCCGGTGGCCGCCTGATCGCCTTCTTCGACCATCTCCACCAGGGAGACCTCAAAGATTTCCTCCTCCTGGCTGTACGTCAGGGTCATGAAGCCGACGCGCCAGACCGGGGTGATCGGTTCCTCCAGCGCCATGTTCGGCGGGCTGCCGGCCGGTGGCACGGAGACGCGGGTGAAGACTTCCTGCAGCCGTTCGGTCAGAATGCGCAGCTGGTCTTTTTCGAGTGCCAGGCTGACCAGCTCGCCGGCCGCGCGAAGTTGCAGGTAGAAGGCCCGCTTTCCGGGTTCCCCGATCGCCCCCGCGGTCACCCTCGTCACCTGCTTGAAATCAAAGCTTTCCGACGCCATGGCCTAATTGTGCGGCACTCGGTTGGCGATCCTGGCGTGGAGAAAAGAAAGCGGGCCACTGGGGAAGTGGCCCGCAAATGGAGGGGGAGGGAACGCTGGTTGACGCAGACCTATTTGTACCCAGTTTGCGCCCCGCTTATTGCGCTCTGGCATCAGGCGTAGACCTGAATGCGGGCCGGTTCCAACCGATTTCCCCACCCGTCGAAAGCGTCCGCAAACCGGTGCCTAAAATGAGGTGTGAGGACGTCGTTGGACCCTCGCTGGTGGCACCGGAACCTCACCACCTTCCAGAAGGTGGTGGTGGCGAACAGCGCCATCATCACTGCCGGGGCCATCAGTGGCCCACTGATCACGCTGAATTTTTCCGGCCGCACCCGCTTGCCTTTCCTGCTTGCCCTACTCGCCATCGGGCTGATCGCCATCCTGGTAGCCAACTTTCTGATCCTGCGGCTCGCCTTCAAGCCGATGCGGGAGCTGGAGTCGACGATGGGCGCGGTCCAGCCCGGGTTGGAGGAGCCGCGGGTCCACGCCAATTTCTCCGACCCCGATCTCCGGCGGATTGCCACCGTCTTCAACTCCATGCTCGACCGGCTCGAGCACGAGCGCCATGTGAGCGCGCAGCGGGTGCTGCAGGCCCAGGAGCGGGAGCGGCAGCGGGTCGCCCGTGAGCTGCACGACCAGACCGGCCAGGCACTGACACACGAGATCATCAGCCTCGATCTGCTCCTGGAGCGGACCATGGATGCCAAGGGCCGGCAGCAGCTGGAAGCCGTGAAGCGGACGTTGGAGGAGACCCTCGAGGAGGTCCACCGGATGTCGCAGGACCTCCGGCCATCCGTGCTCGACGACCTCGGCCTGGTGCCGGCGCTGCGCACGCTGGCCAAGCAGCCATCAGGATCCGAAGTGACGTTGCATGTCGAGGGGCTGAGGGATCGCCTGCCCGCCCCGATCGAGACCGCGCTCTACCGGATCGCGCAGGAGGCGCTCACCAACGCCAATAAATACGCGAGGGCTTCACGGGTGAACATCGATCTGCTCTGCCTCGATGGCCACGTGCGCCTGCGGGTGCGTGATGACGGCGTCGGCTTCGATCCGCGAAGCATTCCCGACAAGGAGGAGCCAGGACGCGCCGGGCTCGGCATCTACGGAATGCGCGAGCGCGCCACCCTCTTGCGCGGAACGCTCGACATCCACTCGGCGCCACGGCGGGGCACCGAGGTCGTCGCCCAATTACCGCTGGAGGAGCGCCATGCAAGTTGAACGCCGGCAGATCAAGGTCATGCTGGTCGAGGACCACAACCTGGTTCGGGCCGGCATCCGGGCCGTGATCGATGGCCAGAGTGATATCCAGGTCATCGCCGAAGCCACCGAGGGAAGGGAGGCGATCCGGCTGGCCCGGGCCAACTGTCCGGACGTGGCCGTCGTCGATGTCGCGATGCCGGGCATGTCGGGGATCGAGGTGACGCGCGACATTCGTCGCCTCTGCCCCCAGACCCAGGTGCTGATCCTGACCGCCCACGACAACGAGGAGTACTTTTTCCAGACGCTCAAAGCTGGCGCGGTCGGCTACGTGCTCAAGAAGGCCGCCGCTTCCGACCTGATCGCGGCGATCGAGGCCGCCAGCAAAGGCGAGCCGTATCTCTATCCGTCGGTGGCCCGGCTGCTGGTCTCCGACTACCTGCAGCGCGCGCCGGAGCGCGAGACGTTCGAGCCTCTCAGCGATCGGGAGCGCGAAGTCCTGCGCTTGGTGGCGGAAGGCAAGACGAACCGGCAGATCGCTGACGCACTCTTCCTCAGCATCAAAACCGTGCAGACGCACCGGGACCACATCATGAAAAAGCTGCGGATGCACGACCGCACCGAGCTGGTGAAGTACGCCATCCGAAAGGGACTGATCGAGGCCGACAGCTAGGGCCCGGACGGTCTTGTGCGACCGGCTAGCGCAGGCGCGTCTTCCTGACGGTCAGCGGCATGCCGAGGAAGCGGCCGACGTCAGCAACCTCTGCCTCAACCCCTTCCTGTAATGGGCCCTCGATGGGTTCGAGCGTCTCGATTAGCACCTGAGTCTGCCCTCCCGCTTTGCGGAAGCTCCAGGCCCCGACGGCCCGCCCGTCGATCACGACTGCGGGATGCAACCAGCCGCCGCCCCGCTGCAGGCGACGCTGAAGCCGTGAGGGGACAGCCAGGTCACGACTTTGGTAGCCGAGCAGATAGCTATCGAAGGCAGGTAGCAGCCGAACCGTCTTTGTCCCGGGGCTACGCCGGCTCGTGCTTTCGATCCGTTCTTTCAAGGCAAAGCAGGCGCGGCCGTCGACCTTCACCTGCGCCAACGCCGGCAACGCCATCGTGATGGCCAAGCGCGCCTGGGTCACCGGCAGGCCCGACCAGGCGACCAGATCATCGACCGCGGCCGGACCGTAGGCCGCGAAGTAGCGGCGCGCCAGCTCTCCGAGCGCCGCCTGGTTCGGCGGCGACGGCGGATGCTCGAGCCAGTCGTCGATCAAGACGTACGTCGGCTCGCGGGTTTTTTCACGGTCGGGGCCAAGGCAGAGAATCCCTTCGAGCGCGGCGAGCTGGATGAGATGGATGGGTGCCTGCGTTTTCCGATCGAGAGTGATGCCGTGACGCCGCAGACGTTCGACGATCTCGTACCGAGTGAGCGGCCCTGTTCTCGAAAGGATTCGGCGAATCGCGATGACGCCACGCCGCTTCAAGTCCGAGTCGAGGCCCAACTGGGTATGCCGGCTCTGCTTTCCTGCGGCGACGATCCGACCGAGCAGGCCGAGCATCAAGCCGAGGTCCTCGGCGGCGATCAGATGAAGCGTGCCGCGCATCAGCCAGGTGCGGACGATCGATCGTTCGTCATTGATCGCCCGCGTAATGTCCGCCTGGCGCAGACCAGTGGTTCGCGCCCGGATGCCAAGCGCCGCGGCGCTCAAGAGCTGCGCCTGGAGGCCGCACACGTCGTGGAGCACGGTCGCCGGCGTCGCTTGGCGGGCGGTGTCCCTGGTGAGCCGCTGAGCTCGTGCCCGAAGCCGGAGCGCCCGCCTCCCTGAAGGCTCGAGGTTAGCCGCCGGCCGCTCCGGTCTCGACGCCGGGTTCGGTCATCCTGGCGGGGTCGAGCAGCCGATCCAGCTCCGCTGGCGTGAGCCCGGTCCGCTCGCGTGCGACGTCGCGAATCGTCTTGCCAGTGCTGAGCGCTTCCTTGGCGATTCTGGCCGCCTCGTCGTAGCCGACAGCCGGCGCCAGCGCGGTCGCCAGCATCAGCCCCTGCTCCACCATTTGGGGTCCCCGTTCGGTCGCTTTGATCCCGACGATGCACTGTCTCGCCAGGTTCTGTGCGGAGGCCGCCAGCAACCCGATCGTCTCCAGCAGACAGTAGGCGGCGACCGGCATCATCAGATTGAGCTCGAAGATGCTCCCCGACTGGGCCGCGATCGCGATCGTTTCGTCGTTGCCCAGGACTTTCGCCACCACCATCGTCATCGACTCGACGATCACCGGGTTGACCTTTCCCGGCATGATGGAGCTTCCCGGCTGGACCTCGGGCAGCGTGATCTCGCCGAGGCCGGCGCGCGGCCCGGAGGCGAACCAGCGAAGGTCGTTGCCGATCTTCCAGAGGCTGACGGCAACCGCGCGCAGGGCGCCGGCGGCTGACAGCACGGCGTCCAGCGTCGCCTGCGCCTGAAAGTGATTGTCGGTCTCATGCACCGGCAAGCCGGCTCGCCGGCTCAGATGGGCGCAAACCCGCTGGGCGAATTCGGGATGCGCGTTGATCCCGGTGCCAACGGCGGTGCCACCCAGCGGCAGCTCGCCCAGCTCTTCTGCGGCTCGGCGGGCACGCTCGGTCGATCGCTCCATCTGCCCGGCATATCCGACGAATTCCTGGCCCAGGCGGATCGGCGTCGCATCCTGGAGATGGGTCCGGCCGGTCTTGATCACGGGCATGAATTCCTTCGCTTTTCGGTCAAGGGCATCCTTTAGATAGGTGAGCGCCGGCAGCAGCTCCTCGTGGATGGCGACCGTCGCCGACAGCTGGATCGCCGAGGGGATGACGTCGTTGCTCGATTGGCACCGGTTGACGTGGTCGTTGGGGTGAACTGGCTGCCGCGAGCCCAACCGATGGCCGAGGATTTCGTTCGCCCGGTTGGCGATCACCTCATTGGCGTTGGTGTTGGTCGATGTCCCGGAGCCGGTCTGAAAGACGTCGACGACGAAGTCCCTGTCGAACTTGCCTTCCTCGACCTCCTCGGCGGCTTGCTGGATGGCATTGGCGAGCCGCACCTCGACGAGTCCCAGCTCGGTGTTGACCAGCGCGGCCGCCCCTTTGATCTGCGCCAATGCGCGGATGAAGCGGCGCGGCAGTCGCAGGTTGCTGATCGGGAAGTTCTGTCGAGCCCGCTCAGTGCTGGCGCCGTAGTACGCGGCTGCGGGAACCTTGACTTCGCCCATGGAGTCTCGTTCGATGCGCGTTCCCTCCTCAGCCACCGACGTCATCGTAGCAACCGTTTGCCGTGTAATCTGTAGGCCGTGCCGGCCAGAATCGTCTCCATCCAGCTCTGTCCGGGCCACCGGGAGCCGATGCGACTGGTGCGCACCGCGGCCCTCATCAAGGGGGTCGGGATCGAGGGTGACAAGCACGCCGTCGCCGTCTCCGACCGGCAGGTGCTGCTGGCGGATAGGGAAGCACTCGACGCGGTCGGGGTAGAGCCCGGCACGATCAAGGAGAACCTCACGGTCGAGGGGCTCAGCGTCATGGACCTACCCGTGGGCAGCCGGCTGCATCTGGGGGTGAGCGCCGTGCTCGAGATCACCAAGGTCTGTGAGCCCTGCTTCCGAATGGATGAGATCCGCGACGGCTTGAGGCAGGAGCTGGAGGGCCGGCGGGGCATGGTTTCGCGCGTGGTCCAGGGCGGCTCCATCCACGTCGGCGATCCGATCACAGTCGAAGAAGCAGAGCCGCTCGCCTCATAGCTTGATCCGCGCGGTCGATCTGCACGTCCATCTGCCGCTCAAGGAGTGGCTCGATGGCAGCATGGGCCCCTACCGCGAGGGGGCGGCCCGCTACTTCCGTAGCGAGGTGCACGTGCGGACGGTCGACGAGTTCGCGGTCGAGTTCGCCCAGGAACAGGTTTTCGGCATCCTGCTCGCCTGGGACGCGGAGACAGCGACACATCGACCGCCGCTCTCGAACGATTTCGTCGCCGCGATCGTGAAGCGACATCCGAAGCGCTTCGCCTTCTTCGCCTCGGTCGACCCCTGGAAGCCCGACGCGGTGGAGGAGCTCGAGCGCGCCGTTAGCGACCTCGGAGCCAAAGGGGCCAAGTTCCATCCGTCGCTCCAGGATTTTTATCCGAGCGATGAGCGACATTTCCGGCTCTGGGAAAAGGCAACCGAACTGAAGATTCCCTGCCTGTTTCACACCGGTACCAGCGGCATTGGCGCCGGGCAGCCGGGCGGCCAGGGGATCAAGCTCGACCCCGCCCGGCCGATTCATCTGGACGTGGTCGCGGCGAAGTTTCCGGAGCTTCAGATCATCGCCGCGCATTTCGGCTGGCCATGGCACCTGGAGTTGATCGCGATGGCGTTGCACAAGGCCAACATCCACATCGAGCTCTCGGGCTGGTCTCCCCGCTACTACCCGGACGAGCTGGTGCGCGAGATCGGCGGCCGGCTCCAGGACCGGACGCTGTTCGGCAGCGACTACCCGTTCATCAAGCCGGCGCGCGTGATCGAGGAGCTCGATGCGTTATCCCTCAAGCCGGAGGCTAAGGTCAAGATCCTTCGGGAGAATGCGGCGCGAATACTGCAACTCGAGCTTCGCTAACGCCGCGGTAGCGGCGCCAGCGAGGCCGCAGGCCGAGCCGCGCTTTCGCGCGTTGAAGTCACCGTGTAACTGTGCTCGCTGGAAGAGCGCTGGCCTCTGACCAGCTCGGGCGGCGGAGCCGCGCTTCATAATGCACGTCGATGCCCCGCGGCTATGCGCGCTACGTGCTTGCCGTCATGGTTGGCATCAATTTCCTGAATTACCTGGATCGCTACGTGCTCCCGGCGGTGGCGCCGCGGATCCAGGCCGAGTTTCACCTGACGGACAGTGCGCTCGGCCTGCTCGGCAGTGCCTTCTTGCTGGTCTATGCCCTGGCGACGATTCCCTTCGGTATCTGGGCGGACCGTGGCGTTCGCAAGACCGTGGTGGCGGTCGGGGTCACCATCTGGAGCCTCGCCACCCTTTTCACCGGACTGGCCCGCAACTATCTGCAACTCTTCAGCGCTCGCGCGGTGCTAGGGATTGGCGAAGCGAGCTACTACCCGGCGGGCACCGCCCTGCTCGGCGACTACTTCAAGAAGGAAGGACGGGCACGGGCAATGTCGATCTGGGCGGCCGGCACCGCGGTCGGCATCGCGGTCGGCTTTGCCGGTGGAGGCATCGTGGCCAGCCGTTTCGGCTGGCGAGCCGCCTTCTATATGACGGCGCTCCCAGGGCTCATCCTCGGGCTCCTGGCCTTTCGGTTGCGTGAGCCGCTGCGCGGCGCGGCCGAGGAAGGAGGCCCGCGTCGGCATGCCGCGGCCATCATCACCTGGCGAACAATGGTGCGGCTGCTGACGATACCAACCCTGCGCGCCACCATCGCCGCGGAGACCGCCCTGTTCTTCGTGCTCGGCGGCGCCGCCTTCTGGTTGCCGACCTACCTGACCCGGCGGTTTGGGCTGGACACCGGTGCTGCCGGCACCCTCGCGGGTGGCGTGCTGGTGATCGGTTTGCTGGCCGGGTCACTCCTGGGAGGCACGATCGCGGATCGCCTGACCCGGCAGCGGCGATCCGATAGCAACCTCCCGGTGGGGATCGCCGGCTTCATCGCCGGCGCGGTGTTTGTCGCCCTCGCGCTACTGATGCCGACCGTGGTGCTCTTTACCCCGATGTTCCTGCTGGGAGCGGCCTGCCTCTATCTCTACAACGGCCCCTATACCGCGGTCAAACAGAACGTCGTCGTGCCAACGATGCGCGCGACCGCTGTCACGGTGGCGCTCCTGATCGAACATCTCCTCGGTGATTCCTATGCGCCGTGGGCGATCGGAAGGGTTTCGGACGCCCTGCACGACCTTCGGCTGGCGCTCCTGCTGCTGCTCCCACCGCTGCTCTTGCTTGCGGCGATTTTCGCCGCCACCGGGCTGAGGCATGAGGAGCCCGACGGTGCGGCCATGGAGGCGCGCTGGGCCGACGCGGTCAGCCGGCCCTAGGCGGAATCCAAACCTGCAAAGAGATCGTCCTCTGAAAGGTCGGCGGGTGCGCCAACCAGCGAGAAGACCTCCGTCGCGCCCTGGGACTCGACGAACTTGCGCAACGGTTCCCACTCCTGCGTCTGCGTCTGGTGATGGGCGAAGGCGCGGAGCTTCGCCTCCTCGAAACCGCGAATGGAAATCCGGGTCGTGATCGGTGGCTGCGCGGGCAGCTTGAGGGACTCCACCGCCATGGTGGTCGCCGTCTGGAAATAGAGCTTGCTCGGTGACCAGGGCGAGACCCCGAGGGCGAGCGCCTCGAGCTCGTAAGCCGCCGGATCGCCGCTCAGCGTGCAGGCCTGCACCGTCAATCGGCTGACGACTTTGTGATCGGGGTGACCGTAGGCGCCCTCCGGCCCGAAGCACATGGCGACCTGCGGCCGCTGGACCCGCAGGCAGCGAACGATATCGCCGATGAAACGCTCGCGGACCGCGTCGACCTCTTCGACCTTTTCCAGGGCTCCGTCCGGGTAGTCGAAGACTTCCAGAACGTGAACCCCGAGCTCGGCGGCCGCGTCGCGAAGCTCCACTGTAGCGGGCGATCGTCGAAGCGCAGCCGAAGCACTCATCGTCGGGATGCGGCATCACCACCATCAGGCGCTGGCCGTTGCGCGTCATTCTCACCACACCATAATGGTCAGATGCGGGTGACCTCCTGAACTTCTGGCTCTCCGCGCACCAATACGTGTTTCGCGTGGGGCTGCTGATCACGGTGATCGTCGGCATCTGGGGCCTGGTGACCTATTTCCGCCGGCAACCGACGAGTGGTGGGTACCGATCGCTACTGGTCATTACCGAAGGCGTCTTCATCCTCCAGGGCCTGATCGGCATCGGCCTCTTCCTCGGTGGTCGACGCCCGCACGACAGCCTGCACTGGCTCTACGGCGTCCTGCTGGTGATCGCGCTGCCGATCGCGGCGACCTATGCCTCCGGGCGCGAAGGCCGCCGCGAGTCGCTTGTCTATGGCATCGCGGGCCTGTTCATGGCTGGGCTGACGATCCGCGCGTTCGGCACCGGCGGCTAAACCAGCGACGCAAATAAAAAGGGGCCCCTTGCGGAGCCCCTGGTCACCGCTGTCTAGCGGCTCTTACGGGTCGACTTCTTGGCCTTCTTGGTGGCCTTCTTCCTGGTCGCCATGCGTCACCTCCTTATCGCGTGAGCGGCGAACCGCTGCGCACCGCGTGGATGTGCGCTTGGGGAGATAACGCTCCGTCCAAAACGATCTTGCAGAATTACCTCAGGGGCGGGTCAAAACAGTCGCAGCTGGTCCACCGCGCCGAGCGCTTTTGCGCGCAGGCCGCGGCGGCGAAGATGCATCGCGAGCTCCTCGTCGAAGCCCAGCACCGTGTAGGTCAGGCTCGCACCAACCTGCTCCGCGTAACAACAGAGCTCCTCGAAGTCGGCGTGATCCGACAGCGGAAAGACCGCGTCAACCTCCAGCCGATCCTTGAGGCTGCGGTCCATCGCCCATCCGGTGAGGGCCGCCGTTTTGAATTCGCCGACGAGCTCTTTTAGGCCCTGACGGCGCGCTGACGGCGGCGTGATTACGACCGTTGGATGGAGCGCCGGGTCACCCAGGCGATGATGATCGGGGAAATCACAGCCAAGCTCTCGATACACTTCCGTCACGCCGAATAACGACGGATGAAGTGCGATGCGGAGGCCTTCGGCGGCGAGCGCGGAAAGGATCTCCTGGCCTTTCCCCAACGAGTAACCGAGCAGCACCGGCGTGGCGTGCCCGTCCAGCACCGAGCGACACCAGTCCACCATCGAGGCGATCACCTCCGCGGCGTCCGGAAACCGATAGTGCGGCTTGCCGAAGGTGCTTTCCAGCACCAGGACGTCAGCCGGGACGGCCTCGGCGGGGGCACTCGTGAACCCGGTGCGGGTCTTGAGGTCGCCGGTGTAGAGGACACGGCCGAAATCCGTCTCGACGAGGGTCTGCGCCGACCCGAGGACATGGCCGGCGGAATGGAAGGTGAAGGAGCAACGATCGAGCGTCATCGGCTCTCCGTAAGGGACAGCCTCGACCGTCCCGAGCGACGGGCGACGATGGGTCACGAGCCGGCGGGTGGCCGGGGTGGCGTACGCGAGTGCGTGGGCCGCCACGTGGTCGCTGTGCGCGTGGCTGATGATGGCGCGCGGCCGCGGCTGTCGCGGATCGAGCCAGAGCTGCTGCTCGGGAAGGTAGACGCCGCTGTCCCAGAGGATGGGGTAGCTGAGCACGGCGTGTGGCGTTACTCGGTTGCGGCGGCGCTACGCTCGAAGAGCTCGTCGCGGAGCGCGCAATAGGTGCAAAAGCGCTGCCCGGGCGGACCCGCGAACACACTGGTCCGACCGCAGGTGGGGCACGTCTCCTTGGCCTCAGCGTCGGCTGGAGCCTCGGGCAATGGCACGACCGCCGGCGCCTCGACCGCCGCCGCCACCACCACCGCCTCGCTCGTTACCGGCTCGGCGACGGCAGGCGCTGGCGTTTCGAGCGGTGGTGCCGGCGCGGGGGCGGTCTCAGCCTCATCGCGCTGCCGGAATAGCCGGCTCAGCCAGCGGAGCACTCGCGGCTACGGTAGAACACTGGAGCGGCGAAGTCAATTGAATACATGCGGGACTCCCGTAACCCTCACAAATGGGGACGGCGACTGGGCTAGACGGCCAAATCGAGTTGGATCGGCTCCGCCGGCGGCTGCACTCGCCAGCCCCGGCGATCACCCACACCGTAGCGACGCCGGAATTCGTCAACTCGCTGGACGACCGGCGCTTTGACCGCGGACGGGGCATAGGCGCCCGGGAACATGCCCCGGTAGCTTGCCAGCAGCTGTGGATAATCCCGTCCCAGGAATTCCATGAAGTGCTCCTTCGTCCCCGGCTTGAGATACACGATGTTGGCCCAGAGGAAACAGGCGCCAGCCTCGGCAGCCGCCGCGACGGTGCCCTCTAGCTGGCGAGCTGAATCGGAAAGACCGGGTAGGATCGGGGCCATACCGACGCCCGCCTCGATGCCGGCGTCAACCAGCGTCTTGAGAACCTTGAGTCGCTTCGCCGGTGGCGGCGTCCCCGGTTCCGTTCGAGCCCATACCTCTTCATCGATGGTGGGGATGCTGAAGGCGACCGTCGTCTTCGCTCGCCTCGAGAGCTCGAGCAGAACGTCGATATCGCGGACCACCATGGTGCCCTTGGTGATCAGCCCGATCGGTGTCCGGTAATCCCGGAACGCCTCGAGGCAGCGGCGGGTGATCCGATAGCGGCCCTCGATCGGCTGATAGGGATCGGTCGCGGTTCCAAACGCCACCGTCTCGCGCTTCCAGCTTCGTCTGGAGAGTTCCTGGCGGAGGAGGTCGGGCACATTCACCTTGACCCCCACGCGGCCAGAGAAGCCCGCACCAGGATCGCGCTCGGCGAGCTTGGCGTGGGCGCGGGCGAAACAGTACACGCAGCTGTGGAAGCAACCCTGGTAGGGGTTGAGGGACCAGTTGAAGCCCATGTGCTGCACCCGGTTCAGGGCCGATTTCGACACGATCTCGAAGTACTCGGTGCGTCCCATTTGGGGCTTCGATCATAATACAAACATCCGTTCGATAGGGGGGAATTTCTCCATAATGAATGAAGCCAGCCATGAACGTGCTCGTGTGCGTCAAGCAGATCCCCGATCCCAATACACCCGGCAAGCTCGATCCACGCACCAAGCGGCTCGTCCGGGAGGGTGACCTCGTTCTCGACCCTGGCGACGAGCACGCTGTCGAAGCCGGGCTTCAGCTGGTTGAAAAGGATGCGGGCGAGGTGACCCTCGTCTCGATGGGACCGCCGCGGGCGCTGGAGGCGATCCGCCGAGGCCTGGCCATGGGCGCCCACCGCGGCATCCTGGTGACGGACCCAGAACTGGAGAACTCGGACGCGCTCAGCACCGCGAGGGCGATTGCCGGCGCCATCAAAGGGCAGCAATTCGATCTCATCATCTGCGGCACCGAGAGCACCGACGGCTCGTCGGGCGCGGTGCCGGCCCAGCTTGCCGAACTGCTGGGTTGGCCATTGCTCAGCTTCGCCAAGAAGCTGGAGGTGGCAAACGGCAAGGCCACCATCGACCGGCAGACCGACGAGGGCTACGACGTCGTGGAGGCGCCGCTCCCGGCGGTCGTTACCGTCACCGGAGGGATCAACGAGGCACGTTACCCGGCGCTGCGCGGCATCATGCAGGCCAAGAACAAGGAAGTCAAGCAACTCGCGCTGGCCGAGATCAAGCTGGATGGCCAGGTGGGGAAAGCGGCGCTTACGCAGGAGGTCGTCGAGGTCGCCCCGGCCGAGGCGCGCAAAGCCGGCGAGGTCATCGAGGACAAAGGCGACGGGGCCAA
The DNA here is from genome assembly GCA_005880875.1 of Chloroflexota bacterium. Lineage (GTDB taxonomy): Bacteria > Chloroflexota > Dormibacteria > CF-121 > CF-121 > CF-13. The sequence continues at coordinate 18,623 of VBJI01000080.1, forward strand.
ACGCGTCGCCGATTTTCTCAAAGACTTGAAAGTGATCTAATGGCCGGCACCTGGGTCTATGCGGAAACGGTCGAGGGCACGCCAAAACCGATCGCTCTCGAACTCCTGACCAAGGCGCGCTCGCTGGGCGAGCCCACCGCGATCGCCCTCGGCCCGGGCGCCTTAAAGGCCGCCGAGGCGCTCGGCCGCTACGGCGCGAAGAAGGTTTACGTCCACGAAGACCCCGCTTTTGTCGAGGTGCTCGCCTCCCCGGCCGTCGACTTGCTCGCCCGGCTGATCGAGCAAGAGCATCCCGACCTCGTTCTCTTCGGCATGACCTACGAAGGTCGCGATGTGGCTGCGCGCCTGAGCGCGCGGCTTGGCACCGCCTTGATCGCGAACGCGACCGATATCACCAGGAAGGATGGCGGCCTGGCCGTGGTCACGCCCGTGTTCGGTGGCAGCATGCTGGTGACGACGGCTCCCCGGGCCAAGGCGCCGACCCTGGTCTTGCTCCGCCCCAAGGCGGTGACGGCCGAGCCGGCCGGCTCATCCGGCGCGCCATCGCTGGAAACGCTGTCGGACCCGGTCGATACCGGCAAGCCCGGCGCTCGGGTCCTGCGACGCGAGAAAGAAAAAGCCAGCGGGCCAAGGTTGGAGGACGCCGCGGTGATTGTGAGCGGCGGCCGCGGCCTGGGTGCGCCCGAAAACTTCAAGATGCTCGACGAGCTGGCGGCCGAACTGGGGGCGGCGGTCGGCGCCAGTCGGGCGGTGGTGGACGCCGGCTGGAAGCCATATGCCTTTCAGATCGGACAGACCGGCAAGACTGTAAAGCCCACGGTCTACATCGCCCTGGGAATCTCGGGGGCCATGCAACACACCGTCGGCATGAAAGGCGCCAAGACCATCATCGCCATCAACAAAGACCCGGAGGCGCCCATCTTCAAGATGGCGGATCTCGGCGTCGTCGGCGACGTGCACAAGATCGTGCCGCAGCTGATCCAGGAAGTTCGCGCGCGCAAGGGGAAGTGATGGCCAGCGAGCTCAGCCTGCTGGCGGTTCACCCGCACCCCGACGACGAATCGATCGGAATGGGTGGGACGCTTGCCAGGTACAGCGCCGAGGGCGTGCGCACCACCCTGGTGACGGCCACCCGCGGCGAGGTGGGCGAGATCCTGGACAAGGATCTCGATCCCAAGGAGGCTGCACCGAGGCTAGCGAGCATTCGCGAGGCCGAGCTCCGCAATGCCGTGAAGATCCTCGGCGTGACCGAGCTGGACTTTTTGGGCTATGAGGATTCGGGCATGGCCGGCCTGCCGCGGAATCGGGAGCCGGCGACCTTCTGGCAGGCTGATGAAGAAGAAGCGATCGGCCGCCTGATCCGGGTGGTGCGCCGGGTCCGCCCGCAAGTGATGGTGACCCAGAACGAGTTCGGCGGCTACGCGCATCCTGACCACATCAAAACCCACCGGGTCGCGATCGGCGCGTTTTTCTATGCCGGCGACGTGGAACGATTCCCCGGGGGTGAACCGTTTCGCCCAAGCAAGCTCTACTACACCGCGTTTCCGAAGTCCCAGTTGAAGAAGATCGCCGAGGCGATGGAGCGGGCCGGCGTGGAAAACCGATTCTCCAGTGACGGTGAGCCACCCCCGTTCGCGGTCTCGGACGACCGGGTGACGACCTGGCTCGACGTCAGCCCCTACCTGGAGAAGAAGCTGGCTGCGATGCGCGCGCACCGGACGCAGATCCCCGAGGACAGCTGGTTCATCAAGCTGAGCGAGGTGCTGGGGCCACAGGCCTGGCGGCTGGAGACCTTCGAAAGAGTTCGCAGCTCGGTCGACGCGCCGGTTCCGGAAGACGACCTCTTCGCCGGGCTTCGGTGACGACGGCTACCGACGCCGCCGTCACCGAGCTGGCCGGCCTGCTCGGGCGGGCTCGCGCCGGCATCGCCTTCACCGGGGCGGGCATCTCCGTCGAGAGCGGCATTCCGCACTTTCGCGGTAAGGGCGGCCTATGGACGAAGTTCGATCCGTACAAGGTGGCGCACATCGATACCTTTCGCCAGGACCCGGCGCAGTACTGGACCTACAGCCTCAACCACCGCCGCACCGATGCGGAGCCGAACCCCGCGCACCGCGCGCTCGTCGATCTCGAACGCCGCGGTCACCTACGGGCCGTGGTAACTCAGAATACCGACGGCCTGCACCAGAAGGCAGGCAGCAGCCAGGTCGTGGAGCTCCACGGCACTTCCCACGGGGTCGTCTGCCTCGACTGCGAGCAACGCTTCCCCCGCGCGCAGATCGATCGCTTGAATCGCGAGCACTGCCCGCCCAGCTGTCCGGCCTGTGGCGGTGCTTTTCTCAAGCCGACTGTCGTGCTCTTCGGCGAAGCGCTGCCGACGGAAGCCCTCCAGGAAGCGCAGTCGCTGGCTCTTGCGGCAGACGTCATGCTCATCGTCGGTAGCTCACTGCAGGTCTACCCCGCGGCGGCAATCCCACGCCTCGCCCTCGAGCACGGCGCGGAGCTGGGCATCGTCAACGCCGAAGCGACGCCCTTTGACGGGCGGGCCTCGGTCGTCATCTACGGCAAGGCCGGCGAGGTCCTGCCGCAGGTCGTCAGCCAGATCGCTGCCGGTTAGGGAGCCTCCGGGACCGGAAAGGTCTGGCCGCAGCTCGGACAGACGATGAGCGTCTGGTCCTTGGGCGCGCTGAATAGCTCTTCGCAGTTCGGGCAGGCAAACTCGCGCGGCCGGGTCTCCAGCACGGCACGGTCAGCGGCCATGGCGCCGGCCACCTCACCCAGGTCAACGGCTGGGCTGCCGCACTCGCTACAGCGGTAGAGCGTGGCGTCGACCGCCTGGTAGTCCAGGTAGCGGCCCTGGCTATCGACGAAGACGGAGGCGTTCCAGAGCTCGAACCGGTTGGTGCTACACCGGTTCGGACACGCCAGGAACATCAGACGACTCGCTGCAGTTTCTTGAGCCGGTCAGCGGCCCGGCGGAGGGTCTCCATCTTCTTCGGAAAGGAGAACCGGATCTGGTGGCGGCCCCGCTCGGGTTCGAGATAGAAGCTGCTGCCCGGGACCGTGGCCAGGCCGACCTCACGCACCATCCGGTGGGCCAGCCGGACATCGTCCTCGCCAAAGGCGGCGATATCCGTCATCACGTAATAGGCGCCGTCGGGGGGGTAGGCCACAAAGCCGGCCTCGTCAAGGATCTCGAGCATGAAATCGCGCCGCTCCCGATACGCGTTGAGCAAGTCGACGTAGTACTGGTCGGGAAAGCGGAGTGCCGTCGCGGCCGCCACCTGCAGCGGATGCGGCGCGCCCACGGTAACGAAGTCGTGCACTTTGCGGATGGCGTTGGTCATCTCGGCCGGCGCCATCGCGTAGGCCAGCCGCCAGCCGGTGACGCTGTACGTTTTGGACAGGCCGTTGATCGTGACGGTCCGATCACGCATGCCGTCGAGCGTGGCGATGCTCACGTGCTCGCCCCGGTAGACGAGATGCTCATAGATCTCGTCCGTGATCGCCAGGGCATCGAACTCCTGGCAGAGGCCGGCGATGAAAGCCAGCTCGTCCCGGGTGTAGACCTTCCCCGTCGGGTTGTGTGGGGTATTGACGATGATCGCCCGGGTGCGAGGATTGAACGCCTTGCGGAGCTGATCGCGATCGAAATGCCAATCCGGTGGAACCAGCGGAACGACCACCGGCGTGGCGCCCGACAGGACGCAGTCGGGGCCGTAGTTCTCGTAGAACGGCTCGAAGATGATGACCTCATCACCGGGGTCGACCAACGCCAGGATGGTGGAGAGCATCGCTTCCGTCACGCCACAGCAGACCGTGATCTCCGCCTCTGGATCGACGCGCATCTGCCGGAAGTGGCGGGTCTTATCGGCGATCGCGTCGCGCATAACCTTCGCTCCCCAGGTGGTGGCGTATTGGTTGAAATCCTGGCGAATCGCCTCGACCGCGGCTTCTTTGAGCTCGGCCGGCGCGGCAAAGTCGGGAAACCCCTGGGCCAGGTTGACACAGTCGGTGCCGTGTTCCGCGATACACAGCCGGGTCATCTCTCGAATCACCGATTCCGTAAAGGCCTTCGACTTCTGCGAGACGACCGGGCGTGACATCTGAATAGAATGCCAGAAGTGTCGCGGCTTTTTGACCAGGTCGACGGCGCTGCCGGGTTTCGGAAACAGTTCCCCATCTTCGACGACAAGGTGTACCTGAGCAGCTGTTCGCAGGGCGCCCTGGCGCGTCCGGTGGAGGCGGGGCTCGAAGAGTTTCTCGAGTCGTGGCACCGGTACGGCAACCCCTGGGAAACCTGGGTCGCCCGGATGGAGGAGCTGCGTCTGGCCTTCGCCCACCTGATCAATGCCGAGCCCGCTGAGGTCGCCGTCACGTTCTCGGTCTCGACCGCGCTCAATTCTCTCGCCAGCGCGCTGCGCTATGAGGCCCGTCCCCGGATTGTGACGAGTGACTTCGACTTTCCGACAGTGGGCCATGTCTGGCTCGCCCAGCGTCGCCGAGGTGCGGACGTCGTGTTCGCGCAGGCCCAGGGCGATCGCCTCCCGCTTACCGCCTTCGAGGAGGCGGTGGACGGGAAGACGGCCCTCGTGTCGACCACACACGTTTGCTACAAGAACGGGTTCAAAAACAACGTCAGCGCCCTGGCCGAGCTGGCTCACGAGCGGGGCGCCCTCCTGTTGATCGACGCCTACCAGAGCATGGGGACGCAGCCGATGGACGTCAAAGCGCTCGACGTGGACATTTTGGTGACCGGCGCGCTGAAGTACTTGCTGGGCTCGCCCGGCGTGGCTTTCATGTACATGCGCAAGGAGCTGATCGAGCGCTTCGAGCCAAGCGATTCAGGATGGTTCGGCCAGGAAAATGTCTTTGCCTACGACGTGCACCATCTGCGTCCCGCCGATTCAGCCCGTCGGTTCGAGACCGGATCGCCGCCGGTGCCGAGTGTCTATGCCACGTTGCCGGCGCTGCGGTTGATTGCCGATGCCGGCCTGGACGCGATCGAGGCGCACGTCCGGGGGCTGGCGGGGCGGTTCATCGAGGGAGTCCGCCGCCGTGGCCTGGCGCTCATCACGCCCGAGGAGCCGGCGCTCCGGGGGCCGCTGATCATGGTCCGATCGACCGATGCCGGGCGGCTGGTCGAGGCACTGGCCCAAGAGGGCATCCTGTGCTCGACGCGGGACGGCGCGCTCAGGGTTTCCCTGCATTACTACAACACCCCCGGCGACGTGGATGCGGTGCTGGCGGCGCTCGACCAGCATCCCGAATTGGTTGTCCACGGCCGCGATTAGAAAGCGTTAGGACCAGCTGTTGAGCGTTGCTCTCGGTCCTGCAACCGTGTATAAAGAGCGCACCGAATTTTAGGTCTTCGACGAAGGAAGAGGAGGTCGACACAGACGATGGGAAAACCGAGGATTCTCATATTCACCGCGATGGCGAGCCTGGGCTTGGCCGCGTGCGGCACATCGAGCCCCGGTGGAAATGCCAACGCACCGACCAAGGTTCAGATCGCTGCCGAGGGGCCGTTTACCGGCGATGAGGCGTCGATCGGCGCCGGCGCGCTCCGGGGGATCAAGCTGGCAGTCAAGGACTTCAACGACAAGGGCGGGGTCCACGGGACAAAGGTCGACCTGGTGATCTGGGACGACAACCACAAAGCCCAGACCGCAACCACGCTTCAAGCGCAGGGGATCTCGGACCCGACGATCCTCGGGATCGTTGGACCGATGAACTCCTCGGTGGTTGAAGCCAGCGAGCCTGGCCTGCAGAGCGCCAGCCCGCCATTACCGTTCGTGACGGAGTCGGCGTCGGCGATCAAGGTGACGGACGCCGGCTACGGGGTGGCGCACCGGGTCAACGCTCGCGACGACAAGCAAGCGGCGCTCGATGGACAATTCATGATCGATCAGGGCGCCAAGCGGGTAGAAGTCCTGGATTCTGCCACCGACTATTCGAGGCCCCTGGCCGACGCCGTCCAGAACTACCTGAAAACCAAGGCGCCAACCATTCAGGTCAAGCGCGACAGCGCGACGAATGGCCAGACCAACTTCTCCACCGTCGTGACCAACATGAAGGCCTTCAATGCCGATTGGGTGTTCTTCGCCGATGAGGGGACGGAGACCGCCCCTCTGGTTCAGCAGATGAAGCAAGCCACTCTGCAGATCGGTCAGAACATTCAATTCCTGGGAACCGATGGCGAGGACGACCCATCGATCGTGACCTCCTCCCAGGGCGCCTACCTCGGAGCGTACGCCTCGAACGTGACCGCGGATCCGCAGAGCGTGTCGACCGCGGCCAGCTTTGTGTCGGCATACAAGGCCGCGTACGGCAGCGACGCGATTTCCCAGGCCGGTCCCTTCTACGGCTCGGCCTATGCCGCGACCCAGGTTCTGCTCCAGGCGATCGCCAACTCGACGGTCAGCAATGGCAAGATCTCGCGAAACGACGTACTCAGTCACCTCGGCAGTGACACCTTCAATACGATTCTCGGGCCGATCAAGTACGACAACAAGGGCGACGTCGCCAACGTGACCATCGGCATCTTCCAGGCAAAGGGCACAACGGCCAGTCCGCAGATGGCCTCGGTGAAGTCGGTTAGCGGTTAAGTACTAGTCAGGGGGACGGGCAACCGTCCCCCTGGGATTCGACATGGATTACTTCCTGCAGACTTTTCCGCAGCAGCTGGTCAACGGGCTGGAAGCAGGAAGCCTGTACGCGCTCATCGCCCTGGGCTATACGCTGGTTTACGGCATCCTCGAGATGCTCAATTTCGCCCACGGCGATGTCTTCATGGTCGGCGGATTCCTGGCGGCCGGTGTCGCGGGCCTCTTCGTCCACAACGGGGTCGCCGCCGTCCCGGCGGCCCTCGTGGTGATCCTGATGGTCGCGGTGGCGATGGGCGGAAGCGGCCTGCTTGGGGTGGGCATCGAGCGGATCGCGTACCGGCCGCTGCGAAACGCCAATCGACTGGCGCCCCTGATCACGGCCATCGGGATTTCGCTGCTCCTCGAGAGTGTTGTCCAGGTACAAATCAGCCCGGCTCCGGTGCTGGTGCCGAGCAACGCCCTCGTTTCGCAAAGAGTATTGCAGCTGGGCAATGTCGCGACCCCATTCACGGGGGCGACCCTCTTTATCGCCGCACTGCTCCTGATGGTGGCACTCGATCTGTTCGTCTTTCGCACCAGGTTCGGCAGTGCGATGCGCGCCACCGCGCAGGACCGCGAGGCCGCCACCTTCATGGGCATCGACGTCGACCGGGTGATCGTGGTGACGTTCCTCATCGGCTCGGCCCTGGCCGGCATCGGTGGGGTCCTTTACGGCTTACGGTTCGCGACGGTGGACTTCTTCATGGGTTACCTGCTGGGGATCAAAGCCTTCACCGCCGCCGTGATTGGCGGCATCGGAAATCTGCGCGGTGCCGTCGTCGGCGGGCTGTTGCTCGGCGTTCTGGAAAGCTTCGGGGGCGGCTTCATCAGCAGCCAGTATCAGGACGCCTTCGCCTTCCTGGCGCTGATCGTGGTGCTCCTGGTACGGCCCCAGGGACTCTTTGGACAACCACTGACAGACCGGGCATGAAGGCGCCCGCTCGGGTGGTTGAGGTCGAGCCGACCGCCTGGCACAAACGGCTCTGGGAATCGGGCCCCTACGGGTGGAACCAGGCGCTCACCAAGCCACAGGTGCTCGTTCCCTTCTTCGCGGTGGCCGCCGCGGTGCCACCCCTGTTGCAATACATCGAGGACAACTCGGCCTGGACCGGTGCCGAGTTCTGGATGCGAATCCTGACCACCTGCGCGATGTATGCGTGCCTTGCCGTCAGTCTCAACCTTGTGGTCGGTTATGCGGGGCTTCTCAACCTGGGATTCATCGCCTTCTTTGCCATTGGGTCCTACGCCTACGCCCTGGTGGCGAGTGATCAGCTGCATTACCATCTGCCGCTCTGGTCATCGCTCATCACGGTGATCGCCGTCACGCTTGGCTTCGCGCTTCTCGTCGGCATCCCGTCACTTCGGCTCCGTGGGGACTACCTGGCGATCGTCACCCTTGCCTTCGGCCTGATCATGCGCGAGCTCACCATCGACCTCGATCGGCCCCCGGTCCTGGTCGGACACCAGTTCGGGTCCAGTGACTTCAACCTCACCGGTGGGACGGCCGGCATTCACGCGGTCGACCCTCTCCGGCTGCCCTCCTGGGTGCCGCTGCTCCACGGCGCAGCCTTTCAATCGCGAACCTACTACTGGATCTTCTTGGGATTCCTCGCCGTCATCATCTTCTGTCTGCTTCGCTGGCGTGGCTCTCGTGCTGGTCGGGCCTGGGTGGCGGTGCGCGAGGACGAGCTCGCCGCCCGTGCCATGGGGGTCAACACCTTCAAATACCGGTTACTCGCCTTTTGTACGAGCGCGGTCATGGCCGGCATCGTCGGCATGATCGACGCGGCCTACACGCACAACACCTTTCCCGACAATTTCAATGTGCAAGAGACGGTGCTGGTCTTCATCATGGTGGTGCTCGGCGGCCTCGGCAGTATTCCGGGTGCGATCGTGGGCGCGACCCTGGTGACGATCTTGCCCTATGTGCTGCAGCAGCTCGTGCTCTATAAGTACGTCGTCTTCAGCCTCGTCCTGATCGTGCTGATGATCTTCCGCCCCCAGGGGCTGCTGGGGACCGTCTCGATCCGGCCTCGATCAACGATGGGCGGGACGATCGAGCTGCTCACGGCCGAGTCGGCCGTGGAGGCATCGGAGCTGCCCTCCGTCAGCGACCGGGAGGCGGCTGATCTGGAGAGTGCATCAGGCGCGATCGTCGCACCTCAACCGGAGCCGGAACCGTGACCGATCGCCGTCGCGTCCTGGAGCTGCGTGGTCTGACCCATCGCTTCGGCGGCCTCAAGGCGGTGGATGGTCTCGACGTCGAGATCGACGACGGCGAAATCGTGAGCCTGGTCGGTCCCAACGGCGCCGGGAAGACCACCGTGTTCAACCTGATCTCGGGGGTCCTGAGGGCGACCGCCGGCTCGATTCGGTTGCTGGACCGCGAGCTGGTCGGTCTGCCGGCGCATCGAATCACCCATCATGGGGTCGCCCGTACCTTCCAGAACATCCGCGTCTTCCCACAGCTCACCGTGCGGGAAAACATCCTGCTCGGCACGCACCACTGGACTCGCAGCGGCATGCTGGGGTCCGCGATCTTCTGGCCGCGAACGATACGGGCCGAACGAGCCGCCCAGGCCGAGGTCCATTCGGCCATCGACCTTTTCCGCGAACGCCTGGAGCCGCGACTCGAGGACCCTGCTTATAGCCTCTCCTACGCAAATCGCCGGCGTACCGAGATTGCCAGGGCACTGGCCGCGAGGCCGCGGCTGTTGTTGCTCGACGAGCCCGCTGCCGGGATGAACCCGTACGAGCGGATCGAGATCGCCGGCCTGATCCGGTCGATGCGCGACCGGGGGCTGACCATCTTTCTGATCGAGCACCACATGCCGCTGGTGATGGAGATCTCGGACCGGGTTATCGTGATGGATCACGGCGTGAAGATCGCGGAAGGCCTGCCCAAGGAGGTCCACAGCAATCCCAAAGTCGTCGAAGCCTACCTCGGTCGACGGGCAGCCTCCGCCTAGTCAACCATCCGGAAAGGACGACATCGTCCTCCGGCTGCAGGAGGTGGAGGTCCGCTATGGGCCGGTGCCGGCGCTGCGCGACGTCAGCATGGAGATCCGGCGCGGCGAGATCGTCTGCCTGCTCGGCGGGAACGCCTCCGGCAAGTCGACCACGATGAAGACGGTGATCGGCTCGGTTCGGCCGGCAAAAGGCTCGATCTGGTACGACGGTGAAGACATCACCGGCTGGAATACCTCGCGGCGTGTGGCGCACGGGATCGCAATCGTTCCCGAGGCCCGCCGGATCTTCCCCCGCCTGACCGTCCTCGAGAACCTGATGATGGGGGCCTTCATCCGCAACGACCGCGCCGAGATCGACTCCGACCTGGAGCGCGTCATGGGGATGTTTCCCCGGCTAAAAGAACGGCGAGGTCAGCGCGGCGGCACGATGTCTGGCGGCGAGCAACAGATGCTCGCCATGGCGCGAGCGCTGATGTCGCGACCGCGCTTTCTCTGCATGGACGAGCCCTCGATGGGGCTGGCGCCGGTCCTCGTCGAGCAACAGTTCGAGACCATCCAGCAGCTGAATGTGACGGGGATCACGATCTTCGTGGTGGAACAGAACGCGACCATGGCGCTCGCGATCGCGAACCGCGGCTACGTGCTGCAAAGCGGCCGGGTGGTGCTGGCCGGCACGGCCGCATCGCTGCTTGAAAATCCGCAAATGCAGCGGGCCTACCTGGGAATGTAGCGCCGGCTATCGCGGCGGCGTCAGCTTCGCCTCCGGTGATCCCGCGGGCGAGAAGGCGCCCAGCACCTTCATGTCCTCCGGGCCGGTGTTCTCGAGCGTGTGTCGCACCCCGATCGGAAAGAAGACGACGGAGCCCGGCCGCAGCTCGCCGACCGGCTCATCCTCGATCCAGAGGCGGCCGCTGCCGGCCAGAATGTAGACCGCCTCCTCGTGTGGATGGGCGTGAAGCGGGGCGCGACCGGTTGGGATGACGCCGGTGAACTGCGTCATGCGGCGGCAGCCGACCTCCGGGTTGACGAGCACGCGGAAACTTCGCTCTCCCATCAACGTCGGCGTCACGCGACCTTCATCCATCATGGTGGGCGTGACCGCGGCCTCGTCCAGGTCCGTCGATCCCAGCCCGGACAGGTCGAGGCGCGGCAGGGCCGGACGAATGCCGTCGAGGTCGATCGGGGGCGCCATGGCGCCCACGAGGATCAGTGGCGCGCTTCCGCTGTTGACGTAGCTGTGCTCCGATCCATCGGGCACGAAGACGGCCCGTCCAGGGCTGATGACGTGGGTGGCCGCCTCGACTCGGACCTCGCCGCTGCCCTCCAGGACGTAGAGAACCTCCTCGGCGCCCGGGTGGACGTGCGTTTCCGAGGAATCCGGCTCAAGGCTCAGCCGGTACGCCATCACGTGCTCAGCGCCGATCTCCGGGCCGACCAGCCACTGCACCAGGCCGCCCTCGATGGGGTGGCTGCGGATGTCGCGCTGATGACGCAAGCGGGCGCGCTGTTGCACCGACATGGTGGTGTCTGCCGATCATAACAACGGCAAACCTTTACCATCCCTCGAAGAAGGATGGAGTATCGGCTCTTCGGTCGAACCGGCATGCGCGTCTCAATTCTGGGACTTGGCTGCGGGGGATTCGGCGGCGTCGGCTCAGCTCCCGAGCTGTTCGGTAAGGGAGAAGACCAGCCAACGGCCTTCGCGCTGATGGACCGCGCCTGGGAGGCGGGCATCAACTACTTCGACACCGCCGACAGCTACGGCGGAGGCCTCTCGGAAACGATCATTGGGGCCTGGCTCAAGGAGCGGAAGGTGCGCGACCAGCTGATTCTCTCGACCAAGGTCGGCTACGCTCTCGCCGAGGGCCCGCACGACCAGGGTCTGTCGCGCCGGCACCTGATGCAAGCCATCGACGGCAGCCTGCGCCGCCTCCAGACCGACCACATCGATCTGTACGTAACCATGGAGCCGGATCCGAAGACCTCTGTAGGGGAGACGCTGCACGCGATGAACGACCTGATGCACGCAGGCAAGGTACGCCACATCGGCGCCAGCAATATCACGGCGCCGCAGTTACGCGAAGCGCTCGTGGAGAGCGACCGGGTCGGGCTGCACCGTTATCAGTCGGTGCAGAACGGCTACAGCTTGCTCGACCGCGCCATCGAAGCCGACGTCCTGCCGCTGGCCGCACACGAGCGGCTCGCGGTCACGCCCTTCGGACCGACCTCGGGTGGCCTGCTGACCGGCAAGTACCGCTTTGGCGAACCGCCCGCGCGGGATTCTCGCCTGGGGCTCCGCCCGCAGCCCTATCGAGACCTGCTCAACGAGCGCACCTTCAGGTCGATCGAAGCCCTGCGAGAGGCCGCGAGCGACCGCGGTGTCGCCATGGGAACACTTGCGCTGGCGTGGGTGCTCGGCCACCCGGCGGTAACCTCGGCCCTGATCGGCCCGCGCCGCATCGAGCACGTCGAGCCGATGCTTGCCGCGGTGGCCCTTCACCTGTCCGCCGATGAGCGCGAGGCGCTCGCGACCCGGATGGAGGCGGTGGCCGCCTGATGGATGTGACCGTGCTCTCGGCCGACGACGTCGCGAAGCTGCTACCGATGCGCGAATGCATCCAGGTGATGCGCGAGGCGCTGGCCGCCCTCGCGCGAGGCAAGGCGCTCGTTCCGCTGCGCACGGTGATGCGGATGCCGGACGGCAGCGGCTTCCTGGGCCTGATGCCCGGCCGCATCGAGCCGGATGACGGTCGCCAGGGAGCGCTTGGGATGAAGGCCGTCTCGGTGTTTCCCGGCAACGCCGGCCGCGGCATCGATACTCACCAGGGCGCCGTCCTTCTCTTCGAGGCCGATACCGGGCGGCTGTCCGCCCTCATGGACGGCGCGACCATCACCGCGATTCGCACCGCCGCCGTTTCCGGGGTCGCGACCGACCTGCTGGCCCGCCGAGATGCAGCCGAGCTGGCCATCCTCGGTGCCGGGGTCCAGGCCCGCACCCATCTGGAGGCGATCGCCGCGGTCCGGTCGCTCCAGCGCGTTCGCGTATGGAGTCGCAACCCGGAACATGCGGTCAACCTCGTCAAGGAAACGGCCGCGCGCTCGGGCGCCGCGATCGAAGCCGTGCCCACTGCGGAGGCGGCGGTTCGCGGTGCGGACGTGGTGGCGACCGTCACCGCCAGCCCGGAACCGGTGCTGCAGCACGCGTGGGTGAAGGACGGCGCCCACATCAACGCCGTCGGCTCCTCGATCCCCAGCACGAGGGAAATCGATAGCGCAACCATGACGGCGGCGCGGCTGTTCGTCGATCGACGCGAATCGGCGCTCAACGAAGCGGGCGACGTGTTGATCCCGATGCGTGAGGGCGCTTTTGCCGCGGACCACATCCAGGCCGAGTTGGGGGACGTCATCATCGGCACCGACAAGGGCCGCCGGTCCGCCACCGAGCTGACGCTCTTCAAGTCACTCGGGCTGGCGGTCGAAGACGTCGCCGCAGCCGCCTTCATCCTGAAACGGGCCCGGGAAACAGGCGTCGGTCAGACGGTGCAGATGTGAAAATCACCGGGCTGCGCATCGAGGACGTTCGCCGGGCGCAGCCCGCCATCGCCGATGCCGCGATCCGCACCCCACTGGTGCCGCTCAACCTCTGGGATGCACCGGCCGAGATCTTTCTCAAGCTCGAAAACCTGCAGCCGATCGGCTCCTTCAAGATCCGCGGAGCCGCGAATGCCATGAAGCTGATGTCGAAAGACGAGCTGGCCAGGGGGGTTCTCGTCGCCAGCGCCGGCAACATGGCCCAGGGCGCCGCCTGGAATGCCCGGCGGCTGCACATCCCCTGCACTGTGATCGCGCCCGACTACGCGCCGGACACCAAGGTGCAGGCGATCGAGCGGCTCGGTGGGCGGGTGATCAAGGTGCCGTTCGATCGCTGGTGGCAGACCTTCACCGACCGAAGCTATCCCGGCGTCAACGCCGCCTTCATCCACTCGTTCGACGACGATCGCGTGATGGCGGGCAACGGCACCATCGGGTTAGAGCTGCTGGAGGACCTCCCCAACGTGGACAGCGTGCTCATTCCCTGGGGAGGTGGCGGGCTTGCCTGTGGGATCGCGACCGCCTTGCGCGCCATCAAACCGTCGGTTCGCATCTATGCGGTGGAGGCGGATACCGGCGCGCCGCTCACCGCCTCCCTGCAGGCGGGCTCGCCGCAGGTGGTCGATTACCAGCCATCGTTCGTCGATGGGATCGGCAGCAAGACGGTCTTTAACAGCATGCTCGTTATGGCGCAGGAACTCCTCGACGGATCGTTGACAGCCAGCCTCGATGAGATCGCGGCGGCCCTCCGGTTGATGGCCGAACGGAACCGGGTGATCGCCGAAGGTGCGGGTGCGGTGGCCCTCGCCGTGGCGCTCTCGGGGAAGGCCGGCGGTGGCCGGATCGCTTGCATCGTCTCCGGCGGCAACATCGATCTGCCCAAACTGGCAAAGATCCTGGGCGAGCGCTGAGTTGGCCGAGCTGACCGGCCGGGTCGCGCTCATCACCGGCGGCGGGCGGGGGATCGGCCGGGCCATCGCGGTCTCGCTGGCGCATGCGGGCGCGGACGTCGCGGTTTCCGGTCGGAACGCCGATGTGCTCGACGAAACGGCGGGCGCCATCCGCGCCATCGGTCGGCGTGCGGCGGCGATCGTCTGCGACGTCGCCGAGCACAGCCAGGTCGACGCCATGCTCATCCGAGTCAAGAAGGACCTCGGCGATCCGCTGATCCTCGTCAACAACGCGGGCATCGCTGGCAGCGCCAAGCTGTCGGAGACGACCGACGACATGTGGGAGGCGATGCTTCGCGTCAACGCCACCGGCGCCTTCTTTTGCATGCGCGCGGTGGTCCCGATCATGCTCGAAGCGAAATGGGGACGCGTCGTCAACATTGCGTCGATCGCCGCCCGGGCCGGGGCAGCCTACATCGCCGCCTATTCCGCCTCCAAGCACGCGCTGCTCGGCCTCACCCGCGCCGTCGCCACCGAGGTCGCGGCGAAAGGCGTCACCGTCAACGCGGTCTGCCCCGGCTACGTCGACACCGAGATGTCCGATCGATCGGCAGCGTTTATTTCCGTCCGCACCGGAAGGAATGAGAACGATGCCCGCAAGATCCTCGAAGGCTTCAGTCCACAGAAGCGCCTGATGACGGCGGAGGAAGTCGCCGGCCTTGCGACCTATCTGTGCTCCGAGGCGGCACGTGGCATCAACGGGCAGGGCATCGTTCTCGACGGCGGCGCGCTCCAGGGATGATTGACCGGCACCTCGCCGCCGAGGCGAAGGCCGCCGCCCGGCAGCTGGCAGCGATCGCTGCCGCCGGCGAGGAGGGCCGGGTCAACCGGCGACTGATCCGCGGCCTGGCCGAGGAGGGATTGCTGCCCCGGCTGTTTCCGCGCCGCGCCGGCGGAACCCGCGAGGGCGAGACCTCGGCCGTGGATCTCTGCGTGGTTCGAGAGGCACTTGGCCAGGAATCGACCGTGGCGGAAAACGCCGTGGCGATTCAGACGCTGGGCGCGTATCCAATCGTTGTAGGTGGTACGGACGAGCAAGCCAGCCGCTTCGCCGGTCCGGTGGCCCGAGGCGAGGCGGTCGCCGCCTTCGCCCTCACCGAGCCGGGCGCAGGCACCGACGCCGGGGCGCTGGCCTTGCGCGCCGAGCGTGATGGGAAAGGCTACCGGCTGTCGGGCACAAAGGTCTTCATCTCCAATGCGCCAGACGCGGACATCTACACGCTGTTCGCGAGGACCATGCCTGAGGCCGGAACGAAAGGCATCACTGCCTTCGTGGTCGATCGCGAGGCCAAGGGCCTGAGTGGAACGCCGATGCACTTGATTTCGGCGCACCCGATTGGCCGGCTGGAGCTGGATGGCGTGTTCGTCTCGGACGACCGGGTTCTGGGCGAGGTCAATCACGGCTTTCGCCTCGCCATGCGTACGCTCGACCTGTTTCGTCCGAGCGTCGGCGCCTCGGTGCTCGGCATGGCTCGAGCCGCACTCGATGCCGCGATCGGCCACGCCTCGAGCCGGCGGGCGTTCGGCCGGCCGATCAAGGAGTTCCAGGCGGTCTCCCATCAGCTGGCGGAGACGGCAACGAGACTCGAAGCCGCCCGCGCACTCGTGTACTCGGCCGCCGAGGCCTACGACGGAGGCGACGAGCACGTCGCGCGCCGGTCGGCGATGGCGAAGCTGTTTGCCACCGAGACCGCTCAGCAGGTGATTGATGTGGCGATCCAGGTTCACGGGGCGGTGGCCCTCGAGCGCGGCCACCTCCTGGAGCATCTGTACCGCGAGGTGCGAGCCCCACGGATCTACGAGGGGACATCCGAGATCCAGCGCGAGATCATCGCCCGCGACCTCTTTCGTCGCTGAGCCAGCCCTACCGCCTTACCACCGACCCATTCCGACACGATGCTCGACGTGCCGTCCTCGCGCACCATCACCGGTTCTAGAGACCCGGAACCCCAAAGCTGTCATGGATGGTGATGCCGCCACCGTTACAGCTTCGTGGGCCGACGAGTGCGCGCGCTGCTTGCGCCGCCGTTGATTACGATGGGGATTCCGGTCGTGGCGCTGCTGGTGATCCTCGCGCTGAACCCGGCCGCGCGGGCGCACCCGCATCTATCGAGCCAAGCGGTCATCGCTGCTGCGCTCAAGGGCTACGATCGACGTGCATTCAGCCGGGTGGAGGCCAAGCTGATGTTCCGCCACGACCTCGAGCGGGCCGACTCGGTCGTCGGTCACACGAACCATGACGATCTCATCTGGGTGGTCGCGGTCTCGGGCAATTACGGAATTTCGCCAAGCTTTGGCTGCTGCTCCGTTCCCGCGGACTACCCCGGGCACAACACCTGGGGCATCGCCGACATCGTCGATGCCCCGGGTCCCATCCAGGTCGATGAGTTCATCACGTCCTACCACGGCGACTGGCCGCCGTTCTTCGACAGATTGCCCAACCTGGCTGCGGGCTCCTAGAGCAGCGTCAGGCCGTCACGGCTATCGCCATCAACTCGACCTTCGCGGCCGGGTCGAACAGGCGCCTGACCTCCAGCAGGGCCATGGCTGGATAGTGGCGTCCGAAGTGCCGCCGGTAGGCTTCACCCACTTCCTTCGACAATCGCCGGTATTCGGTAACGTCCGTGACGAAGATCTGCATGCTGACCAGGTCCTGCGGATGTGCCCCTGCGGCCTCGAGAGCGTTGACGACGTTTCCGGCAGCGATATCGAATTGCTCGGCCATGGTGGCACCGGTGACCGTTCCATCCGCTCGCTGCGCCGTCTGCCCGGCGAGGTAGACAGTGCGACCCGCCTGCGCAATCACCGCGTGGGAGAAGCCAGAGGGATTTGGCAGCGTCTGCGGGTTTCGGATCTCGTGCGG
The DNA here is from genome assembly GCA_005880875.1 of Chloroflexota bacterium. GTDB lineage: Bacteria > Chloroflexota > Dormibacteria > CF-121 > CF-121 > CF-13. Next base: position 35,643 of record VBJI01000080.1, read on the forward strand.
ACTGACTAACGGCCGTTCCACTTGGGTTCCCGCCCTTCGCGAAACGCCGCGTAAAACTCGGCGTGATCCGCGCTTTTCATCAGCAGCGCCTGCGTCATGCTATCCAGCTCGAGCGCGCCGCCCAGGTTCATATCCATCTGTTTCGAGATCAGCATCTTCGTGGCGGCGTAGGCAAGCGCCGGGCCTTCCGCCAGCCTGCGGGCCACGCCGCGCGTTTCCCTCTCGAGGTCGGCATCTTCGACCACGGCATTGGCGAGGCCGATTGACAGCGCCCGCTGGGCCGTAACTTGCTCGCCAAGCAGGAGCAGCTCGCTGGCGCGACCCAACCCGATCAAGCGCGGCAAGAGATAGGCCGACCCCATGTCCCCGCCGGATAGCCCCACCTTCGTGAACAGGAACGAGAAAGTCGCCGACGCGGCCAGGATGCGCAGGTCCGCCGCGAGGGCAACGACGGCTCCAGCCCCCGCGGCGACGCCATTAACCGAGGCGATGATGGGGAGGGGACAGTCGCGCATCCGCTGGGTGACCGTTCCCGTCATCCGGGTGAAGGCCAGCAAATCGCGGGCGTCCATCTTTTGCAGCG
>VBJI01000124.1 GCA_005880875.1 Chloroflexota bacterium
GATGTTGAGGCAGTTCTGATTGACCTTGACGTTGCTGCCCCGATTGAGGGGACAGCCGTCATCGCTGGTTGGGAAATAGCTGCTTCGTGGTTGAGACGCTCGCGCGCTCGGCGTCGTGGCGGGATTCAGCTCGAGGCTGACGAACCCCGAAAGGACACGTTTTTGCAGGCTGGTCAGCTGATCGAAGGTGGGCGCGGCGCTCGCGGTAGTCGTCGCCGGCGCAGGGCTGGCTTGGAAGAGCAGCAGACCCGCGATGGGAACCGCGGTAAACAGGCGCAGGAGTCGGTACTTCATCGATCCTCCTTTTGGCAACCAACAAAAGCGGCGTGCCTGCCGTGCCAGGGCGTGCGGGCCTGTTCCCTCCAAAGGAAAAACGACGAACGGTTAACCCCTGTAAAACCGAACCGCTTCATAGTGAACTCCCTACGCGCCGGGTGTCAAGACACTGCCAGTGTTCGGTCCGGCGACATGGAGACGCCGGCAATCGGTAACCTGACGACCGACCACGATGAGGCTGTGCATGTACTCGGTTGCGCCAGGGATGCCGCGCCTTGGTGCCGAATTTGGTGGCGTGCTGCTCGACCTGGCCCGCTACTCGCATCTGCACGATGGCCTGCGACTGCCGGCGGATATGCAGGCGTTGCTCGACGCGGGTCCGGCAACCTGGCGGCACGCGGCCGACCTGTGCCGGCGGTTTTCAGGCGAGCTCGAGAGCCACGACCTGGCCCAGGACGCGGAGGCGGGGCTCGCCTACTCGAACGATCGGGTGCAGCGGCACGCGCCGATCCCGCGGCCGCGGAAAGACGTCTTCTGTCTCGGCCAAAACTACGCGGCCCACGCCGCGGAGTCGGGCAACCCGCCTCCCTCGGCGCCGATCTATTTCAGCAAGCCGCCGACCACCATCATCGGGCCCGGCGATACGATTCCGTATCCGCAGGGGCTGACGGCGCGGCTGGACTGGGAGGTTGAGCTCGGCGCCGTGATCGGCATCGGGGGTAAGGATATCCCCGCGGCGCGGGCCCTCGACCACATTTTCGGTTACACCGTCTTCAACGACATTTCCGCGCGCGATCTCCAATTCCGCACATCCCAGTGGTTCAAGGGCAAGGCCCTCGACGGCAGCTGCCCGATGGGGCCGGTGATCGTCACCTCCGACGAAATCCCTGATCCGCAAAAACTCCGTCTCCGACTGTCGGTCAATGGTGCGGTTAAACAAGACAGCAACACCGCAGACATGATTTTCTCGGTGGCGCGAATCATCGAGGACCTCTCCGCCGGGATGACGCTGGAAGCGGGAGACTGCATCTCGACCGGGACGCCGCCAGGGGTGGGCGACGGCCGTACGCCACCCGAGTACCTCAAGCCGGGCGACGTCGTCGAAGCCGAGGTCGAGCGGATCGGTGTGCTGCGGAATCCTGTGGGTTAGGGCTGGAGCTTCCAACCCTTGAGGGTGTCGATCGCCGAGTAGGCAGTCAGGTCGTACTGGACCGGCGTGATCGAGACGTAGCCATCGCTCACCATCGCCGCGTCGGCCTCGTTCTTCGGCTCCTGCAATCGAAACGTTCCGTCCAGCCAGTAGTAGGTTTGATTGCGCGGATCGGTGCGTTTCTCGAAACGCTCCTCCACCCGAGATTCGCCCTGTCGGGTGATGGCAACGCCCTTGATCTTGTCTTCCGGCAGATTCGGGATGTTGACGTTCAGCAGGGTCTTGTCAGGCAGGCCCTTGGCGATCACCGCGGTGGCCAGCTTGCGCGTGAATTTCGCGGCATAAATGAAATCGGGATGGGTGAAGGTCGCCAGCGACACCGCGATCGATGGGATGCCCAGGATGCGCGCTTCCGTGGCCGCGCTCACGGTGCCGGAATAGATGACGTTGGTCCCGGTGTTCGAGCCCAGGTTGATGCCGGAGACGACCAGGTCGGGCCGGCGCGGCAAGATGGCCTTGACTGCGATCTTCACGCAATCGGCGGGCATGCCGTTGACGGCATATCCGAATCGCGTGTTGCGTCGCACCACTTCCTTGGTGCGCAACGGAAGCAGCAGGGTGATGGCATGCCCAACCGCGCTCCGCTCGGCGTCGGGAGCGACCACCTCGACATCGCCGATCTTGCGCAGCTCCTGCCAGGCGGCCAGGATGCCCTGAGCGTAGATGCCGTCGTCGTTGGTCAGCAGGATCAGCGGTTTGGCCACGGTTTTCGCCATCAATGATGCGCCTTCGAGCGTCTTATACTGGTCGTGCTCGACGATGGAAGATCCGATCCTGGAGTTCTTGCGGTCGCAGGCTCGCAATTACCGCTGCCGGGTGTGTGGCAGCAACCACAAGGGGTCGCAGCTTCGCAAGATCGGCAACCACAACAACAAGCTGATCGTGCAAGTGACCTGCGGCCGCTGCCGCGATTCGTTCTTTCTCCATGTCGAGTTCGCGGGATCGATCGTTAACGCCGTCGAAGAGGTGAGCCGGGTGACGGCGCCCTCGCCGCGCGATGCGGAGGAGATCGACGGCGACCCGCTCACCCACGATGAGGTGCTGGACGCCCACCAGCGGCTGGCGGCCTTCAATGGGAAGCTGACCGACCTGCTCGACGCCTAGTCCAGGCTTCGGTAGCCGCTTCGGTAGTAGACGAGCGGCTCCTCCTCGCTGAAAATCTCCAGCGCCAGCACCTGACCCACGATGATCGTATGGTCGCCCGCCTGGTGCGTTCCGTGCACGGTCGCTTCGAGGTACCCAATGGCCTCGTTCAGGATCGGCGAGCCGGTGCGGCCGAGGCGAAAACTCTCCTGGCGGAACTCGGCCGCCGCCAGGCGAGCGTTGTCGGCGAAGTAGCGCGCGGTGCTCTCGCCCCGGTTGCCGAGGATGTTGATGGCGAAGGCGCGGCTGTCCAACACGAGCTGATGCATCAGTGTCGACCGTTCGACGCTGACCAGGATCAAGAGCGGCTCGAGTGACACGGAAGCGAACGCGCTGACCGTCATCCCGTGCAACCGGCCGCCGGCGTTGGTCGTCATGACCGTGACGCCGGTGGGGAAGTGGCCCATCGCATACCGGAATGACGCCTTGTCCAGGGCGGCCGCCATGCCCGATCCGCCCTCGTTCACGCCGAAAGGTTACGGGAACGTGGCGGAGGTCGCCCCCGACTTCGATATACTTGACGATGTCCGACTAATCCGGTCGGAGATGTATGAGATTTTCCACTCGATCTGAATACGGGATTCGCGTCATGGTGCGCCTCGGGCGCAGCTACGGCGACGGTCCGGTGCCGCTCAATGAGCTGGCCGACCAGGAAGGCTTACCGCTGTCCTACCTGGAGCAGATCGCCGGACAGCTTCGTCGGGCCGGCCTGGTCGCGAGCCGGATGGGCGTCAAGGGTGGCTATGCGCTTGCCCGGCGGCCGGAGGCGGTCTCGATGGCCGACATCGTACGCAGCCTCGAGGGATCGCTGGCCCCGGTCAGCTGTCTGGCCGAGGGCGGCGGGCCCGGTGAGTGCACCCACGCGGACACCCCGTGCTCGGCGCACGCCTTCTGGGAGCAATTGCAGGGGACCATCACCGCCACCCTCGAGTCGGTCTCCGTGGCCGATTTGATGAAGGAGGGTCAGCCGGCATGATCGAGACCCGCGCCCTGAATGTGGAAGCGGTCCGCGCCGACTTTCCGATCCTTGGTCGCCGCATCAACGGCAAGCCACTGGTCTACCTCGATAGCGCCGCCACCTCGCAGAAGCCGGCCGCGGTGATCGACGCGATGGACGACTACTACCGACGCTATAACGCCAATCCCCACCGCGGCGTCTACGCCATCAGTGAAGAGGCGACCGCGGCCTATGAGGGGGCCCGCCAGCGAGTCGCGCGGTTCATCAATGCCGGGTCGCCCAAGGAAGTGATCTTCACCCGGAATACGACGGAGGCGATCAACCTGGTGCGCTACAGCTGGGGCCGCGCGAATATCGGCGCCGGGGACGGCATCCTGCTGACCGAGATGGAGCATCACAGCAACCTGGTGCCCTGGCAGCTGCTGGCCAGCGAGGTCTCCGCCCGGCTCGAATTCCTGTGTATCGACGACGACGGACTGCTGCAGCTCGACGGCCTCGAGCGCAAGCTCGACGGCGTTCGCCTGCTGGCCATCACGCACCAGTCGAACACGCTCGGAACCATCAACCCGATCAGGGCCATCGCCGAAGCGGCCCACCGCGCCGGGGCCCTGGTCCTGGTGGACGGCGCTCAGGCGGTGCCGCACATGCCGGTTGACGTCCAGGAGCTCGGCGTCGACTTCTATGCGTTCTCCGGCCACAAGATGTGCGGGCCGACCGGGATCGGTGTGCTCTGGGCTCGCCGGGCGCTGCTGGAGGCGATGCCGCCGTTCCTCGGGGGCGGCGACATGATCAAGCGGGTGAAACTCACCGAGGCGAGTTGGAACGACCTCCCCTGGAAGTTCGAGGCGGGCACGCCCAGCGTGGCGGAAGGTATCGGCCTGGGGGCCGCCGTCGATTACCTGGCCCAATTCGGGATGGATGCCGTCCGGGCGCACGAGCGGACGCTGGTCGGCTACGCGATGGAGAAATTGCAGGACGTGCCCGGGATCACGCTCTATGGGCCGCGCGACCCGGAAGTCCATGGCGGGGCTGTCTCGTTCACGCTACCCAACATCCATCCCCACGACCTGGCCACCCTGGTGGATCGAGAGGGGATCGCGGTCCGCGCCGGCCATCACTGCACGCAGCCGCTCATGGATCGACTCGGGGTGGCCGCCACCACCCGCGCCAGCTTTTATGTCTACAACCGCACCGACGAAGTCGATCAACTGGTCGACGGAATTCAGAAAGCGCAGAAGGTGTTCGCATAAAGATGGGCGACGATCTCTACCGGGAGCAGATACTCGAGCACTACAAGAACCCGCATCATTTCGGGGAACTGCCCGATGCCGACATCACGCAGGAGGGCGACAACCCGCTCTGCGGGGACGTCATCACGCTCTACCTCAAGCTCGACGACGGCCGGCTCGGCGACGTGCGGTTTCGCGGGCGGGGCTGCGCCATCAGCCAGGCCTCGGCATCGATGCTGACCGACCTGATCGTAGGCAAGCCCTTGAAGGAGCTGAAGACCTTTCCAACCAAAGACTTGCTGGAGGAGCTGGGGATCCAGATCAGCCCGGCGCGGATGAAATGCGCGACCCTCTCGGTCAACACGCTGCGGGTCGCGCTCAACGGTGATTCCGGCGAGGAGGACTGACGTGGCTTTGAACGAGGTGACGACGGGTAAGAACATGGGTACCGTGCCAGACTTTGAGATCAAGGATTTGCGCGTCAGCGTCGAGGGGCGCGAGATCCTGAAGGGCGTGTCGCTCTCCGTGAACAAGGGCGAGGTTCACGCCGTCATGGGACCGAACGGCTCCGGCAAGAGCACGCTCTCTCACACCTTGATGGGCCATCCCAACTACAAGGTGCTCGGCGGCCAGGTGTTCTTCAAAGGCAAGGACATCTTGACGTTGCAGCCGGAGCAGCGGGCCAAGCTCGGCATGTTCCTGGCCCTTCAGTACCCGGTGGTCGTTCCCGGTATCACGATGTCGAACTTTCTGCGTACGGCGATCAACGCCAAGCGTGGCTTCGATGGCAAGGATAAGTCGAAGTCGATCAGCGTCAAGGATTTCCGGGCCCTCTTGAAGAGTGAGATGGCGGTCCTCCGGATGGACGACTCCTTCCTCTCACGCTACGTGAACGAAGGGTTCTCTGGCGGCGAGAAGAAACGTGCAGAGATTCTGCAGATGGCCGTCCTCAAGCCGGAGATCGCGATCCTGGATGAGACCGACTCCGGGCTCGACATCGACTCCATCAAGTTCGTCAGCGATGCGGTCAACAAGATGCGGGGTCCCGAACTCGGGGTGCTGATCATCACCCACTACACTCGGGTGCTCAAGTTCATCAAGCCCGATTACGTTCACGTCCTGGTGAACGGCGAATTCGTCCGCTCCGGCGGGCCCGAGCTCGCCGACTGGCTGGAGGCAAAAGGCTATTCGGAATGGGTCAAGGAACCGGCAAAGGCGCCGGCGGCCCTGGAGGCAAAGTAATGGCAACCGTCATCCCACGGATCGACGTCGGCGACAACTACAAGGAAAAGTACGGCTTCTTCGACCCGGAGAAGTTCGTCTTCAAGGCCAAGCGCGGCCTGAACGCTGACGTCGTCAAGGAAATCTCCTGGATGAAAACCGAGCCGGAATGGATGACGAAGTTCCGGCTGCGCTCGCTGCAGACCTTCGAGAAGAAGGAGATGCCGACCTGGGGCGCCGACCTGTCGAAGATCGACTTCCAGAACATCTATTACTACTTGAAATCGACCGAGAAGCAAGGCAAGACCTGGGACGACGTCCCGGCCGACATCAAGAACACGTTCGACCGCCTCGGCGTGCCGCAGGCGGAGCGGAAGTTCCTGGCGGGCGTGGCCGCGCAGTACGAGTCGGAGGTCGTCTATCACTCGCTCCACAAGGAGCTCGAGGCGAAAGGCGTCATCTTTCTCGACACCGACAGCGCGCTCAAGCAGCACCCGGATCTGTTCAAGCAATACTTCGGCACCGTCATCCCGCCGGCCGACAACAAGCTGGCCGCGCTGAACAGCGCCGTCTGGTCGGGTGGCTCGTTCATCTACGTCCCGAAGGGGGTCAAGGTCGAGATCCCGCTGCAGGCGTACTTCCGGATCAATGCCGAGAACATGGGCCAGTTCGAGCGGACGCTGATCATCTGCGACGAGGACAGCTTCGTGCACTACATCGAGGGCTGCACCGCCCCGATTTATACGACCGACTCGCTGCACTCGGCGGTGGTCGAGATCATCGTCAAGCGCGGCGCCCGCTGCCGCTACACCACGGTGCAGAACTGGTCGACCAACGTCTACAACCTGGTGACCAAGCGCGCCGTCGCGTATGGGGACGCCACGATGGAGTGGGTCGACGGCAATCTCGGATCCCAGATCACGATGAAGTACCCGTCCATCTACCTGATGGAGCCCGGCGCGAAGGGCGACGTGCTGAGCGTTGCCTTCGCCGGCAAGGGCCAGCACCAGGATGCGGGTGGCAAGGCGGTGCACGTGGCGCCGAACACGAGCTCGAACATCGTCTCCAAGTCGATCTCCAAGGCCGGCGGCCGCACCTCCTACCGCGGGCTGGTCAAGGTCTACCCGGGGGCGAAGAACTCCAAGTCCTTCGTGCGCTGCGACGCGCTGCTGCTGGACGACGAGTCTCGCTCGGACACCTATCCCACCACCGAGGTTGACGAGCCGCAGGTCCGCATCGGTCACGAAGCCACCGTTAGCAAGGTCTCCGATGAGCAGCTCTTCTATCTGCAAAGCCGCGGTATCACCAAGGCCGAAGCCGAGACGATGATCGTCAACGGCTTCATCGAGCCCTTCACCAAGGAACTTCCCATCGAGTATGCCGTCGAGCTGAATCGCCTGATCCAGCTCGAGATGATTGGCTCCGTAGGGTAAATGGCGTTTACGAAATCGGCAGTGGAGGAGCTCAGCTCCCTCCACCGCGAGCCCGACTGGCTGCGGGCGCGCCGCCTGACGTCATTTGGAATCTACGAGGGGATGGCGATCCCGGACACCAAGCGCCAGGAGGACTGGCGACAGGTCGAGCTGAAGGGCCTCAACCTTGAGACCTATGCCCCGTTCCAGCTGCCGAACGGGACGGCGCCGCTCGGCGCCCTCGAAAACGTCGGGGCCACTCTTCGCCAGCGTGGAACCTCGCCGGCGGTGGTATCGATCGCCCCGGAACTCACGCAAGAGGGTGTGATCTTCATGCCGCTCGCCGAGGCCGCCCGGGACCATCCCGAGCTGGTCCAGCGATACCTCTTCACCGGCGTCAAGCCGGAGCAA
>VBJI01000125.1 GCA_005880875.1 Chloroflexota bacterium
ACGGTCCGGCCGCCGGGCGCGTACAAACCGACCCGCTGGAAGGGGCGCCACTCGCGCCACACGCGGACGCCGGCGGCGACCGCGACGGGATCTTCATGGAACGTCTGGACCCGGTGCACCGCCTCGATCCGACGCGCCGCCTCGGTGAGCGCCTCGCGGACCCGGCCGTCGAGGCCTTCGAGCGCGGCCGCGCCTTCCTGCTCGGGAACCCGGGTGCGCACAAGGCGCACACCGTCGAGGCGATCGGTCAACTCCAGGACCGCACGATCGCCACTAGCCCGTACGTAATCGAGGATCTGCTTGACCGAATCCCAAACCTGGTCAGCGATGGGCCGCCGGGTCACCAGCTCCTGGTAGGCGCGGCTGCCGGCATCCGGCAAGGGCACGAGCGCGCTCATGACCGCAGGGTCTTCTCAAAGATCACGATCTGCTCACCGGGGACGAAGCCGAGCTCGCGATTGATGGCGAGCATCCCGGCGTTGTCGGCGCGGTTGTCGGTGTGCACCCGCGCGATCCCGTGTTGGGCGGCAAAGTGCGTCACCATCAGCTTCAAGGCGCGGGCGATCCCGCGTCTCCGGTAGTCGCGCAGGACGCCGGTGTCGCCGACCTCGGCGTCGCCATCCGGCCTGCGGGCGAGATATGACAGTCCCACGATCCGCTCACCGTCGCGAGCGACAAAGAATCCGTCGAGCAGCACGGACGGCCGCTCGAAAATACCGCGGGCAAAGATCTCGGGTGTCGGGTCCTCCCAGTCGACGTGTGGCTCGTGCGGCATGTCACGCCAGATGGGCATCATCGCTCGGTAGAGCTCGGCGCGGGCGCTCGGTGAGTCGATTGCCGGAAAGGCCACGAGCTCGATGCCTTCTGCATTGAGCCGGCTGCGCAAGGCGTCGAGACCGCGCAGATCAACCGTGGAGGGGATCTGGATCGAGGTCCGATATCGCTCCAGCTCGATATAGCCGCGTTGCTCGACAAACGGCTGCGCAAGCGGCAGGTTGTGCTCCCGCACCTCGGCCTCCGCCCAGCGACACGCATTCGAGGTGGCGAACCGCTCGACCTCGTCGGCCAGCCGCGTGCCCAGACCCTGCCGTCGATAGACCGGATCGACGCCCACCAGTCCCATGGCGCGATCCTCGTGTCGTGAACCGTCTTCGCTGAGCACGGCCTCGGCCACCGCGGCCAGCGTGCCATCTGGGGTCCAGGCACCGAGCCGCAACACCGGTTCTTCGGGCGGGCGCAACGTGTCGTCGAACTGCAGCGCCTCCAGGTCGTCCTGCCAGTAGCGCACCTGGTTGACAAGGCCGAGCCATGACAGCAGGTCCGCCGGGCCAACCGGCCGAATCATCGCAGCCGCACGCGTGCTGGCCATAAGGCTTGGAAGTGTACAGGCGGCGGTCCCGAAACCGCCGCCCGTATGATGCCGGATGATCTAGAACGTCAGCGAAACCGTGCCGTTAACCGAGGCCGCGTAGACGACGCAGCCGGCGAACCAGACATTGGCGCGGTAGTGCGTCAAGCTGGCGCTGAATGAGCCCGAGCCGCTCCCGCCATTGACGCCGACCCCGCTGAGGGCTCCGTGCACGGCGTATTGCTGGTTGGTGCAACCCGAGAAACCGCTCACCTGTGAAACAGTTCCACCCCAGGGGACAAACGAACCTTTGATCGCGGATGGCCAGCCATTGACGAAACTATTGAGCTGGAAGCTCCCGCCGGTGATGTAGGCGGGATGATGACTCAAATCTTGATGCCTGACGTCGATGTACCAGGTCCCGTCATAGCTGCCGGTCGCCTCGCCAACAAAGTGACCTTCGGTGGTCGTCGCGTTCGGCAGCTCGCTGCCGTGAATCCATTCGGCATAGGTGCTGCTGGCGGCCGCTCCCACCGCCATCAGCAAGGTCGCGCCCAAGGCAAGGGCCATCGATAACGCGGGTCGCATGATCATTCCCTCTCACCCTCTTTATTTGGTTGCGCGCGCTCAGCACGTCAAACGGCCGACTTCGAGGGAGGTTACGCACTAACCGAGCTGAGCGCCTCTTCGAGGATGTCGAGGCCACGGTCCAGCTCTTGCTCGGCGATCACGAGCGGGAACAACAAACGGATCACATTGTCGTAAAGGCCGGCTTTCAGCAGCACGAGGCCGTGTGCGTGGCAAAAGTGCAGCACCTCGTTGGTACGGGCGGACGCCGGCTCTCGGCTGGCACGGTCCGTGACCAGCTCCATGGCAATCATCGCGCCAACGCCGCGGACCTCGCCGATGATGGGGAAGCGTTCCATCCATCCCCGCATCCTGGCGAGGGCGCGCTCGCCGAGGCGCGTAGCACGCGCCGGCAACCGTTCATCGAGCAACACGTCGATCACGGCCAACGCGGCGGCGCAGGCCACCGGATTTCCACCGAACGTGCCGCCCAGGCCACCGGGATTGGTTGCGTCCATCAGCTCGCTTCGCCCGACCACGGCACCGAGCGGCAACCCGCCTCCGAGGCTCTTCGCCAGCACGATCAGGTCGGGCTCGGTGCTCGAGTGCTCGACGGCGAACATGGTTCCGGTACGGCCGAATCCAGTTTGGACTTCATCGGCGATCAGCGGAATCTGGTACTCGGTACAGAGCTTTCGAAGCCCGGGCAAGAAGTCCGGTGGCGGCACGACGAAACCACCCTCACCCTGCACCGGCTCCACCAGGATGCCCGCCACGCGATCGGCGGACACCGTGGTCTTGAACAACTGCCGCACCGCCTCCACGCATGCGCCGCCGAGACTTTCGGCGGACATCCCGGCCGGGCGGCGGTACTCATAGGGGTACGGAACCTGGTAGATCTCCGGCGCCCAGGGGCCGAAGTTCTGCCGGTAGGGCGAGACCTTGCCGGTCAGCGTCATCGACATCAGGGTCCGGCCGTGGAAGCTGTTGTGAAAGCTGATCACGGCCGGCCGGCCCGTCGCCTGGCGTACGACTTTGATGGCGTTCTCGATCGCCTCCGCGCCGCTGTTCAGCAGCAGCGCTTTCTTCGCAAACGCACCCGGCGTGATCTCGCAGAGCCGGCGGGCGAGCCGTACATAGGCCTCGGGCATCATCACCGGCGCGCCCGAGTGGACCAGTCGAAGGGCTTGCTTGGTGATCGCCTCAACCACCCGGGGATGGCTATGACCGACGTTCATCACGCTGATGCCGGTGGCGAAATCGATGTACGGATTGCCATCGACGTCGGTCAGTGTGGCGCCGGCGCCGGAGGCCGCGAACACGGGCATCGTGGACGACATGCCGCGAGGCAGGTAGCGCTCGCGCTCCTTCTCAAGCTCCCGAGACTTCGGCCCAGGCCACTCCCCCATCGGGAGATATCCTAAGGGTCGCGGCCCGGCTTCGCGGAAGTCAGGGTCGCGGGATTTCCCGCGTGACAGGAGGGTGGAGACCAGCATGGCAACGGCAGTCAAGCGGCGCGAGATGTTCATCGGCGGCGACTGGGTAGCCGGCTCGGGGAGCGAGGGACAGACGATCATCAACCCCGCGACCGGAGAGACGATCGCCGAGGTGCCGAAGGGAACCGAGGCCGACGTCGACCGGGCGGTGAAGGCGGCCAGAAAAGCCTACGTCGATTGGTTCGAGACCACCCCGCGAGAGCGAAGCGAGATGCTGCTCAAGCTGGCCGAGGCCGTCAATGGCGACGGTGATGAACTCGCCAACCTGGAATCGGCAAACGTCGGCAAGCCCCGGGCGCTGTTTCTCTCGGACGAGTTGCCGCCCTGCGTTGACCACCTGCGCTTCTTCGCCGGAGCGGCACGCCTGCTCGAAGGCCGCGCCAGCGGCGAGTACATGCGCGGCTACACGAGCATGATCCGGCGCGAACCGATCGGCGTCGTCGGCTCGATCGCGCCCTGGAACTATCCGTTGATGATGGCGATCTGGAAAGTCGCCCCCGCCCTGGCGGCGGGCAACTGCGTAGTCCTCAAACCATCCGAGTGGACACCCCTGACCGCGCTCCGGCTGGCCGAACTGGCCGCGGACATCTTTCCGGCCGGCGTGTTCAACGTCATCACCGGCGACGGCGAGCCGGTCGGCGCCGGCATCGTCCGCCACCCGGGGGTCGACATGGTCTCGCTAACCGGCGACGTCGCCACTGGCAAGGACGTAGCGAAGGCGGCCTCGCAGACCCTCAAGCGCGTGCACCTGGAACTCGGCGGCAAGGCACCCGTCGTGGTGTTCGACGACGCGGACCTCGAGGCCGTCAACACCTGGGTCAAGGTCGCCGGCTTCTTCAACTCCGGGCAGGATTGCACCGCGGCGACCCGCGTGATCGCGGGGCCGAAGATCTATGACAACCTGCTGACGTCGCTGACGAAGAGCGTCCAGTCGGTGAAGGTCGGCAACCCGCTCGAGGACGGCATCGAGATGGGGCCCATGGTCGCCAAGGAGCAACTGGAGCGGGTCGAGGGATTCATGGACCGGGCACGCGATCGCGGCGCCCGGGTGCTGGTCGGCGGCGCGCCGATTCGAGGGCGCGGTTACTTCTACCAGCCGAGCCTGGTGACGGACGTCAAGCAGGACTCCGAGATCGTGCAAAAAGAAGTCTTCGGCCCGGTCGTCACGGTGCAGCGCTTCAAGGACGACAACGAGGCGATCGCCTGGGCCAACGACGTTCCTTACGGCCTCGCCGCCTCAGTCTGGACGCGCGACATCGGCCGGGCGATGAACGCCGCCCGCCGGCTGCAGTTCGGCACGGTCTGGATCAACACCCACATCCCGTTGGTCAGCGAAATGCCGCACGGCGGTTACAAGCAGAGTGGCTACGGCAAGGACCTGTCGATGTACTCACTCGAGGAATACACGAACGTCAAGCACGTCATGACCGCGATCGAGTAATCGCAGAGCCGACCACGCCATGTCCAAGGAGAAGCACGAGCCCATCCCGATGACCGCGTCGGGCTTTACGGCGCTTTCGGCCGAGCTGGCCGAGCTGCGCGCCCGCCGTCCCGCCATGGTCGAAGAAGTCGCCGCGGCGCGGTCCCAGGGTGATTTGAGCGAGAACTTCGGCTATCACGATGCTCGTCAGCATCTGGGAATGCTCGATGGTCGCATTCAAACGATCGAAAACACCCTCAAGCGGGCACAGGTCGTAGAGGAGACTGGCGCGAACGGCGTCGTCCGGATCGGTTCGAAGGTGGTGGTCCGCGACGAGTTTGGCGAGGCGAGCTACGAGATCGTCGGGCCCACCGAGGGCAACATGTCGCGTGGGTTGCTCTCGGTCGCGGCGCCGCTGGGAAGCGCGCTGGTCGATCGGCGGGCGGGCGACACCGTGACCTTCAAGACCCCCGCCGGAGAACGGCAGGCGACGATCGTCAGCGTCGGCTAAGCGCTTTTTGGATGCGCACGATCGCGACGATTGGCGTCTACCAATCGAGCCTGGACGACTTCCTTGAAAAGCTCAGGCGCCATAAGGTCGCCATGGTGGTCGACGTCCGCCAGCGTCGCGGCGTTCGCGGCCCCGAGTACGCCTGGGCCAACTCGCTGCGGCTGCAGGCCGCGCTCCAGCAGGCCCGGATCCAATACCGACATCTGCCCGAGGTGGCGCCCACCACCGAACTGCGGCAGTTGCAGTACCGGGAGGACGCCCGGCTGAAGGTTGGAAAGCGCTCGCGCATCGAGCTCAGCGAAGCCTACCGGTGCCGCTACGTAAGCGAGGTGCTCGACCAGGTCGACCTGGCCGCCCTCCTCGAGTCCCTCCCTGACAATGCGGTCTCTGCCCTGCTATGCGTCGAGCGCGACGCCCGGGCCTGTCACCGCTCGTTGATTGCGGCTCGGCTCCACGCGCAATTCGGCTCGCCGGTCCTCAATCTGTGACCGGGCTCAGAACGCCTTGCGTAATGGTCCTTAGACCGAGACTTCGATCAGGGGACTGAACTGCATCATGGTATCGACATCGTCGCGTTTCCAGTGTCGCGCGACTTGCTCGAGGACCTGGCGGCGCTCTTTTGGATCTGTGATCTCGCGCGCGGTGGCGGGCAGATCGGCCCGCGCGCCGCGCTTGACATGGAGCACGAACTTCGGATCCGCGTCGAGGTTGGCGAGCCAGCTTCGACGCCGACGCGATGGTTGTCCGCTTATATAGAGGCGGCCGCCGATGTTGTGCAGCACGATCTCGAGCCGGCGCGGCTCACCGCTCGTCCGACCGGTGGTGGTGATGTCGACCACGGTCATCGGCCTGGAGAGCGCCTCGCGGACCTTGTCATCTTGTGGTTCCGAAACGGCCATGGAATGGTTATAGGCTATGGCGCCGCCGGCTGCTCTGCCGCATCTTCAATTGCCGCCGGGATGGCGCCCCGACCGGCCGAGACCAGGCCGCCGGTTTCCTGGGTGAGACGCTGCGCGATGTACACCGGGATCAGGCTGACGATCAGCAGCACGCTGGCCACGACGTTGACGACCGGACGCTGATTCGGCAGCCGCAGGTTGTTGAAGATCCACTTGGGCAGGGTGATCTCGCTGCCGGAGGTGAAGTTCGTGACGATGATCTCGTCGAAGGAAAGGGCGAACGCCAGCAAGCCGCCGGCCATCAACGCTGTGGCGATATTCGGCAGGATGACGTAGCGGAAGGTTTGCAGGCCGTCGGCGCCGAGGTCGTACGACGCCTCCACCAGCGAGGTCGAGGTCCGGCGGAGCCGCGCGATCACATTGTTGTAGACAACGACCACGCAGAAGGTGGCGTGCCCGATGATGATCGTCCAGAGGCTGAAGGAGATTCCGATCAACTGGCCGCCGAGGTTGATCGTGGAATTCAAGGCCATTCCTGTCACGATTCCCGGCAACGCCAGCGGCAGGATCAAGACAAAGGAGACCGCTTCGCGCCCGAAGAACCGGAATCGATGGACCGCGAACGCCGCCAGGCTGCCCAGGATGAGGGCGATCGTCGTCGCCCCCGCCCCCGCCTTGAGGGAGGTGAGCAGCGCGGTGCGCACCTCGACGTTGTTCCAGGTGGCGACGAACCATCGTGTGGATAGCCCGGGCAGCGGCCACGATTGCGCCCGCGCCGGGTTGAAGGCGTAGAGCATGATCACGAACAGCGGCACATAGAGAAAGAGCAGCACCAGGCCGCTGACGACACCCATGCCGACCTGCACCGAACGCGGTTCGATCGCCCGATCACGGCTCATAGCGCCTCGAAGGCCTTCAGCTGACGCGCGATCAGCAGGTAGGCGGCCATGACCAGCGCCGGCACGATCGCGTATGCAGCGGCGAACGGGATGTTATTGGCGATGCCAACGCTCTGGTAGATGATGTTGCCGATGAATTCGGTGTCACCGACCAGGTCGGGTGCGATGTAGTCGCCAAGCGTCAAGGAGAACGCGAAGATCGAGCCGGCAATGATGCCCGGTAATGCGATCGGCAGAATTACGCGGCGGAACGTTGTCACCCAGCGGGCGCCGAGATCGGTTGAGGCCTCGATCAATGAGTTCGGAATCCGCTCCAGGGCGGCGTAGACCGGCAATGTGACATAGGGCAGCCAGAGATAGGAGAAGACGATCCACAGGCTCCAGCG
>VBJI01000229.1 GCA_005880875.1 Chloroflexota bacterium
CCTGCTGGGTGAGGTGCTCACACTCCAGGAAGCCCGTCAAATCCGACGGGCTGACGATCAGCCGGCCATCGAGAAACTGCATATTGCCCTTCTACTCCAAGGGTCACTCTAGGGCAGGGTTTTGACAGCTGTGTGTCGCAACAAGCAAGACGCCCTGAGGCTAAGCGGCGCGGTGGCGCAACGCAACCGGGGTCGAACGCCTCGCGCGAGCGAGCCAGATGGCATCTGGAGGCAGCTTTAAAGACTTGCGACTGGACGTCAGCGGGGCCTCATCGATGACTTCGAGGAGGCGCTTGCCGAGGTCTTTTGGTGCCACGCGAAATCGACTCCATTTGTCCCGGGAGTGAGGTTCGAGGTTCGCCGTAATTGAAAACCAGTGCAGCCCCTTGGCGGGCCTGCCGTCCCGGCCAATCTTGTGGAACACCCCCGAAGGAATCAGGAAACACGGATCATGGAGCCGAAGCTGCGATGCCTCGTACAGGGCGAAGAAGTACCAGAATCGTGCATCGGTTTCGAGCCGCTTGTCACGCACGCTGAACACAATCCTCAGATACTTGCTCCGAGGTCCCCCGTAGGCGGATGCCGTGAAGGCGACCTTGACCTGCAGCGTGATTCCGGGGGTTGGCTTCAGGTGACGGCGGACCTCAGCATCACGCCGTTCGTTGTCTGCCACGGGCACGTAGGCCTCGACTCCACCACCTCCAGTGGCGAGCGCCGTACTCAGGAAGGCAAACTGCCCCACTGCGCCCTTCTGGACGTTGGATAGTGCCATTTCTAACCCGTGGCCTCCCGGCGCGAATCAAGCTCGGCCGTCGCGCGACGATTCTGAACTGCTGCAAAGTGGTACAGGTCTGATTTGCTGAACCGACCAGGTGGCCCGGAGACGGCAACCTCGCAGAATACGCCCGGATATCGCCACAGAGCCTGGTACCGGTAAAGCCGGCCGCCATCAAGCTTTCCTTCTACGTAATTGGTCTTGTCGCCAAGTGGCGGCCCAGTAAATTCCGAGTTCTGCATTTGGGCGAGCGCCTGCAAGGCACCCTCGATATGGCCTAAAGGGCCATCGGCCTCCGGGAAGACAATGGCCTGGCTCACGATTACCGGGCCTGGCGATTCTGGTCGGAAGAGCGCCATGTAGGTGCTCGTCGTGCCTTCGCGTGCGTAGTCGAGCGGCCCGCAATTAGCGGCCAACGGAAAGAAACCGTCGGGTACGTCCCATGAGCCAAGCACCATCTCGGCCGCCGGCATAGTTGGACCGCGACTCGCCCCACGATCATCCAAGGCCTTCCGGATGCGGTTCGGCAGGGCTCCACTCAACCCGTCCTTGTCGGTTGCGTGGATCTCCCAGTCGCCGACGCTCGGCAAGCCTGCAGACGACCTCCTGATGGGCGCATGCCACGCCTCATAGCGGCCCTTTTCCGCGACCTGGATCGCGAGCAATTCGCGGCGCTTTGGGTCGTCGACAGGCCGGTCGGCATACATTGGATCATTGCTGACCCAGACCGAACTTCTGAAAGCCAGCCGCCGAAGGCTGCGGTTCGCGACGATGTCCGGCAGGGCTCCGGCCAGCCAATGGACGTACCCTCGCTCCCTTTGCAGGTATATCGGCGGCATCGGAATCACGTGGTAGGCGTCGTAGTCGTCAGCCGCCAGCACGACTTTGATCTCGTCGTCTAGAGGCTCTTCCCACCGACGGGCAGCCCCAAGACTGCTGTCCAAGGCCCAGCGACGGAAGTCTTCGAAGGTCACGGCCGCCGGAATTGTACAGCCGTCCGTCGGTTCGCGCTTCAATTGGGCATGGCGCGCGTGTAGGCTTCGAACGTGGCTGTGGACGGAGGGTGCCCAAATTGCTCGGCGGCGGTCCCGGCGGGTGCGCGCTTCTGCCCGGCTTGCGGCACCAAGATTGGCGATCGGGCCGCCGAGGAGCGCAAGCTCGTCACCGTCCTCTTCGCGGACATCACCGGCTCAACCACGCTCGGAGAGCGTTTTGACCCCGAGCGCTGGCGGGTCCTCCTCCAGAGGTTCTTTTCGGTCATGACCTCGACCATCGAGGCTTGGGGCGGCACTGTCCAAAAGTTCATGGGCGACTCGGTGATGGCGACGTTCGGCGTCCCGATCGTGCGGGAGGATGACGCCGAGCGGGCGCTACGGGCCGCATTCCAAATGCTCGAGCGCCTGACGGGGCTGAATACCGAGTTCAAAGCGCAGCACGGGGTCAGCCTCGCGATCCGGGTCGGTGTAAACACCGGCGAGGTGATGGCGGCTTCCGACCAGAACGTGGTGACCTCGCGTTCAGTGAGCCCGAGACGCGCGAAATCCGAGGCAAGTCTGCGCCGGCGACGGTCCGGCAGGTGCTCAACCCGCTCACCGACGCGCTCGACCGCCGCAAAGGGATGCAGGTCCCCATGGTCGGCCGCGAACAGGAGGTCGAGGCACTCGCCAGCCTCTTCCACGAGGCGATGGATGCAAACAACCCAAGGCTGGCCCTGATCTCGGGGCCGGCTGGCATTGGCAAGAGCCGCCTGGTGCGGGAGTTCCTCAATATGGCGTCGGCTCGCCATCCCGAGACGACGTTCCTGCAGGGACGCTGCCCATCCACCGGCGAGGGCCTGACTTACTGGCCGCTCGGCGAGTTGCTTCGGCGCGAATGCCAGATCTCGCTCGATGACCCAGCGGCGACCGCCGCCGAGCGGCTCCGCCAGAAGGTCGAAGCGGTCCTGGCGCGGGTGCCTCCGGGCGAGGCGACCATCGATCAAACGGTTTTTGCCCTTGCCTTCACCGCCGGGATCACCATCCCGGGAAACCCACTCGACAAAATCCGGCCTTCGGCGGTGCAGGTCGAACTGTCCATGGCCTGGCCCCGATTCATCAGCGCCTACGCTGCTGCGGGTCCGGTCATCCTTGTTTTGGAGGACTTGCACTGGGCCAGCGACCGAATGGTCGAAATGATTGAGCGGCTCCTGGCGCGGTCCACCGGGCCCATCCTTCTGGTCACGACGGCCCGGCCTGAGCTTCGCAAGGCTCACCCCGAATTCGGAGAGGGCAGCGAAGCCGTCGCTGTCCATGCGCTGAGGTCGCTGACATCACAGCAAAGCGCGACGCTGCTGAAGGAGATCCTGGAAGGGAGTGAGATCCCTGAGACACTGCGGCGCGACCTGGTGGCCACCGCCGACGGTAATCCCTTGTTCCTCGAAGAAATCATCCACCGATTGATCGATGCGGGTACGTTGGTTCGCGAGGGCTCGGGCTGGCGAGTGACCGGCACGCTTCCCGCGGCGCTGCCCGATACGGTCCTGGCAGTGCTCGGCGCCCGCATTGACGCCCTACCATCAGCGCAAAAGCGCGCTCTTCAAGAGGCCGCCGTGATCGGACGCGCGTTCTGGGAAGAGCCGGTGCGGCGAGCGAGCGACGACCCCGAGGTGACTTCGAGCCTGCTCGCGCTCGAAGCCAAGGGGCTGGTATCGGTTCGACCGACATCGTCCATCGCAGGGCAGCTCGAGTTCATCTTCAAGCATGCCCTCGTGCGTGATGTGGCCTATGCCAGTCTGCCGAGAATCCGGCGGGCACGCGCACACGCCGAGGCGGCTCGCTGGCTGGAGGAAATCGCCGGACATGGCTCCGAGGAGCTCGCCGAGCTGATCGCCCACCACTACCGGAAGTCGATCCTCGGCGAGGATGCCGATCTGGCCTGGACGGACGATCCGGCGGCGCGTGCCGAGCTGCGAAGCAGGGCCTTCACCGCGATGATCACTGCAGGGGTGGTCGCCCGCAAGCGGTTTGCCGTGGCGCACGCGCTCGAGCTGCATCAGGATGCGCTCCGCCTGAGCATTGACGACGCCGAGCGCGCCCGGGCGCTGGAGGCGATCGGCGACGATCACGAAGGCGCATTCCACGGCGACGACGCGATCCCCGCCTGGGAGAGCGCCCTGGCGGCCCTGCAGAACAACCCGGATGCGCGGCAGAGCCGGATCCGCCTACTCGTGAAGTGCGCGACCATGGCGGGCATCCGCTGGGGCGGGTTCAAGGTCGTGCCGCCAACTCGACAAGTGGACGATTACATCG
>VBJI01000230.1 GCA_005880875.1 Chloroflexota bacterium
GCTCGAAGTACGCAAGCGTGTCGGGACCAAACTGTTCCTCGATGCTGGGAAGGCGCGAACAGACGGTTGGAATTCGCAGCGCGGCAAACTCCAGGATCTTGTTCGGCAGCACCAGGTCGCCGTAGCCATCCGCAAGAATCGGCACGATGCCGAGCGTCGCCTGACGGACCCGATCGATCATCTCGTACCAGGGCAGATAGCGGCCCGAAAACAGGACGTGGTTCCACAGGCCGAGGCGATCCACCAGATCCACGAGGCTGGATTGGGCTTCACCTTCGCCGAGAATCTCGAGCGTCAGGTCGGGCCGTTCCTGGTGAAGCTCGGCGAACGCCTGGATCGCGACATGGACGCCGTAGCGTGGGATCAGGGTGGTCTGGATCACCAGGAACGGCGGACTCGCCGGCCAGGGGCGAGGCAGACCCGAGACCCGATGCGAATTGGGAACGACGGAGACCTTCGCCGGGTCGAGGCCGCGTCCCACCAGAATGCGGCGACAGGGATTGCTGACCGTGATGACGTGATCCGCCCGACCCGCCGCCAGCCGTTCCAGCCGGACGGCCACCCGGACCGCCAGCGCGTCGCCGCCCACTCCCAGGCGAGCCGCTGTCAGCTCGGGCATCAACTCCATCGCAAACAGCACCACCCGCATCCGCCGCCAGCGCGGCACCAGCGCCGTGAAGATCAGGAAGTCGGGCGTATTGTCCACCTCGACCACGTCATAGCGGCGGATCAGCGCCAGCACCGACACGAGGAGGAATGCCCAGACAAAGAAGCTCGCGTAGTGCACCGGATACCAGAAGGCGTGGCTTCGACGCTGGCGCATCGGAAGACCAAAAAGGCGCAGCCGTGGTTCCCCGGTGGGCCGGGCCCCGCAGGTCAGGCGGGGGGTCAGGCAGACGAGGTCGACCGCGACGCCGTGGCTCAGCAGCTCGGCCACGTTGCGCCGCAGCGTCGTCTGCATCGGATAGGGATGACGGCTTACCAGCAGGGCGCGCATGCCTTACCTGATCGAGGCCCGGGCTGGCCGCACATCGGACGCCTGGCGCCAGTCCTCACGGGTCGCGGATGGACGTCTGAAGAGCAAGCCATCGGCGCCGACGCCGTAGTGCTGGATGCACTGGCGATAGCCGGCGACGAAATGCGCGAGCACGCGAAGGTCAGCCGGCAGCCGGCCCGCCCGGCGCCCCAACAACCATCGGGAGAGGCATTCGCTGACGGTCACGGTCAGCAGGTCCCGGCCGCGCCGGTCACCCAGCAACGTCAGCTTGGCGGCCAGCGCGCCGTTCCCGCGGGCATGGTTGCGCTGGTGCCGCAGGACGGCCTTGAATCCGTATCGCCATCCATAGGTGTGATCGACGACGGCGCGCGGCGTGCTGCGCATCTTGAAGCCGTGGGCTTCCATCCGGAGCTTGTAGTCGGTATCGCCCGCCGCGGGGAAGTCGCCACCAGCTCCCAGGCACTCGTCGAAGTCACCGACCACCTCGGCCGCCTCCCGGCGCAGGGCAAAATTGGCGCCGATCCAGTCCCAGCCTCTGGGCGCGGTCCGCCCGCTGGCCACCGGGTCATAGACGGCCTCGGCGGGAATCCACTCCGGACAGCTGGCCGGCCAGCGGCCGGCGCCGGGCGGAGCGACCATCGCGCCCCCGATCAGGGCCAGCGCCGGATCGTCCGCAAAGGCTTGCCCCAGCACCGCGAGCCAATCGGCGCGGGCTTCACAATCGTCGTCCGTCATCGCGATCAGCGGCGCGGAGGCGACCCGCAGCGCCAGCGTGCGCGCCCGGCTCGACCCGGGCCGCTCGACGTGCAGGTAGCGCACCCGCCGGTCGCCCTCGGCCACTCGCTCGACGCTGGCCCGTAGCGCGCCGTCGTCCCCCTGACCGACGACCAGCAGCTCCCAGTCGCGGACCGTCTGGGCCTGGATGGAACGAACGGCGGCCGCCACGCTGGTCGGCCGCGTCGCCGGAAGGCAGACCGAGAATCTCATCAGGCGAAACTCATCACCCGGCCGTAGAGCAGTTCGCCCAGCGCGCGGCAGACCGCCGGCGGCGAGGTCTGGATCAGCGCGGCGAGCGCGCGCTTTGTGACCGGGGAGGTCGATCGCGGTGGCCGGGCCGCCACGTACGAATACCGGAGCGGAAGCTCCATCGCGCCCCAGCGCCGTTTGAAGTCGCGCAGTCCTTCGTTGTCGAGCTCGCTTCGCCCAAAGTCGAGCTGTCGATAGCCACGCCGGCAGGCCCAGTCGATCGCCGTCCACATCACCAGGTTGTTGGGACGGAGCTCCCAGTGGCGGCGATCCGAGGCGCCGAACTCAGGAACCGTCTGGGTTGAACCGGGACCCCGAGTCGCCGCCGTGTCTGCAGATGGAGCCGGTAGAAGAGCTCCAGGTCCTCGTGCGCCTGGCTGACGGTAGCCGCGACGCCCTCCCGCTGGGCCTTGCGGATGGCTCGCGGCAGCGGGCTGCCTTTGAGCCGGCCCAGGACCTCGTCGCCGGACGCGGCCAGCGGCAGCACGTGCCGGACGGCCCGGGTGACGACCCGGACGTCTGGCTGCGGGGCCAGCGCACCGTGGACGATGAGCTGACCGGCGCGGGCCTCCCGCCGCCACCGCAGCAGGTTGCCGGTCAGCTCCCTCAGGCCGCCGACGTCCGTCGCCAGCGGTGGACACGAATCGGTGAAGGGCAGCGACATCAACCGCGATCGCCACATCGGCCCCGGGACCTCGAGAAGCGGCATGCCGGCGACGACGGCGCCGCTGGCACCCGTTTGCAGGAAGACCAGCGGTCGAAATCGATAGGTCTCCGCCAGGGCCCGCGACCAGGCCGGATGATGGAACGGGGTCGCCTCGGGCTGCGCCTCCAGGAAACCAAGCCAGCGCGGATCTTCGCTGGAGACCGGGCCCGACATCTTATGAGGAGGCACCCGCGGCATCCGCGTCACCGGCATCCGCGGGCAGGTCTACCGGCTGGCCGTTGTGCGCCACCGATTGCGTGGCCGCTTCCAGAATGCGCACCACCCGCATCCCGGCAAGGCCATCCGATAGGGGCGTGTGGCCCTGCCGGATGCAATCCAGGAAATGCTGGGCCTCGAGCCGAAGTCCTTCCGTCAGGCTGAGCCTGGGAGCCCACATGTCACCGCTGCGGTAACCGATGAGGGATTCGTAGACCTGCTCCGGCGCGCTTTTGAGGGTGATGCCTTTGTCGTAGACCTTCACTTTTTCGCTCGGTTCGAGATCGTCGTAGACGATCATCTGCCGGTCGCCGCAGATCAGGGTGCGGCGCACCTTCACCGGCGCCAGCCAGTTGACATGGTGATGGGCGAGCAGGTTGTTCTCGAAGAAGCAGGTCAGGTACGCCATGTTGACGGGCTGCCCGGGAATGTGCGCGGCTCCGGTGGCGGCCACGGCACTGGGCTGCTGGCCGAGG
>VBJI01000234.1:0-1659 GCA_005880875.1 Chloroflexota bacterium
GGGAGACCCGGTCGAAGCTCTACCCAGAGCGCCCGCTCTCGCAGCCCTGCAAGTCAGGCACTCGCCTTGCGCGCAGCGCGCGCTTGAGTCCTTCTCGTCCTGCGTCAAGGCGGCTGCACAGCGTCGTGATTAAGCTGAGCAACGGCGACGACGCGGAGTGCCTCTATGTAAACGGCCGCCTAAAAAAGAAGGCCGGCTACGACGAATACACCCAGTGGAGCGGCAAGCTCAGAGGCACCGATGTCATCGACCTCCAGGTCTATAACCGCTGTTGCGGCTATGCGTGGGGCCTCGACGTCATCGTGGATGACCACACCGTTTACCACGACTGGGCTGGCACGGTTACCAGCTACGGCGCGAACAACAACGACGGGTCGCGCGAGAACCAGATCGTCCATGCCGTCCACTTCAGGCTAGGTTCACCTCCGACACCACCGCCCGACGATAGTGGCCTGTCGTCGCAATGGTGTGGAAAGGAGCCGCGCATCGGCGGAAACAGCACCTCCACCAAGCGGGTTCCTCGCATCAAGCTCGTCTACGCCTACCCTTCGGATCGTCCGGATCGGTTCCAGCAGTACGCGCAGCTCATCCAGTCGGACGTCCAAGCGGTCAGCGACAAGGTAAGGGAATCGTCACTAGGGCTCAAGTCGCTGCGGTTCGATACCGGCACCTCATGTGGTCGGCGGTATGTGAACGTCGCAAGGGTTCGGCTCAGCAAGCCCTTGAAGTACTGGCGCTCTGGTTGCGCGCGCGGGGATCGGCTCTACGCCGCCGCGGCTGAGGTCAAACGCGCTCTCGCGCGCGACCGGAAACGGTTCCCGCTCGGACACGCGCACCCGCTCGAGAACTACGCGATATACGCAGACGGGTTCTTTGGTGGGCGCTGCCTCGAGGCTGGGATCGCGCAACGGTCGCAGGATCCATTGCCCGCGTGGCAGAACCGCGCGAATGATGGCGGGTACGTGGCCATGGTGAACGGTGGCGGTGAGGATGTGCCACGGTCCGGGCCAGCGGACTTCGCTGACGGCAACGGCTCGCGGTCGTGGCAGACCTACCCATGTGAAGATCCGTCGGCGACGCTACAGCTGCTCGACTGCAACAGCGATGACTATTTCGATCCGTACGGCACACTCAGGGACTGGCGGGGCAGGCGGATGTGGAACACCTACGACTCCGTGTTCATGTGCTATGTGAGGACGTGCACGCGGAATCTGAAACCACCTCATGCCAGGGTAACGGTCGGAGCCCGCACGGTGCACGTCGGGTCTGCTGTGAGTGTGAGCGCCAGCGGATCGACGGCCGGGGCCAGCGCGATTACGCACTACGAGTGGTTTCTCGCAAACGAGCGCGGCCGCGCGAGGCCCTTGAGGCAGTTAAACGATCGACCGAGCGCAGAGATCCGGCTGACAAAGGCCGGAATCGCGCGACTCGCGGTCCGGGTGACCGACGCCTACGGGTCCTATTCCGTCGCTTGGGGCGCCGTTCGCGTGGTTCGCGCATCGAGGGCGGGCATGCGTCAGCGCCAAGCTAGGGCTATCGGGGCGCGATGAGGCACGGGGCTCGTCTGTGGCTCGCTCTCGCTCTCGCGGTCGTGTTCGGGGGCTGCTTTGGCGGCGGACATCACCATGCCCAGAAGGAGCGGCCGTCCGGATCGCCGGT
>VBJI01000234.1:1838-4121 GCA_005880875.1 Chloroflexota bacterium
GCGACCCCGGATCCGCAGAGGGTGCGGCTGCGCCGCGCCCGGGGTCGCCGGAGACTGGGCCCCCTTGAGCCGCCGAGAGGTGATCCCGTTGACGGTGGCGCTCGTGGCAGCCTGCCTCGTCACGCTCGGGACACCCGTCGCGCTGGCGCACGCCGATAGCCTGCACATCAACGTTCCGCGAGAGATCGTGCTGGGGAAGACGTTCGTGGTAAGGGTCTCGGGGAAGGCCCATAGGGGGAGCGCCGTCTGGGTGTATTTCTCATACCGGCGCTGCGCCCCGACGGCACGCGGGGAGGCGAGCCGTGGATACTCCTCGTTTCACCGGCGCGTAGGCCCGGGCGCGTTCAGCGCGCGCGTGCAGCGCGTTGCGCGGAGGGGCGCAGTCGGCAGCTATTGCGCGTACCTGTATCGAGGGAATACCGACACGCGGCGCCATCCCGCAGCACGCGCCGAGCGACCGATCACCTTCTTCCTGCCCGACCTTCCGCCGCAGGGCCGGCGGCCAGTTGGCCACAACGCCGATGGGCGCCACCAGCTCTTCCTGATCGGATCGGACGGCCAGCTCTATACGAGCTACCAGAGCCGGCTCAACGCAGATCGCTGGTCCAACTGGGTATCGCTGGGAGGCTCTTGGCCGACGTCGGACGCGATCGGGGTCGGGTTCAACAGGGACGGTCGCCAGCAGATCTACGTGATCGGCTACGACAACAAGCTGTACACCAGCTACCAGAAGCGCGCAAACAA
Source organism: Chloroflexota bacterium (assembly GCA_005880875.1). GTDB lineage: Bacteria > Chloroflexota > Dormibacteria > CF-121 > CF-121 > CF-13. The sequence continues at coordinate 2,583 of VBJI01000234.1, forward strand.
GAACCTCTGGTCGCCCTGGGTTTCGCTCTGGAACCAGCCGGCCGGTTACTGGCCAAACTCTGACTCGATCGGGGTGGGGACGAACGCCGACGGCCGGCAGGAGGTCTATCTCACGGATGGCGCCGGAGATCTCTTCACCAGCTATCAGCGCCGAGTCAACGCCCTTTCCTGGTCCGATTGGCTGGGCTTCGGAGGTCCCTTCCCCGACGGAGCTGCCATTGGAGTCGGGTCGGGTGCTGATGGCCGCCAGTACATCTATCTCATCTATCAGGACGAAAAGCTCTACACCCGCTACCAGAACCACGTCAACACCAGGACCACGTATGGCTGGTCGGATTGGATTTCGCTGGAGGGGTACTGGTACTCCTATGCCGGGATCACTGTCGGCGCCGACGCCAGCGGTCGTCAGGAGCTCTACGTCGTCGGGATTAATCAGAAGCTCTATACGCAGAGGCAGCTGAGTCCCAATGGCAGCTGGCCACGGAGCTGGACACCACTCACCGAAAAGCTCTTTCCCAACGCCGACGCCGTCGGCGTTGGCCGCAGGAAGGACGGCCGGCAAGAGCTCTATCTGATTGGGAGCAACGGCCGCGTCTATACGCAGACGCAGCTACTGACTGGGTGCGACACCCCCCCGTGCGTGGGCGACTGGTCATTGCTATGGACCGCGCTCGGCGGACCGTGGCCTACGAATGACTTCATAGGCGTTGCGCGCGACGTCGCGGGACGCGAGCAGCTCTACCTGATGAGCGCGGGCGGTGCGCTCTACACAAAGCGCGCGATCTCGGCAAGTGGGTCGGCATGGCAGCGACACTGGCTTTCACTGGAGGGATCGTGGCCTCCTCAATAGCCCGAGCTCTTGTCACCGCTTGCCTCGGCGTGCTGTTGACGCCGATCGCCGTGGCGCACGCGGACAGCCTGCATATCAGGGCCCCGAAGAAGGTCGCGCTGGCCACGATCTTCGTGGTGAAGGTGTCGGGGAGCGCCCAGCAGCCGAGCAGCCTCTGGGTTTACTTTTCATACGGCAGGTGCGCCAGGACAGCTCACGAAGAGGCGATCCGCGGATACCCGTCGTTCCACCGGCAGGTCGGCCCGGGAAATTTCAGGGCACGGTCACGACGGATTGCCCGCAGAGCCGATCAGGGGTACTACTGCGCATATCTCTATGGACTTCCCGCCAACGCCAAGCGGAAGCCGAACGCACGGGCCGCCAGGCACATCGCGTTCTTTGCGCCTGACCTCCCCCCGCAGGGCCGGCGCCCCGTCGGAAAGAATGCCGACGGGCGCCAGCAGCTCTACCTGATCGGGTCGGATGGCCGGCTCTATACGAAGTACCAGCTGCGGGTCAACGCGAGCCGCTGGTCCCCCTGGGTGTCACTGGGAGGCTCCTGGCCGGGATCTGCCGCGATCGGTCTGGGACGGAACAAGGATGGCCGCCAGCAGATCTATGTGATCGGGCGCGACTACAAACTTCATACCAGACATCAGAAGCACGCGAACAAGAACGCCTGGTCGCCGTGGACCTCACTTGGCGCCCCG
>VBJI01000126.1:0-7223 GCA_005880875.1 Chloroflexota bacterium
GGGACGGAACGACTGCGCTTCGTGCGCTCCTGCAGCTCGGCCCTCTCGCCCGAGTTGATGTCGCGCATGGAGGAGCGCTTCGGCGTCCCGGTGCTGGAGGCCTACGGCATGACCGAGGCGAGTCATCAGATGTCCTCGAATCCCTTGCCACCGGACCGCCGCATCCCGGGATCGGTCGGCCGCGGCACCGGCGTCGAGATCGCGGTGCTGGACGAGGCGGGCTCCCTCCTCCCTTCTGGATCAGCCGGCGAAGTCGGCATCCGGGGGCCGAACGTGATCGACGGCTACGAGAACAACCCGGAGGCGAACCTCGCATCGTTCACCGACGGGTGGTTTCGAACCGGTGACCTGGGCACCCTCGACGGTGATGGCTACCTTCGGCTGCTGGGGCGGATCAAAGAGCTCATCAATCGCGGCGGAGAGAAGATCGCGCCGCGGGAAATCGACGAGGCGCTCGAGTCGCACCCGGCGGTGAAGGAAGCGGTCAGTTTCGGTGTGCCGCATGCGACCTGGGGCGAAGAGGTCGCGGCCGCGGTGGTCCTCTCCGAGCCGGTTTCGGAGAAGGAGCTGATCGCCCACTGCCGAGGCCTGCTGGCGGAATTCAAAGTCCCCAAACGGGTGCATATTGTCGAGTCCATCCCGCGAACGCCGACCGGCAAAGTCCAGCGGCGGTTCGTCGCCGAGCAGCTGAGTCCGCGGTGAGATTCGCGGTCCTCGGAGCCGGAGCCATCGGCGGATTTCTGGGCGGGCGGATGGCGAAGGCCGATGTGAACGTGGTCCTGATCGCCAGAGGACCCCACCTCGAGGCGATGCGCAAGAACGGCCTGCGGATCATCGAGGGAGACGGCGAATTCACCGTCCACCCGGAATGTACCAACGACTTCTCGGTGCTGGCCGGCGTGGACGCGGTCTTTTTGACCCTCAAGGCCCACAGTGTGCCCCCGATCGCGGAACGACTTGGCAATGCGCTTGGCGACCGCACCGCCGTCGTCAGCGCCCAGAACGGAATTCCGTGGTGGTACTTCCAGCGCCACGGCGGCGAGCTCGACGGCATCCACCTGGAGACCGTAGATCCAGGCGGCGTGATCGGCCGGACGATCGACCCCAAGCGCGTGATCGGGTGCGCCGTCTACCCGGCGACCAACCTGGTCGCTCCCGGCGTCGTGCTGCATGTCGAAGGGGATCGCTTCTCGCTTGGCGAGCTCGATGGCGACGAAAGTCAACGATGTCTCGCGATCTCCCAGGCGCTATCGAAGGCGGGACTCAAGGCACCCGTCCAGTCAAAAATCCGCGACGAGATCTGGGTCAAGCTGCTGGGCAACGCCGTCTTCAATCCGATGAGCGCCTTGACGCGGGCGACCCTGGTGGGGATCGCCGGCAATCCGATGGCCGAACCGGTGGTGCGCGCCGCCATGGAGGAGGTCGATGCCGTGGCCCGGCGGGTGGGTATCGAAATCCCGGTCAGCATCGACCGGCGAATCCGCGGCGCCGCGCGGGTGGGCGCCCATAAGACGTCGATGCTGCAGGACCTCGAGGCCGGCCGGCCGCTCGAGATCGATGCGCTCGTCGGATCGGTGGTCGAGCTCGCCGACCGCCTGAACGTGCCGGTCCCCCATTTGCGGACGCTCTACACCTGCGTCAAGCTGCTGGACGCGCAGCCAGCCGGGGATGCTCGACCACAGCCCGCCCGGCCTTGAAGACGCCGCCCACCCGGCCATCGCGGGCGAACGCCAGGTCAGCGGGATCGTCGTCGAGAACGATCGCGTCGAAGACGTAACCCTGAGCGACACGGCCGTAGCGATCGCCGATGCCCAGCAGCTCGGCGCCATTTCGGGTCGCCGCCAGCAGCGCCGCCTCGGTGCTGAGACCGGCGTCGGCGACGCTGGCGATCTCGCGCAGGTTGGTGCCATGCTGCTCGCGGCTGATGAAATCCGTGCCGAGGGCGATCTTCACCCCAGCGGCCTGAGCTATCTTGACCGCCTGGCCGAAGCGCGGCTCCAGCTCGCGAACGCGGGCCGCGGCGGCGGCTGAGAGCTTACCGGCCGATGCCCAGCGCTGGATATCGCCAAGGATGGTGAGGGTTGGAACCAACCAGCACCCGCCGGCGGCCATCAATCGAGCGTCCTCCTCCGTGAGCAACAGCCCATGGTCGATCGAGCGGACACCGGCCTCGAGCGAATGACGCAGGCCTTCACCACCGAAGCAATGGACCATTGCCGGCTTGCCGCGACGGCGTGCCTCCGACACGGCGGTCATGATCTCGTCCCTCCCGAACTGCGGTGCCGCGCCGGTCCCGGACATGATCCCTCCCGTCGTGCAGAGCTTGATCCAGTCGGCTCCCGCCCGAAGCAGTAGCCGGACCGCATGGCGGACTTCGTCCGGGCCGTCGACGACGAGCGGCGGCCGGCCCGGATAATCGGGGACCTGGTACCCGGTGGTCAGCGGCACCGCCGGCCCTGCCAGGAAGCCGTCGAAGTGACCACCGGTTTGCGAGAGGGCTCCCACCGCAACCTGCAGGCCGGGCCCCGGGACGTGCCCACGCTGGACGGCGTTGCGGACGCCGGCATCGATGCCGCCAGCGTCGCGGGCAAAGGTGACTCCCGCCTCGAGGCTGCGGCGTAGGATTCCCGCCGCATCGAGCACGCGCTCGGAGAGCGGGGTGCGCAGCATCTCCATGGTGTCGAGCGAGGTCGCGATCGCATGCAGGTGGCAGTCGACCATTCCAGGCATCACCCACAAGCCGCGGAAGTCATAGCTCTGGGCATCGGATCGCAGATCGCGGCCGACCTGGGTCACGACCCCGTTATCGACGGCAATGTCCAGCGGTCCAGTAAAGCCGCCGCCTTCGTCGAGCACCATGGCCTCCCGAAGGGTGAAGGAGGAAGCTCCTCGTCGATCGCGCTCAGGCATGGACGGCGCCAGCGGGCTGCCGGGCGGGCTCGCTCGCCCGGAACTCCTCAGCGATGGCCGCCGCGGTGGCAAAGCGGCAGCGCTTTTCCAGGGCGTGCTCGATGACGCGCTCCAACATCGCGAGCCGCGAGCCGCGTCCGATCACCTGCGGGTGCAGGGCAAACATGAGGAACCCGCCCGGATCCCGCGTGGTCAGATCGTCGATCTCGTCCTTCCAGACCTCCTCGACCTGGCGGGCATTGGGCAGCAGGGCGCGATATTGCGGTGGCCCGTAGTGGAACTCGAACTGGGAGAAGTCCGTCAGGATCCAGATGAAGGGCAGCTCGACCATGTCGAGCGGTTTGCCACGTTGAATCAGTCCCTCCGCGTCGATCGTGTGCGGACTCGGGGCCCAGAAGGGGCGATAGCCGCCCAGCAAGCTCGAGTCGTAGCGAAAGCCCATCTCCGCCATGATCCGCAGGCAGGTGCCATCGCCAAGGTCGGCACCGCTGAGGCGGGCGCCGACGGCTCGCTGGCCGGTAATCCGCTCCAGGATGTCGTTGGTGCGCCCCAGCGAGTCTCGCATCTGGTCAACGGGCAAGGCCCCGATATCCTCGTGACGCAGGGTATGGTTCGCGATCTCGTGGCCGGCGGCGCCGACGGCCGCAACCGATTCCGGATACTGCAGCGCGGTCGTGCCGGGGACGTACCAGGAGGTCGTGATCCCAAAGCGCTTGAAGATCGCCAGCAGTTGCGGTGTGGCCAATTCGGCGAACTCGCCGCGGGAGAGCGTCCGCAGCCCCGTCTGTCCCGCCGCGATCCAGGTGCTGACCGCGTCATAGTCGACTGACATGCAGATCGTTGTCGAGTAGGTCGGCTTGGTCGTCGGCATCCCGCCTGTCCTCCTTCTCCTTACCCCTCGCTATGGTTGCGGTCCCATTCGATGATGGTCGACTCGACTTCAAGCACATGACGGAGCATGGCCTGCTGCGCGGCCTTTGGATCGTGCTTGCGAACCGCGTCGATGATGCGCTGGTGTCCAGCGAGGGAGCGGGCCATGGCCGGCCGGGTGCGCAGTGACTGCTCGCGGCTCTCGCGCAGCAGCTCGTGAATGCTCTCCATCATCTGGCTGAGGAGATGATTGCCGGCACTACGCGCGATCGCCAGGTGAAAGGCGCTGTCTTCCTCGACGAAGGGGCGGCCCTGCTTCATCATCTGCTTTTGCAGCTGGATGAACCTCGCCATCTCGCGGGTGTGCGCCGGGGTCGCCCGGTCGGCGGCCAGCCGCGCCACCTCTGGCTCGATCAGGCGGCGCAGCTCGAGCTGCTCGAGCAGGCTGTTGCGAGCCGGGTTCAGCATCGAGGCCAGCACCGTCACCGTCGGGCCGCGCGATTCTCGAGCGAACGTGCCATCACCAACCCGGCTATCGACCAGCCCCATGGCCTGTAGCACCGAGAGGGCCTGGCGGACCGTGACCCGGCTCACGCCAAATTGAGCCGCCAGTTCCCGCTCTGTCATCAATCGATCGCCCGGCTTGAGTTGGCCCTGGGCGATCAGCGACTGCAACTGGCGCACGATCTCCTCGTACGCCCGGGTTTTGCGGATGGGCCGGATCCGCACGGCCTCAACGCTCCGCTCGCCTTTCATCCCCGCTCCCCGGACCCCCAATCCAGTTGACAAACAGCCCCCGGACGCGTAACAGTAGTCGAGTCAAAGGGTAGTCCTTTAACAGGATAGCCCGCAGGCCGGCGCTGTCAAGGTGAGGGAGCAGGTGGCGAAACAGGGGGAGCAGGCAACTGTCGTCACGCCCAGCCCCGTCAGCAGATGGCGGCGCATCGATCTGGCCGGCATCTTGTGGCGCTACGGCATCCTCTTCGTCTGGCTGTTGATCGCCATCGTCTTCGCCGTCCTCCGCCCCGACACCTTCTTTACTTTCGGCAATCTCCAGACCATCGCCGGTTCGCAGGCGGTGCTGGTGTTCGTCGCCCTCGCGCTGGTGCCCACCCTGACGGCTGGTGAGTTCGATGCCTCCGTCTCATCGGTGACCGGCATCGCCCTGATCCTGATCGGCTGGCTGAATGTCCTCCACAGCTGGCCGATCGGCTGGGCGATCGCCGTGGCGCTGGGCGTCGGCATCCTGGTGGGGGCGGTCAACGCATTTTTCGTCGTGGTGGCGCAGGTCCAGTCGATCGTGGTCACCCTCGGGATGGGCACACTGCTGATCGGCGCGGCGGTCGGCATCAACTCGCTGAGCACCGGGGGGATCTCACCCGGCCTGGTCAATGCGGCCCATCTCAATCTCCTGGGCCTCCCCCTCGCCTTCTACTACGGCTTGTTGCTGACGGCCATCCTCTGGTACGTCTTCTCCTTCACACCCCTCGGCCGGTATCTCTATTTCGTTGGCGCCGGTCGCAACGTGGCGCGGCTCTCCGGCATCCCGGTCGACGGCATCCGCGCCGGCTCCTTCATCGCCGGCAGCTTTCTCAGCGCCCTCGCCGGAGTCCTGCTGGCCGGATGGATCTCCGCCTCCGATCCCAACGTCGGTCCGACCTACCTCTTGCCGGCGTTCGCGGCGGCCTTTCTGGGATCGAGCGTCCTGGAACCGGGCCGCTTCAACCCCTGGGGGACCTTCATCGCGGTTTATTTCCTGGTTACCGGCGTGGTCGGCCTGGAATTGCTCGGGCTGGCGGGATGGATCGAACAGGTCTTCTATGGCGCGTCACTTGTTTTGGCGGTGGCGATCTCACGGTTTGCAACGCGACGGCGGCTCAACGTGTAACTGATGGCGACCATGGGGCGGGCAATCTCACTTCGAGGAGGAGGTCAACGATGAGGAAAATCGGCGGATTCAAGGTCCTTGTAGTTTCGGGGTGCCTCTTGACGGCGGCCTGCGGTTCCGCGAGCACCCCATCCGGTAGCAGCGGCACCGCCAATGTGTCGGAGGCCCAGCAGCTCGCCAAGGCGGCAGAGGCCCCGCAGAGTTCCTGGAAACCTGCCGGCCAGCCGTTCAACGCCAGTGTCGCCAGGGGCAAGTCGATGTGGTACGTGTCGGTCAGCCTGAGCATCCCCTTCGAGCAGTTCATGGTGCAGGGAATGAAGGAAGGCGGCGCGGCCGTTGGCGTGACCACGGTCGGGTTCGACGCCAAGAGCTCCGTGGCTGAAGCAACGCGCGGCATCGAGGAGGCGATCCAGGCCAAGGCCGGCGTCATCTTCGTCGACGGCTTTCCACCGAACCTGGTCGCTCCGGCAATCGCCCAGGCGAAGGCGGCGGGCATCCCTGTGCTCACGGCGAACTCGCAGGGGCCCGGCCCCCTCCTCCCCGGCGCCCCGGCTGGCGTGGTCGGGTCAGCAACCCATCCCTTCGCGGATCCCGGAAAGATCGAGGCCGATTGGATCGTGGCCGACTCGAAGGGAAAAGCCAACATCATCTACTTGCGCTCGTCGGACGTTCCAGTGATCACGGACATCGAGAAGAACGCGTTCGTCAGTGAGCTCAACAAGCTGTGCTCCAGTTGCAAGGTCCAGGTCGTCGACGTGCCCACCTCGCAATGGAGTCAGCTGACCCCGAAGACCGCGTCGCTGATCCGGGCGAATCCAAACGCCAACTACTTCGTGCCGGACTTCGACGGCGAAGTCATCTTCATGGTGCCCGGGGTGACCTCGGCCAACGCGCAATCGAAGGTGAAGCTGGTGTCATTCAACGCGACGCCCTCCGTCATGACGAACCTGAAGCAGGCCTATGTGGTGGCCGCTGAGACGGGCGGCCCGAACCTCCTGCAGGGATGGGCATTCGCCGATCAGGGACTCCGGGTGCTCGCCGGCCAGCAGCCACTTCAGGACCTCAACATCCCGACCCGGCTGTTCGATGCCACCAACATCAGCAGCATCGACCTGAGCCAGCAGGAATCGGAATGGTATGGGACCGGTGACTACCGGGCGAAGTACAAGCAGCAGTGGGGCGTCAGCGGCTGACGTCGCATCACGGAAGAGCCTGAGGGAGATGGGGATCGGACGGTGAGCGCAGCATCGCCAATCCCCGTCCTCTCCGTCCGCGATTTATCGAAGACCTTCAGCGGCCGCACCGTGCTTCGCCAGGTCGACCTCGACGTCCTTCCCGGCGAAATCCACGGACTGGTTGGGCAAAATGGCTCGGGTAAGTCGACCCTCATCAAGATCCTGGCCGGGTATTACACACCCGATCCCGGCGGTGCGCTCGCCGTCGCCGGGAACCCCATTCCTCTCCCGCTCGTGCCGCGGCAGTCGGATTCCCTGGGGCTGAGCTTCGTCCACCAGGACCTCGGCCTGGCGCCCACGATGACCGTGCTCGAGAATCT
>VBJI01000126.1:7273-11678 GCA_005880875.1 Chloroflexota bacterium
TGGCGAGCATCAGCAGGGGGTCATCGTGCTGGACGAGCCCACGGTCTATCTGCCACGCGATGGGGTCGAGCGTTTGTTTGCAACCATGCGGCGGGTCAGTCAATCGGGTTATGGGGTCATCTTCGTCACCCATCGACTGGAAGAAGTCCGGGCGGTAACCGACCGAGTGACGATCCTGCGCGACGGGGCGCGCGTCGACACCGCGCGCACCCAGGACCTTACCGAGCGCGACCTCCTCGAACGGATCCTGGGGCGTGCCCTCGGCGCGCTGTACCCGAGTCCGCATGACGTGCAGCGGGATGTCCTCATGGATCTCGACCTCCGCGCCGGTGAAGGGGTGAGCGATGTCCGGCTCCAGCTGCGGCGAGGAGAGGTGATCGGCTTGACCGGACTTCTCGGCATGGGACACGACCGGATTCCGTATCTGATGTTTGGCGCCGGCAAGACCACGGAAGGCTCGCTGACGATCTCCGGCAAGACCCATGACCTGGGCGCCCTGACGCCGCGCCGCGCGATCGATGCCAGGCTGGCTCTGCTGCCGGCCGACCGTCTGCAGAGCGGCAGCGCCCAGGATGCCAGCGTGCTCGAGAATGTGACGCTCTCCACCATGACGCGCTACTTCCACGGCGGCGTCTTCCATCACCAGGAGGAGCGGCGGCGGGTGACCGAGCTGCTGACGTCATTCCAGGTCTCACCCCCGGAGCCGGACAAAGTATTTGCCGAGCTGAGCGGTGGCAACCAGCAGAAGGCGCTGGTCGCCAAGTGGTTCCAGGTCGACCCGCTCGTCCTGTTGTTGCACGAGCCCACCCAGGGCGTGGATGTCGGCGCGCGCAAGCAGATCTTCGCCCGCATCCGTGATTTCGCTGCGGGTGGGGGCGCCGTCTTGATCGCCAGCGTCGAGTACGAAGACCTGGCAAACCTGTGCGACCGGGTCATCGTGTTCCGGCACGGCCGGCCGGTCAGCGAGCTGCGCAAGCCGAACATCACCGAGGAGCTGATCGTCGAGCAGTGCTTCACGACGGAGGCCGGCGCCGCATGACGCCGCAGATCGAGGTGCCGGGCCCGCCACGTGACTTCATCGGCTATGGGCCGAATCCGCCGAAGGTCCGATGGCCCGATGACGCCGCGCTCGCCGTCAGCATCGTCGTGAATTACGAGGAAGGCTCCGAGCGCTCGAAGGCATTTGGGGACGAACACAACGAGGGGATGACCGAGGTGGCCTACATCCTGCCCGACCAGTATCGCGATCTTGGGGCCGAATCGATGTACGAATACGGGAGCCGCGCGGGGATCTGGCGGCTGCTGCGCCTCTTCGACGAGTACGGCGTCAAGGTCACGATGTATGCGGCCGCCGTCGCGCTCGAGCAGAACCCGGCGGTCGGCGAGTGGATCCGGCGGGCCGGACACGAACCCTGCAGCCATGGCTGGCGGTGGGAAGAGGTCTGGCTGCTCGACCGTGAGGAAGAACGCCGGCGAATCCAGATGACCATCGATTCGCTGGTCCGGACCTGTGGGCGCCGGCCGGTGGGCTGCTATCACCGCTACGCCCCGAGCGTCCACACCCGGGAGCTGCTCGTCGAAGAAGGCGGGTTCCTCTACGACTCGGATGCGTACAACGACGATCTGCCGTATTTCGTCAAGGTCAGCGGCAGGCGGCACCTGGTGGTGCCGTACTCGCTGGTCTACAACGACTCTCGCTTCATCTTCGCCCAGGGATTCAGCGCCCCGGGCGACTTCGTCGAGCAGGTCAAACGTGCGATCGACGAATACCGCCGCGAGGCCCGCGCCGGATATCCAAAGATGATGTCGATCGGCGTTCATCCACGGCTGTTCGGGCAGGCAGGGCGGTTGTCCGGACTTCGCGAGGTGATCGAGCACGGGCTCGGGCTTGGGGATGTGTGGTTCGGCTCGGGAGACGTTGTTCGTCTGAAAACCCGGGAGGTCAGTGGCGGACAGGTTCGCTTCGGCGCGCCGGCTCAGGTCGTTGCCGAGCTCGATCGCAGCCGGGTCTACCCGCTGACCGGACCGATCTCCGTCGAAGGCTCAGCCCCCGGCGATGTGCTGGCGATCGAGATGCTCGAGCTGGTGCCCGGCGCGTGGGGATGGACGGCCAACATCCCGGGACGCGGCCTGCTCGCCGACGAGTTTCCGGATCCGTATATCCGTTATTTCGAGCTCGGTAGCCGCCGGTCCGTGGAGTTCGTCCCGGGCGTGTCGATTCCGCTGGCGCCCTTCTGCGGGACGATCGGCGTCGCGCCGGACGAAGCCGCTCCCGTCCCGGTGCGCCCGCCGCACGCGGGCGGCGGCAATATCGACACCCGGCAGCTGACGCGCGGCAGCACGCTCTACCTGCCGGTGCAGGTCGAGGGGGCCCTCCTGTCGGTTGGCGATGGGCATGCGGCGCAGGCCGATGGCGAGGTCTGCGTGACCGGCATCGAATGCGACATGACGGCCACCGTTCGCCTCCACCTCATCAAGGATTGGCCGCTGCGCCCAACGCAGTATCGGATCCTCACCGCAGCGCCGGAACGGCCCGCCGGCGGCTCGTATGGATCCTCAGCCAGCGGTCCTGACCTGAAGGAAGATGCGCGAAACGCGGTGCGCGGCTTGATCGATTGGCTGACGCATGAACACCGGCTGGGCCGCGAGGACGCCTACCTCCTGTGCAGCCTGGCGGCCGACCTGCGGATCAGTCAGATCGTGAACGATCCCAACTACTGCGTGACCGCCCTGCTTCCGTTATCCATCTTTGAGGCTCCGGCCCTCGATGGATAGCTCGCGGTTCGCGGCAACCGGCAGGCGCTGGGCGGTCGCGACCCCGCATACCGCGGCGACGGCAGCCGCGGCCGCGGCCTTTGAGGCGGGCGGGAATGCGGTGGACGCGGCCGTCACCGCGAACGCCGTGCTGGCGGTCGCCTATCCGCACATGTGCGGCATCGGCGGCGACCTGTTTGCGGTAGTCGCCGATTCTCGATCGCGCCTCGCCGTCAACGGCAGCGGCGCGGCCGCGCTCGCCCTCGACGCCGATCGCATGCGCCTGGCGCACGGCGCCATGCCGGCCCAGGGACCGCTGTCGGTCAGCGTTCCGGGGACCGTCGCCGCGTGGCAGGAACTGATCAGCCGCTTCGGCCGGCGGTCATTGGCCGACGCGATCGGCCCGGCGATCGGGTGCGCGCAGGACGGCGTCGCCGTCTCACGATCGGTGGCCCGAGCGATCGTCAAGCACCGCGATCGGATCAATGCCGACGCCGGTCTCCGCGATCTGTTCGCGGCCGCAGGCCGGCCGTTGACGGAGAACGACGTCCTCAAGCAGCCGGCCCTTGCGGGCTCGATGCGCGCGCTCGCCGAAATGGGAAGCGCGGCTCTCTACACCGGTGCCCTCGGTGCTCGCTTGATCGCCGGCTTGCGCTCGTTGGGTTCACCGCTGACGGCCGATGACTTCGGCCGGCACACGACCGAGGTTGTCGCTCCACTGGCCCGGCCGTACCGACGGCGTGAGGTCCTGGTGCCGCCGCCGAACTCGCAAGGTTTCGTCCTCGACGAGATCCTTGGCTGCGTTGAGCGAGCCAACCTCGAACCAGACCACCTCGGATCGAACGCTCCCCTGATGGCCCATCTCTTCCTGCTGGCGTCGGCGGATCGAGACCGGCTGTTGGCCGATCCGCGACGGGCATCGGTGCCGGTTGATGAGCTGCTCGCGGACGACCACGCCCGCGAGCTCATCGAGCAGGCCCGAGCCGGCGCGACGCCCGGGGCGCTCGGCCGAGCGGCATCGGGGGACACGGTCGGGATCGTCGCGGCCGATGCCGATGGACTCTGGGTCTCGATCAACCAGAGCCTGTTTGACGCGTTTGGATCTGGAATTCTGGAGCCCGAGACCGGCATCATCGCCCACAACCGCGGCTCGAGCTTCTCGCTCGATTCGCAGTCACCCAACCGCCTCGAAGGGGGCAAGCGACCGGCCCACACGCTGATGCCGGTGATGGTGCTCGATCGCGGAGCGCCGGCGATTGCCAGCGCGACCATGGGCCGCAACGCCCACGCGCAGATCCACGCCGAGCTCCTCATGGCGCTGATCGACCAGGGTCGCCAGGCCTTCGAAGCGGTCGACCGTCCCCGCTGGCTGGCCGGCGGCTTGCGGGCCGAAGCGGCCGGGATCGTCGCCGAAAGTCGAGTCCCGAAGTCCGTAATCGCGGGGTTCGTGAGCTCGGGGATGGAGGTCGAGCACCTCGACGGCTGGGATGAGCAGGTCGGGCACGCCCAGCTGATCGCCCGCGGCGCTGGTGGTGACCTGCACGCGGCGTCCGATCCCCGCGCCGACGGCGCGGCGGCCTGCGGCTAGGTCACGAGCAGCAGCTTCCCATAGTGTCGCCGCGCCTCGAGGTCCTCGTGAGCTCGGGCTGCC
>VBJI01000232.1 GCA_005880875.1 Chloroflexota bacterium
GCACTACCAACCTGACCGTAAACGGCGCCGCGCTGGATCACGTCACGCTTTCACCGGCGACGGCCTCGATCGGTGCCGGTGGGTCGCAGACCTATGCCACGGAGGGGTTCGACCAGTACGGCAACGACCTGGGCCGCGCCACGGCGGCGACAACCTTCACCATCGCCCCCGATGGCTCGTGCACCGGTGCCGCCTGCACCGCAACTAGCGCCGGATCGCACACCGTCACCGCGGTCGACAACGGAAAGTCGGCAACGGCGACGCTGGGCGTCAATCCGGCCGCGATCAATCGCATGACCGTCGCTCCTGCCGCCGTCACGCTCGTCTCCCCGGCCAGTCAGACCTACACCGCCGAGGGATTCGATCAGTACGGAAACGACCTTGGCGACGTCACGGCTTCAACGCGCTTCACGGTTTCGCCTGACGGCACATGCAGCGGCGCGACCTGCGCACCCTACGTCGCCGGGCCGCACACGGTGACCGGTACGAATGCCGGCGTCACGGGGACGGCCAGCCTGACAGTCACGCCGGGTCCGGTCGCGAAGATCACGATCAGCCCCGCCGCCGCGACAGTCGTTGCCGGCAGCAACCAGGCCTACCGGGCCGAAGGCTATGACCAGGCCGGCAATGACGCGGGTGACGTCACCAACAACACCAGCTTTGCGCTGGGTGGCAACGCCTGCAGCGGCAGCGTCTGCGGCACGATCAAGGCGGGCAGCTACCAGGTAACCGGTGCTTATCCCGGTACCCAAGGATATGCAAGCGCGACCTTGACGGTCCAGGGGGGAGCGCTCGACCACATTACGTTGAGCCCGGCCACCGCCACCCTGACTGCCGGCGTCACCCAGACTTACGTCGTGCACGGCTTCGATAGTTACGCCAACGACCTCGGCGACATGACTGCGGGCGCCACCTTCACCATCACGCCGGACGGCACCTGTAGCGGCGGCGCCTGCACCGCCACCGTGGTCGGGCAGCACTCGGTGGTGGCGGTCGTCAACCAGAAGTTCCCGGCCAATGGGACGCTGTATGTCCAGGCGGGCGGGCTCGACCACATCAGGCTGAGCCCGGCCACCGCCACCGTCGCGGCGGGCGCCTCACAGCCCTATGGCGTTCAGGGCTTCGACAGCTATGGAAACGGCGTCGCCACCGGCCCATACACGCTGACGATCGCGCCGGACGCCCCGCGTCGTTGACACTGGCCGTGCACCTGACGCAGGTGTTCACGGCGAACGGTACCGACGCCTACGGCAACCCGGTCAGTATCGGCACCCCGACCTGGTCGGTGACCAGCGGGACCCCGGGCGCGATCTCGCCGACGACCGGCACCAGCACGACCTTCAAGGCCAGCGACGCGAATACGGGAACGGGCAGCGTGAAGGTGGTCGTCAGCGGCATCAGCGGCACTGCCGCCGTGACCGTGATCCCCGCGGCCCCGACTAACTTGACGGCGACCGTCAAGAATTCGAAGGTCAACCTCGCATGGCACAGCTCAGCTGGTGCCAGGACCTACGCACTCTATCGCGGAAGCAGTAGCTCGAACCTGGTGCTGATCAGGTCAGGCCTGACCTCGACCAGCTTCTCGGATGCTCCGGGCAGCGGCACCTATTACTACTACGTCGTTGCCGTAGGCTCAACGGGCCTGCCGAGCGCGGCATCGAACACGATCCAGGCTACGGTCCAGTAACGCAGGCCTGGGCGTCGCCGCGCCGTCAGCCCTTCAAATAGTGATCGAAGAAGCCGACCGACCGTGCCATCGCCAGGGTGAATCCCTGCGCGATGTTGTGGTCGCTGCCGGGGTAGGTGTAGAGCTGGGCATTCTTTCCGTCCGCGGTTAGCTGTTGCGCCAGCGCCTGGGAAAACTGTAACGGCACCTCGGTGTCGGCGGTGCCGTGGTCCAGCTGGATCGGCGCGGTGATGTCTGGCAGGTACGCCATCGGGGAGATCGAGTCCCAGAACGCCGGGTTCTGCTCGGGCGTCCCGAACTGGTCGATGAAGTTCCGGGGCCAGCCACCACTGAACGATGGCGGTGGACGGTCCCCGCCGGTGGGGTGCCAGTTTTCCAGCAGGTCCTTGTATGTGGCATTGACCCCGGCCCAGATCACCGCCGCCTTGATCCGGGGATCGATCACCAGCGCCCGCAGCGTGATGTTGCCCCCCATCGAGTGGCCCCACATGCCGATGCGGTTCGGGTCGGCCTCGGGAAAGCGTTGCAGCGTCGTGACGGCATTCAGGACGTCAACGGTATCGTTCGGCGAGCCATAGGCGCTGACGGCCCGACCCTGTGAGCTGCCAAAGCCCCGATAGTCTGGCTTGAACACGATGTACCCGTTGCGGGCGAAGGCGTCGACGTAGGCGACGTACCGTTCGGTTGTCCGGTACACCGTCGGTGGGATGTAGCCGTGGTTGAAGATGATCACCGGCCAGCCGCTCGCCGGCCGGCGGCCGCCGGGCACGGTCAATAATCCGAAGATCCGCAGGCCGTCGGACTGGTAGGAGGCGACGTAACGGCGATAGTCGCCAGACGGCGCCAGCGTCTGCTCGATCAGGAGGTCGCTCCCCGGGTAGTCACGTTGCCGCATCGCGTCGATGGCGAGCGGGTTGAGCGTCTGCCCGACGGCCGTCGGCGTCGCTGTTGGGTGTGGCGCCGGCGTTACAGCTGAGGCCGCTGGAGCAGTGCCGGAGCACGCCGCCAGCAGCAGCGCCGCAACGCCGCTCGTAAAACCTGTCCACTGGCGCTGCAGGCGACGTGCCATGGGTCGAGGATAACGAGGTAGCTGCAACATCAGCGGCCTTGGGACGTGGCCGACGGGCGCTCGACGGTCCCGCTACCCGTGGGCGACATCGTCGACGGGCTCGACATGGACCACCGCGTCACTGACGACCGGAAGCTCTCTGCGGATTCGCTCCGCGACCGCGTGACCCACTTCGTGCGCCCGGGCCAGGGTGAGCGCTCCATCGACGTGCACCGATACGTCCAGCAATACGTGCGTTCCCGCCTGCCGCGCCCTAAGCGCGTGATAGCCGTGGAGCCGTGGATCACTCTCCAGGATCCGCTCGATGGCGCGAAGCGTGGGCCGGTCGGGCATGGCGTCCAGCAGCACCTGCGTTGTCCGCCGTCCCTGCTCGATCGCCGTGGTTCCGATGATGATCGCGACCGCAATGCCTGCCAGCGGATCGGCAACACGGAAGCCGAAGACTGCCACCAGGGTGATCCCGATCAGCACCGCCAGCGATGCCCACAGGTCCGAGGCGAAATGGAGGGCATCCGCTTCCAGGGCGGCGCTGCCCCCCTGGCTCCTCGAGACGCGGCCCAGGTAGCGGCTCACCAGGATATCGA
>VBJI01000127.1 GCA_005880875.1 Chloroflexota bacterium
CATCCGTCTCGGCCGCCGCTGCGACCACGGCGCCCACCGATTTCAACGAGATGACCGTCAGCGGGCTCCAGGGGATGATGGCATCAGGGCAGGCGCACGCCGTCGACCTCGTCAACTTCTATCTGCAGCGGATTCAGACGATCGACCAGGGCGGGCCGACGGTGAACTCGGTGATCGAGGTGAATCCCGATGCGTTCTCGATCGCGAAAGCGCTCGACGCCGAGCGCCGCGCCGGCCACGTTCGAGGCCCGCTGCACGGAATCCCGGTCTTGCTGAAGGACAATGTGGACACCCACGACCAGATGCAGACGGCGGCGGGCTCACTGGCGCTGGTGGGCACGCCCGCCGGGCAGGACTCGACCGTGGCAGCGCGCCTGCGCGCCGCCGGCGCCGTCATCCTGGGGAAGACGACCCTCAGCGAATGGGCGAACTTCCGCTCCTTCTTCTCGTCCAGCGGCTGGTCCGGTCGCGGCGGCCAGTGCCACAATCCGTACGCGATCGACCGCAACCCCTGTGGATCGAGCTCAGGATCGGCCGCCGCAGCCTCGTCGAACTTCACCGCGGTCTCGATCGGGACGGAGACGGACGGCAGCATCGTCTGCCCGGCGAATGAAAATGGCGTTGTCGGGATCAAGCCGACGGTGGGCCTGGTCAGCCGGGCCGGCGTGGTGCCGATCTCACATACCCAGGACACCGTCGGACCGCATACCCGGACAGTGGCGGACGCCGCAGCGGTTTTGAGCGCGATTGCGGGCCGACCGGACCCGCGCGATCCAGCGACGCTCAATCCGAAACGCCCCAACTCGACCGACTACACCCAGTTCCTCGACCCGAGCGGCGTGAACGGCGTCCGGCTCGGGGTAGCGCGCGACTATGAGAACGTCGGGAGTCCGCATACGGACGCGGTCTTCGAACAGGCCCTCTCAGCGTTACGGGCGGCGGGCGCGATCCTGGTCGACGTTCACTTCCTCCACCTGGACGAAATCAATTCCGGCGGCTCGGAGTTTACGGTCCTGCTCAACGACTTCAAGCACGACCTGAATGCCTACCTGTTGACACGCAGCGGGGTCCCGATCGGGTCCCTGGCCGATGCGATCGCGTTCAACAACTCGCACGCCGCGCAGGAGATGCCGTTCTTCGCCCAGGAGATCTTCGACCTGGCCCAGACGTTTTCTGGCGACCTCAATGACCCAACGTACCTGGCCGCCCTGGCGCGCGACAAGGTCATCGGGGGATCCGAAGGGATCGACGCCATCCTGCAGAACTCCAAGGTGCAGGCAATCGTCGCGCCGACCGACACGCCGGCGTGGCCTACGGACCTGATCAACGCGGACCACTTCATCTTCGGGTCATCGTCGGCGGCCGCGATCGTCGGCTACCCGATCGTCGTGGTGCCGATGGGCTTCTCGTTCGGGGTGCCGCTCGGACTCTCGATCATGGGTACGGCGTTCAGCGAGCCGACCTTGATCAAGATCGCGTCCGGCTTCGAGCACGCCACGCAGGCGCGTCAAGCGCCGACATTCCTCCCCACACTGCCCTTCCCGAAGGGCGCGCCCACGCCGATCCACGTCCACCGCCGCAACCCCGGCGGCGGCCGAGTGGCGCCCGTCCGCATTTAGGCTTCGATCGCGGTCGACGGGGCGGTGACGCGAACGCCGCCCCGTATACTTCTCCGCAAGACCGAACTTGACGCCGCGCCCGTATTGCCGTTAAATAGCCGCAGCCACGTTCCAGCACAGAGGTCTAGCACTCGTTTGAGCAGAGTCATCGCTGTTGCCAACCAGAAAGGCGGCGTTGGCAAAACGACCACCGCGGTGAACCTGGGATGCGCGCTCGCTGAGCTCGGCAAGCGAGTCCTCCTCATCGACCTCGATCCCCAGGGCCATTTGACGATCAACATGGGCTTCAAGCAGCCCGATCAGATCGAGCTCACCCTTTACCACCTGCTGCTCGATCCCCAGGTCACGCTCGGCCACGTGGTCAAGCACAGCAACCTCGGTGTCGATTTCATCCCCTCCAACATCGAGCTCTCCGGCGCGGAGATCCAGCTCGTGTCGGAAATGGGCCGCGAGACCTTCCTCAAGGAGAAGCTCGCGCCCGGCCAGGATGAGTACGACTTCATGGTGATCGACTGCCCGCCCTCGCTGGGCCTCCTCTGCGTCAACGCGCTGGTGGCTTCGAACGAGGTCCTCATCCCGCTGCAATGCGAGTACTTCGGGATGAAGGGCATGCAGCTCCTGCACAACACCATCGAGCGGGTTCGGGCGAAGCTCAACCCGCAGCTGCGCATCAGCGGCATCCTGGCCACCATCCATAAGTCCCGGACGCTACACTCCCAGGAAGTCCTCGAACTGGTGCGCGAGCGTTATGGCGATATCGTCTTCGACGTCGTCATCAAGGACAGCATCCGGTTTGCCGAGACGCCGCTGGCCGGGATGTCGATCCTCCAGTACGCCGGCAGCTCCGAAGGTGCGAACGCCTATCGCGCCCTCGCCAAGGCGGTCATCAAGCGCGCACCGGCCGCCCCGGTCGAGGTAAAGCAGCCCGTCGCCTCTCGTGTTTAAGCGGGTTTCGCTGGAAGGGTCGGCAGAGCTCTTTCGAGAGACATCGAGCACACCCGAGGTCCTCGCCGAGACCGACCCGGAGCCGGTGCAGGCGCCGATCCATCATCTCCCGATCCATCGCGAGATGCCCCTTGAACGCATCACCTACTTCGAGTACCAACTGACCGAGGCGCAAGTGCAGGCACTGATCGACGCCGTGCAAAAGGTCAAGTATCCGCACAACCTGAAGAACATGGCGAAGCTCAGCATGGAGGAGTTCGAGCGCATGGAGGCGCTTCGCCAGATCCTCCTCGACGGCCTCCGCTAGGCCCTCTACTCGACCGCCTCGGGCAGTTCCTCTTCCGTCCGCTGCGAGGTCGCCACATCCCAGCGACGCGCCACCTGCTGAGCGCGGTAGAGCGCCGCATAGAGACCCGGCGCATCGACCAGGTCATCGTGGCGACCGCGCTGGGCGACCCGACCCTTGTCGAGCACGACGATCTCGCTCGCCTGCCGAATGGTCGACAGCCGATGGGCGATGACCAGGACGGTGCGCTCGGCGACGAGGCGGGCGAGCGCCGCCTGGATCAGGTGCTCGGCCTCCGGGTCGACCGACGAGGTGGCCTCGTCGAGGATCAGGACCGGCGCATCGTGGAGCAGCGCTCGGGCGATCGAGATCCGCTGCTTTTGACCACCAGAAAGTCGCACCCCGCGCTCCCCGATGACGGTGTCGTAGCCGTGCGGCAGCTCTTCGATGAACTCGTGGGCGTAGGCGGCCCGGGCCGCGTCTTCGACCTGCGCGTCGCGGGCATCCGGATTGCCGATCTTGATGTTGGCCCTGACGGTGTCGTTGAAGAGAAACACGTCCTGCAGGACGAGGCTGATCGAGCGATGGATGTAATCCAACGGTAGCTCGCGGATATCGATGCCTCCCAGCCGGACCGCGCCTTCTTGCGGGTCCCAGAAGCGGGCGATCAAGTTTGCCACCGTTGTCTTGCCGGCGCCGCTGGGCCCAACCAGCGCAACGACCGAGCCTTCTTTGAGATCGATTGACACGTCATGCAGCACCGGCCGCCCGGTTTCGTAGGCGAAGGTCACGTGATCGAGCGCGATGTCGTAGCGCGGGTCCTGCGGAACCCGCGCCGCCGGCGACTCCTGCACGTCGACCGGCGCATTCAGAATCTCGAAGATGCGATCGGTCGCGGCTTCAGCGTTGCGAAGACCCTCGAGCTGCCGATTGAGCTCCGTCACCGGCCGGTAGAGCAGCGTGGTGAGAAAGACGAAAAACACGAGGTTGGCGACGCTGAGCTGGTGGGCGCTTGCCATCAGGCCGCCCACCAGCAGCACGAATGCGACCGGGATGGCGGCCATCCACTCGACGCCGGCGAAGTACCAGCTGTGGATGAGGTTGGCACGCGTCGCCGCCTCCTTCAGCTGATCGCTTCGTGCGTCGATGGCGCGCCGCGCGTGGCCAAGCGCCGCAAACGCCTTGAGCACGCCAACGCCCTGGATGTAGTCGATGATGATCCCGTTCAGCCGGCCCAGTTCGTCCCGGTAGCGCATGAAGGCCTGGTAGGCGGAGCGTCGAAACGCCACCAGGAGGAGCAGGATCAGCAGCAATGGCGCAAGCGCCACGAGCGCGAGCCTCCAGTCGACCAGCAGCATCACGATGCCGATCAGCAATGGGACCGTCGCCGTGCTGATCAGCTCGCATATCGTGCAAGACCTTAAAGGCGGCGATGTGACCGAAGCCGCCCTCCAGGTAGCGACTGACCGCCATCAGCGCGGTCGCGCCGACCATGGCGAGGCCCAGCCAGACGAGCGTGCGGCCCGGCGACGGTCGGGCGAGCGCGGTCAGTATTTGACGGATGATCAGGGCGGGCAGAATGCTGAGGGCGGTGTAAAGGACCGAGCCCGCGACCGCGATCAAGAGCAGGCCGCGATGGCCGCGGGTGATTGCCAGCATGCGTGAGAGAAAGGTCACGACCGCACCGTCGACACGGCTGCCACCCGCTCCGCAACCAGGGCGCGCAGCGCCTGCACCAGCCGGGGGTCGGCATTCAGCATGGGCGTGCGCTTCAGCTCGATGCTCAAGGCGTCAGCTTTTGCCTTCGCTTCGATGTCGATGTCGTAGAAGATCTCGAGATGATCGGCGATGAATCCAACCGGGGCCACCAGCACCGAGGAATGACCCTCGCCGGCCAGGGTCTCGATCGTGTCCACCAGGTCGGGGCCCAACCAGGGCTCACCGGTGTGACTCTGACTCTGAAATGAGAAGCGCCATGCTTCCAACTCGGCCCGGGCGGCGACGAGCGCGGAGGTGCGGAGGAGCTGATCCCGGTAGGGATCGCCCTCGGCGAGGATCCGGGCGGGCAGGCTGTGCGCCGTGAAGACCGCCACCACGTCGGCCGGGCGGCGGAATTGCGCCCGGACCGCGCGCACATTGTCGGCGACCGCCTGCAGATAGCCGTCGAGCTCGTACCAGCTTTCCACGAAGTCCAGGCTGATGGGCGCCGGCGACCCGTTCCGCGAAGGTCGCGCGGCCGCCGACGCGAGGGCGGCGTCCACCTGCCGCCGGTAACCACCGCTGCTGATTCCGGAGTAGTGGGGCGCGAGGACGATCACGATCAGGCGGTCGGCGCCCGCCTCGAGCGCTTCGTCGACCGCGGTGCCGATCCGTGGCGTCCAGTGCTTCATCCCCAGGTGCACCGTGTAAATGGCGTCCTCCGGCGGATCGGCATTGAGGGCACGCTCGAGTTGCTGACCGAGCGAGGTCGACACCGCCAGGAGGGGGGTGGGCACGCCAACCCGGCGGTAGCGGTCCGCCAATTCCTCGACCGCTTCCGGCGAGGGTTTGCGCCCGCCGCGGATGTCGGTGTAGTAGGCCTCCACCTCATCGAGATGGTTCGGGCTCCCGTACGCCATCAGCAGGATGGCGATGTGACTACGCGGCATGGACGAACTCCACCAGCCGCTGCAGATGTTCCATCGGACTGTCGGGCAGCACCCCATGGCCGAGGTTGAAGATATGCCCCGGTCGGCCACCGGCCGCGTCGATCACCCGCCGCGCGCCATCTTCGACCACCGGCCAGGGCCCGAGCAGCAGCGCGGGGTCCAGATTGCCCTGGATTCCGCGGTCATACCCGACCAGACGCCAGGCATCCCCCAGGTCCACCCGCCAATCGATTCCGATCACGTCGCCGCCGGCCTCGCGCATCAATGAAAGGATGCCGGCGCTGCCTGTCGCGAAATGGATCGAGGGCGTGGCCACGCGCTGCAACCCGGCGAAGATGCCGGTCAGGTGCGGCAACACGAAGCGACGGTAATCGGCCGGCGAGAGGCAACCGACCCAGCTGTCGAAGACCTGCACCAGCTGGGCGCCGGCGTCGATTTGCGCCAGCAAATAGTCGAGCACCAGGTGGGACAGGCGCGTCATGAGCGCATCCCAGAGCGCCGGCTCCTGGTACATCATGGTCTTGGTCAGCAGGAACTCGCGCGACGGCTTGCCCTCGATCAGGTACCCGGCCAGGGTGAACGGTGCGCCGGAGAAGCCGATCACCGCGACGGATGGATCGAGCTCCCGGCGGAGGAGCCGAATGGTGTCGAGCACGAAGGGCACCGCATCTGCGGCGGGTCGCGACGCCAACCGATCGAGATCCGGTCTGGCGCGGATCGGGTGCGACACCACAGGGCCCACCCCATCCACCAATTGCAGGTCGACGCCGAGCCCGAAAGCGACCGGCAGCATGATGTCGGCGAAGAGGACTGCGCCGTCGACGCCCAGCCGCCGCACCGGCTGCATGGTGACCTCCGCGCACAGGTCGGGGTTCTGGCAGATGGTGAAGAGGTCATACGACTCGCGGATCTTGCGGTACTCGGGCAGGGATCGGCCCGCCTGCCGCATGAACCACACCGGTCGCCGGTCCACGACCTCACGGCGCGCGGCCCGCACCAGCGAGGACACCACCGGATCGGCCGCCGCCCGGCCCACCTCGTCCGTGGAGATCGTTTTCATCCGCCGGCGATCAGGCTGACCTGTCGTTGGAGCTTCGGCAGCTCGCCGGATTCGGCGGCGCCCAACCCGAGTGCCAGCTGCAGCGCCTCGGCGGGCGCCATTCGCACGCAGGTGAAGATGGGCGTCTCACGTTCGGTGTACCGACTCGCCTGCGATTCGCGGAGCTCCATGACGAGATCGAGAAAGGCCGCGGGCTCATCGCACTCGAAGGCGACGACGAACTCCTGGTCGTCGAGACCGAAGGAGTAGGCGGTGTTGATCTTGACCTGCGGATAGCGATGGCCGATCGCGAAGTGCTCGATCATCATCGCCTTTCGCCGTTCGTACGGCAGCCGATACCAGATGCGCTTCTTCCACATCGGGTAGACGAAGAGGTAGCGCCCGCCGGCGGGCCTCAGGCGGGTGCGGAGTCCTTCCTGGTCTGGGTGTCGATGGCGGCCCAGGTAGGGCGACGGCCGCATCATCGCCAGGAACGAATGCGCGACCGCCAGGTGCGGCCCGAGCTGGGTCGCCCGCCACCGCGATTCGGCGCCCTGGATCACCTCCACGCTGTCCGCCGCCTGCCAGATCAGCAGGTCGCAATCGCCCCGGAGCCCGACCGTGCTGTAGGTGAGCAGCGTTCCGGAGCCGGCCCGCGCATCCAGCAGCTGCGCGAATTCCTCGGCAGCGGCCTGCCGCTGGTCGAGCGGCCAGGCCAGCAGCGCGGGATCGACTTTGACGAAGGTGTACTTGACAACCTGGCGGGGGTCAGCCATCCCTAAAAGGGTAGCAAGTGCATCTCCCTCCCCCACCCGCGGGGAAAGGTCGGGGTGGGGCTCAAACTAACCTTGAAAACATGGCCCGCCTTTCGATCCAGAAGGTGCACGTGGGGGAGAAGGACACGAATTGCTACGTCGTCGCCTGCGCCGACAGCAAGGAGGCGATCGTGATCGATCCGGGCGGTGACGCGCCGAAAATCGTGGGTCAGCTGCGCGGTCTGCTGGTCCGCTGGATCTGCTTCACTCACGCCCATCCCGGGCATACCGGCGCGAAGGAGGACGTGAAGGCGGCGACCCAGGCCCCGACGGCGATGCACCTCGCGGACGCGACCGCCCAGCTGAAGTCGGCGGATCGCTACCTGGCTGGGGGCGATACGCTGCCATTCGGCGCCTTTACGCTCGAGGTGCTACCCACGCCTGGCCACACGCCGGGCGGTCTCTGCTTCAGGGTCGGCAATCATGTCTTCACCGGCGACACGCTGACGGCGGGCAAGATCGGCCGGGTCGATTTGCCGGGCTCGAGCCCGCCGCAGATGCTGCTCAGCCTTCACGGCCAGCTGCTGACACTGCCCGACAATACGGTCGTCTATCCGGGCCACGGCCCGAACACGACGATCGGCGCCGAGCGGATCGGCAATCCCTACTTGCGAGTCCGTTAACCTGGATCCAGAGCCCGAGTTGATTGCGCTACGGACGGCGCTGGAGGGGAATCCACCCGCGACACTCGAGGCGATCCGTGAAACCGAGCGACAGATCGATTTCGAATTTCCGCCTGACCTGGTTGAGTTCTTCACGCTCTGTGACGGCGGAGAGGGTTGGTGGGGCGAGGATTACCTCCGAATCTTTGCCCTCGAGGACATTCGGTTTCACAACACGGCTCCATACCTGCAGCAATACTTTTCTGACATCGTGGTCTTTGGCGGCGACGGCGGCAGCGACTGGCACGCATTCCTCCGCGGGCAACGCTGGACCATCGTCCAACGAGAGCCGATCGCAGGTCCGGAGTACGACCGGATTCGGGGGAGGAGCCTTCTCGAATTCATCCGTGACCTGAAAGCTCACCCGCGCGTGCCCCCGACTGAACCGAGGCGTTAAGGGGTCTTCTTCTCCGCGTACAGGCTTTCGATATCCGAGCCGTACTTCTCGGCGATTCGCTTGCGCTTGACCTTCATGCTGGGGGTCAGCTCGTCGCCGACGACGAAATCGGCGTCGAGGATCCTCCACTTCTTGATTTGCTCTGGATGCGAGAGCTCACGGTTGACCTCGGCAATCGCCTCATCCACCAGCCGCTTGACGCCGGCGTCGCTCGCGCCACGGGTCTCGCCAGCGTCGCGGTCGAGCGTGATCAGCGCGGCGACGAAGGGCCGGCCGTCCCCAAGCACGACCGCTTGCCCGATGCCACGGTGGCTACGCAGCTGGGTCTCCATCGCTCCCGGCGCCACGTATTTTCCGCCCGAGGTCTTGAAGAGGTCTTTCTTGCGATCGGTGATCTTCAGGTAGCCGTCCTTGTCGAGCTCGCCAATGTCCCCGGTCTTGAGCCAACCGTCGACCAGCTCTTCATGCGTCGCCTTTGGGTCCTTGTAGTACCCGCCAAAGACGTTGCCGCCTTTCACCATGATCTCGCCATCGCTCGCGATGCGAACCTCGACCCCCGGCAGCGGCAGACCAACCGTGCCGAAGCGAGCCTTCCCCGGCCGGTTGAACGTGGCCGGCGCCGTGGTTTCGGTCAAGCCGTAGCCTTCGAGGATCTCGATGCCGAGCCCGTAGAAGAATCGCAGCATGTCGGGCGAGACGGCGGCGGAGCCGCTCACGCAGATCTGGATCTTGTCGAAGCCGAGCGTCTCCCGAATGCTTCGGAACACGAGCCGGTCGGCCAGGGACCATTGCCAGGCGATCAGCGGCGACGGGGATTTGCCTCGTTCGTAGGCGGCCGTCCGCCGCGCGCCCATCAAAAGGGCCCAGTCACGGATCAGGCGTCGGGGGCCGCCGACCCGGTCCATCCTGTCCCGGATTCCCGCGTAAATCTTTTCCCACAGCCTCGGTACCGAGGTGAAGTAGGTCGGATGGACCTCGTGGACGACTTCCATCACCTTGTCGACCGTGGGACAGAAGTACACCTGGCAGCCGGTGCATAGCTGTCTCAGGTGACTCACGACCCGCTCCAGGATGTGGGCCAGCGGCAGATAGGAGACGACCCGATCGCTCGCGTCGCCACGGAAACACTGCAGGGTGGCGGTCGCGGTCCAGGTCAGGTTTCGATGGGTCAGGATGGCCGCCTTGGGAACGCCGGTGGTGCCCGAGGTATAGATCAGGCTGGCGGTGTCATCGGGCTCGAGCGCCTGCCAGCGGCTGACGAGCAGCCCCGGTCGCCCGCGGCCAAAATCGTCGCCCCGTCGCAACGCCTGCTCCCAACTAATGACCCAGTCGTCCAGCTCAGGCGCGCTGCCCTCGATCAGGATGGCGCGCTGGAGCAGCGGCAGGTCGGATCGCATGGCCACGACCTGCTCGAGGAGCTTGCGATCGTCGACGACGAGGACCTTTGATTCGGAGTGACTCAATAGGTACTTCACCTGGTCCGGTGCCAGCGTCTGGTAGATGGCGACGGTTTCGAGTCCGGCGTGCAGGATCGCCAGGTCGGTGATCTGCCATTCCGGCCGGTTGGCCGACCAGACGGCGACTCGGTCCCGGGGCTGAAGGCCCTCCGCGAGCAGGGCATTACCCAACCGGCTCACCGCGCGCGCGTACTCGGCCCAGGTGATGGGGACCCAGCGCTGGCCGGCCTTGAAGAACAGCGCCGCCGCATCCGGCCGCTGCGCCGCGGTCCGCTGGAAAAGCGCCGGGACCGTCTCGGGCCGTCCGGTCGACTCGGCAGCCGGCTCGGGAGCGCGAACGGCTGAGTTCATGCCGCCACTATAAGAGAAGTTTTCCCGATTCCATGGGTATTTGACGAGTCGTTACGTATCCTTAGGGGCACAGCCATGGTTGTGGGCACCTGCGAGCTCATCTTCCAATTGCCCGAAAACCATAGCCTCAAAGGGAAACGCCAGGTCAGCCGCTCCATCGTGCAACAAATCCGCAATCGATTCAACGTGTCGGTGGCCGAGGTGGCGGCGCTTGACCGGTGGCAAATCCTGTCGATCGGCGTGACCTGCGCCACCAACGACAGCCGGCACGCCAACGAAGTCATGAGCAAGGTGGTCGATTTCGCCGAGGATCACAATGGAGGCGCCGTCCTGCACCAGCACCACATCGAGATTCTGAGCACATGAACCCGGCGACCCAGGCCGACGAGATCGGCACCGTCGAGCAGGGGCCCCTGTCCGCCGTCCTGGCCGCGTTGGCCCGCGATGATCCGACCGCGGTCGTCGCCGCCCTCGACGGCCAACTCCACCACGGACGCCCGGGTAGCCCGGCCGCGTTGCGCCAGCAGGTCGGCGAACGGCTGGCAATGGCGCTCGCCGAGCAGAGCGGGCGGGTCATGCGCTGGATCGATGCGCTGGCCACCTCGCCCTCGCCGACCGGCCGGCAGGTGGCCTGCCTGTTACTGGCCAGCCATTACCCGATTGATCCCGCCGGTGTCCTGCGGACAGCGGAACAACTCGCCGAAGACCCGCATTGGGAGGTGCGGGAGGCCGCCGGTGGTCTGCTGGGTTCGCTGCTCGACCGCGATTTCAATCGCATCCGCCCGCGTCTCGAAGTCTTTCGCAACTCAAAGTCGGAGAATCTTCGCCGGGCCGTCGTCCTGGCCGTCAAGTACGCCGCCCGCCGTGACCATCCGGAGCGGGTGCCGGACCTGCTCGCCTTGCTGCAACCCCTGCTGCGCGACCCGGAAGCGTACGTGCGCCGCAACCTCGGTCCCTATACCATCGGCGACGCCCTCCTGCGCGTCGACCCAAAGGAGACGCTGCGCAGTCTGCGGGAATGGTCCCGTGACCGGGATCAGATGGTGCGCTGGAATGTCGCGATGGCATTCTCCAGTGCCATCGGGTCCTTTCACTGGCCCGCGGCCAAGTCGATCCTGGAACGACTGGCGAAAGGACCCGAGCCCTTGGTTCGCAGTGCGGTGGCCAAAGCGATGCGGCGTTGCCGGCAGCGCTACACCGACGAGGTGGAAGCCACTCGCCTGCGCTGGCTGAAGGATCGCGACCGGGCGGCGACCGCCGAGCTGGTCGGTCCGCTCAAGCGCCGCTGATCTCTACCTGACGACCGCCGCCGCTAAGTAGCATGGGCTCAACGTGAGCCAATCGGTGAGCGCGTCACCGCAGTCGTTGATCGATGCCTTTCAGGCCACGCTGCCGTGGCCGTTGGATCCCTTTCAGATCGAGGCAATCGAGAAGCTCGAGGCCCACCAGGGCGTGCTGGTCTCGGCCCCGACGAGCTCGGGAAAGACCGTGATCGC